>CAZEZH010000238.1:0-2544 GCA_964516305.1 uncultured Halochromatium sp. | reverse complement strand
ACGCCGCGATGCGCGCTGGACCACAATCGAGGCGCTCTGCCAGCTCGGCGGGAAGCACCTCGGCGCGCAGGTGCGGGTGCTTCGCCAGCAGCCCCAAGGCGGTCATCATGTGCGTCTTACCGCCACCCATCGCCTGAGCCAGCTCGAAGGTGGCTTGATCCGACTTTCCGCTCAGGCGCAACAGGCCCTCGCGGAACAGGTCCGCCATGCCTTGGGTGATGTAGTTACGGTCGAAGAAGGCGCGTCCGTCGCCTTGGTCGGTGATGAGGTCGGAGAGGTTCTCGATGGCCTCGGTCATCCGGTAGTCGTGGACTATCGGATGGATTTGGCAGGCGTCACGAACGGTCGCAAGCACAGCGATCCCCTTGGCCGATCAGAATGTCGATCAGTGTGTCCATCAGGCACATTTCATCCACGCGCATCTCGCTTGCTCAGGGTGGCTGCGTTCTCGGCGGTTCGTCCTGATCCTGAGAAGGCGTTGTGGTTAGTCTGGTTAGTCTGGTTAGTCGGTCGGCGTCGATACTCGAGCGTGCTCAGGATTGTAGCGGACAGCTTCATGCCTTCACGACCGGTTCTGCGAAATTTCCGGTCGGAAGAAGAGTCGGCGAGGCTTGCCGGCTGGCCTAATGCCCATCGATCAGGCAGCCGCAGAGACAACCCGCTCGATGGCAGCTAGCCAAGATTAGCCATCGGATGCAATCGGCAGCAATTGACCAAGCACGGCAAACCCGTCGGTCTCATTTGGCTCGAGGACGACGATCTCGGCGGGCTCGGTAAGCTCGAAGCTCAGGTTGTTGATCGTTTCCCGATGGGTGATCAGGACCAGATTCGCACTGCCGGAAAAGCCCGTGATTCGTTCGCGCACGTCTTCGATGAGCCAGGTCGCCTCGTCCTCTGGAAGCACGCGCGGATGATTGAGGGCGGTCCAGGACTCGGCTTCGCCGAAGGCGAGTTCCGCGGTCTGCCGCGCCCGGCAGAGTTCGCTGCTGAGCACCGTATCAACCTCAACGCCTTGCTGCAGCAGTCGTTCGCCGAGCACCTTGGCCTGCGCGCGCCCCTCAGCGCTGAGGTTCTGCTCGCGGCTGCAATCGCCATCTTCATCCAGGGTCAACGCCACCTCAGGGGTCGCCTCCTCGGACTGCGCATGGCGGATCAGCATCACCTTGCCACCCTCGGCCAGCGCCAACCACAAGGCCGCTTCGCCCTCCGCCTCTTCCGCCAGCGCATCGCTCTGGGCGACGGCTTGAACCAAGACCAGTATCAGCGCCAAGGCGCCGCTGTAGAAGCCGGTAGGGAATCTTTGTCTTAGTTTCATTCGCTTTCTCCTCTGGGGTGCTGTCATCAGGCTCGACGCTTCGGGGCTAGGCGAACGCGGCGCAAAACCCATACCGATCTGGTACTGATCTGCGGGCCATTGCTGATCAGCGGGCCACGAGACGCACCGATCGCGCCTATTCCGACCGGAATGCTTGCAAGATGTGCGAGGCTTGCTATCGCAAACCGTTGCAATCAACTTTTGCGCAATCAAGCTCAATCATCGGTGACGCGCCTTTGGCCTACCGACGTCTAGCGGACCCGATTCTAGCGTTGTATGCCCATCGATGTCGTCGTCACCAGTCGGGACCACCGAGCGTTGCACAGCCTTGGAACAACGCCAACAAAACCAATGACTGCACGTCAGCCAACAGCAGGAGCCTAAGATGCATCAGACAGAAAACGGCGAATTCATCCGCTGGGAATCCGGCTTTCGCCATTGGGTGACAGCGGACGGCAGCCCGGGGCCCTCCGGTGAGGGCGGCTTCCCGGCCGAGCCGGACCGTTATCACCTCTACGTCTCCCACGCTTGCCCCTGGGCGCATCGCACCCTGATCCTGCGCGCGCTCAAAGGTCTTGAGCAGTTGATCAGCGTCTCGGTAGTGCATCCGCTGATGCCGGCCGAGAGCTGGGTCTTCGGCGAGTATCCAGGCGCGACACCGGATCATGTGCACGGCTTCGACAAGCTGCAGCAACTCTACCAGCACAGCGCCTCTGACTTCGATGGCGTCGTGACCGTGCCGGTGCTCTACGACAAGCAGCGCCAGACCATCGTCAACAACGAGTCCGCCGAGATCATCCGCATGCTCAACAGCGCCTTTGACGCTTGGGGCAACGCCGAGCTTGATCTCTATCCGGTCGAGCTGCGCGCCGAGATCGACGCGATCAATGCGCTGGTCTATGACAACGTCAACAACGGCGTCTACCGGGCTGGCTTCGCGACCACCCAAGCCGCTTATGAAGACGCCTTCGACAAGCTCTTCGCGGCCCTCGACCAACTAGAGGCAAAGCTGGCGACGCAGCGCTATCTGGTCGGCGATCGCATCACCGAGGCCGATTGGCGCCTGTTCACCACCCTGCTGCGCTTCGACCCGGTCTATCACGGCCACTTCAAGTGCAACCGCCAGCGCCTCATCGACTATCCGAATCTCTGGGCCTACACCCGCGAACTCTACCAGGTGCCCGTCATTGCCGAGACCGTCAACATGGACCATATCAAGCTGCACTACT
>CAZEZH010000237.1:0-2602 GCA_964516305.1 uncultured Halochromatium sp. | reverse complement strand
TCACACGATAAGCAGGGCTCTCTTCGCCAACATCAACCAGTGCATAGATAAACTTCCCGCACTGCGGTTTCACTTTGCGAGCCATGATATTCCTATAAATTGTTCAAGGGGAGTTCAAACCTGCTCCCTTAATAGCGAAGACGCAGCCCCCGCGACTGCCCATTAGGCTGGCCCGAGGTCGTTGTGCTGCGGCGCTCCAGGGGGCGATCACTGTGCCGGCGCCGGCTCTGCTGCGTCGACTGCTGAACCCCTTTGGCACCCGCCTCCACCAGCAGATCCTGCATCTCGCTCTCGATCTCGCCAAGGCGCTGATTAATGCCATCAATGCGACCTTGAGCCGCATCCAGCTCAAGCCCGCGACGATAGCGTTCAAGCTCTAACGCACCAAGTTGAAAATAGCTGGCGTAACGCCGTTGATCCCTGTTCGAGCTTCGTCCAGCGACAGTCTTGATATCACCCAACGAGCGTGGCGGACGCGTTGTCTTGATCGCCATAATCAACCCCTCATCGATTTCGATTTACTGCTAAAAGCCGCTTTTAGATTCTGGCCCAGCCCGTTCGTCACGATACCCTCTGCATGCGACTGTACGCCAACGGGCGGACAGACCTGCTTGATCACACTGTCAATCAATTCGTGGAAGATCGACTGCCCATCATGCAGGACCTTAGCGCTTTCTGTACTCACCACGTCATAACAGACGCCATGGAAGAAGCGATCACCGAAGCGAGCATGGCCATCAACCATAGCGAGAATCTTGCCGATCGCAATCCCAGCACGCAACGTCGGTCGGGTCTTATTCTCGCCGCTACCGCGCAACTCGCGAATGATGTCGACGATGTGTCCAGCCTCAAACTCATCGATGGCCGCCTTCGATCTGACGATCTCGATCTCAGTATTACGATCTGGCGGATTAAGCCGGATGGTGATCATGCGATCGGCAAGCGCGTCCTGCGTCTTATGCGTTCCCGCATATTCCTCTGGATTCGAGGTAAAGATGGCACGGAAATCCCCGCCAACATCCAGATACCCTTCTCCAGCTGTGCGCAACCCTGGCAGGTTTAAGATCCCCTCCGACATCACCGAGAGCAGCACATTGTTTGCCTCGGGCCGTGAGCGATTGAACTCGTCGTAGATCAGCGTATCGCCGTTGCGGCAGGCCGTTGTCAGACGATTATCGACCCACATCTTGCGCATCTCTTCTTCGGTGCGCATCACCGAGTGCACATAGTTGTCGACCACCTTACTGCGCCGATAGCCCGCGTCATTCGTACCAATCAGGTCAGAGACACTAAATTCGTCGTTACCATGAATCAGGGTCACCGGCCGCCCCCAAAGAGCGGCCAGATGGAATGCCATGGTGGTTTTACCGGTGCCGGAGGGACCCGCAAGATGAACTGGATAGCCAGCCCGCAGATAGACCAGCGCACGATTCGTCACCTCCTCCACATAAGGCGTCGTAACAAAGGTCTCGCTTGCTTCAGGGACAACGATGTCTTCCTCATGCAGACAGACATCGGGACGAAGACTTTCCAGGCTCATAATACAATTCCAGGTTCAGCGCACATCAAAACACCACCACAGCAGCTCATACAGACTTCTTCGAATGACGCTCGGCCTTTGCCTTCGGTGAGGATTTACCATTCTCCACCGCCGCCTTCGCCTCGCCTTCAGTGTCCGGGCGCTGAGTCGGAGCCGGCGATGTCCCGGCGGAGGCTTTTGCATGCGCTCCACTTGGCGCCGGCGTTGCTGAGCGCGTTGGCGACTTTGCCGACGGTTGCCGGCCAACAGGACCACTAAAGGCCAGGTCACCAAACAATTGCCGCACTCCAACGAGATCCTCAGCCACCGAACTCTGGATCGCGGCAACCTGGTCACTGATATCCCGAATGGAGGCCAGCCGCATCTGCCCATCGGCCCTAGCCTGTTCGCTCCGCTCCTGGTTGAAACCATCAACCAAATCTGCAACCTGTCTTGCGGTATCAGCAACGAACTCTACCCGAGCGAAGGCGTCGTCGTTTACGGCCTCCAAGTAATCAGAGCGAAACGCGGCCATCTTCTGTTTGAAGTCCCCGAGCGTCCCGCGGATGTCCTCGGCAATCGCCTCGACCTGCGCGCGGCGTTCCTCGGCCGCGGCCGCTGCGCGCTCAGTCCTGTCCTGATGAACCTCCTGCATCATGTTGCGCACACCTTGGTTAAGGGTGTTGATGTCTTGCGCCAATCCAGCCAGAAACTGCTGGCGCGAGGCTCGGTTAGCCGCGCCTTGTGCGGCTCGCGTCGAGGCAAAGTCACTCAGCATACCCGCGACATTCAATGCGCGACCCGCGAGCTGCTCAGAGCGCACCTGCCGAGCCTGGGCCCGGTCACCCCGCCCCCGATCGATATCCTCGTGCAGATGCGTCATGTCATCCAAAAACTTGCCCATCATCTGTCTCCTCAAGCCAATCTAAGCTCAACAAGTCCCGCCGTCGGCTGACCGACGGCGGGGCCCCCTGAAGGTCTGATCTAACGAATCAGCCCCCTCAAGGCTGCCATGACGTCAGGCAGGTGCTGCAGCACTCGCAGTCAGGCCAATGGCTTCGGCGTACTTCAGGTACGTCTCAA
>CAZEZH010000236.1:0-2605 GCA_964516305.1 uncultured Halochromatium sp. | reverse complement strand
ACCGCCGTGGTCGCCGAGACCGATTCGCCTGTTATCGAACAAGAGGCCTGACTCGTGCTAGGCTCCCGCCGTCATCAAGACGTCACAGCACCACTATGGATCTCGCAGACGCCATTCGAAACCTGACACCCCTCCAGCTTCAGATTCCCGACCGCCGTCGGCCTCTGCAACTGAAGGCTCACTGCGTCGCCGACGCCTTTCTGGTCGAGACGACGCAAGGGCCAGCGGTGGTCTGGGTCGAGGCCTTTTGGTGCAAAGAGCAGGCGGGGCACGTCGCCCGCATTGCTTACGCGCGACCACAGCAAAACGGGTCAAAGGATCGATGGGTCGATCATGATCCGCGCTACGGTCCTCGGTGTTTGGCCTACCAACGTCCGTTCATCATCGAGCGCCTCAGCCAGGCGTCAACGGCCTGGCGCGACTACAAGGCCTGGCAGCACTGGCGCGCCGCTCAAGGCAGTGCCTGCGGGCGCAGCGCGGCGTGGCAGCGTATCGAACAGGAGTTAGGCGACGGGATCGTGCAGCGCCTGACCTGAGCGGCGAATGGCCGCATCGGCTGCGAGCCGGGACTCCCCTCTAGCGCCCAACGTCAACGAGGATGGTCCGGCTTGCCGCTGACCCGAGGAGCATCCGCGCATGGCGCACACTGACCCCTTCGATCCGACCTACGGCTATGACCTCGACGGACTCTTGCGCATCCTGCCGCCGCAGGCACCGGACGACTTTGCCGACGTCTGGCAACGGCGCTACCAAGAGGCACGCGAGGTTGATCCTGCCCTGCAGCTGAGCCCCTCGGCCTATCAGCGCCCGGGCATGCGCGTTTGGGATGCCCATTATCACTCAACGGACGGGATCACCATCGGCGGTTGGCTGCTCGAGCCCGAGCATGGTGCGCCGCAGCAGGGCTTTGTTGTCGGCCACGGCTATGGCGGTATCGATCAACCGGACTTCCCGCTGCCCTGCGCCGATGCGGCCTACCTGGTGCCCTGTTTCCGCGGCATCGGCCGCAGTCGCCACACCCCGATCTCCGACAATCCGGACTGGCATGTGCTGCACGACATCGACAAACCGGATCGCTACATCATCGGTGGCTGTGTTCAGGATCTGTGGATCGGGGTGACCGCGCTGCTGACGCGCTTCCCAAGCCTTGCTGGACACATCGGCTACATGGGGATCAGCTTCGGCGGTGGCATCGGTGCGCTGGCGCTGCCTTGGGATCAGCGCATCACCCGCGGACACCTGAATGTCCCGACCTTCGGTCACCAGCCCCTGCGCCTGCAACTGCCGACCACCGGCTCGGCCGCCTCGCAGCAGCGTTTCGCCCGCGAGCATGGTCACCTGTTGGAAACCTTGGCGTATTACGATGCGGGCTCGGCGGCGCGCTTCATCCGGCAGCCGATGCATGTTGCGGCCGCGCTCTCTGATCCGTCCGTGGCACCGCCGACCCAGTTCGCCATCTACAACGCGCTCGCAGGTCCCAAGCAGCTGTTCGTGTTGGCCACCGGTCATGCCGAGAATCCGGCACGAATCGCCCAGGAGCACAACCTGCTCGACGCCTTAACGAGGTTCTTTTGCGGCGATGAATCGCGAGTATCACCGGTGGTATAGCCCCCATCTCGGGCGTGACATGGAGCTCTTGGTGTTCGGCCATGCCGGGGCCAAGGTGTTGGTCTTTCCGACCCGCGACGGGCGTTTCTATGAATACGAGCAGCTGCGCATGACCGAGGCACTCAGGCACAAGCTCGAGGCCGGTCAGCTGCAGCTCTACTGCGTCGATAGCCTCGATTGGGAGAGCTTCTATTGCGACTGGGCGCATCCCGAAGGTCGCATCCAGCGTCACCAGGCCTTCGAGGAGTACATCCTCAACGAGGTGCTGCCGCTGATGGCGAGCAAGAACGGCCATCCTTGCACCATCGCGCATGGTCTGAGTTTTGGCGCCTTCCATGCGACCAATATCGCCTTTCGCCATCCGCACCTGTTCCAGAAGCTGAGCGCCTTCTCTGGGCGGTACGACCCCACGCTCAATGTCGAGTGCTTCCGCGATCTGCTCGACGGTTACCGCAATGAGCTGATCTACTATCACTCGCCCGCGCAGTACCTGCCGGGGCTTGATGGCTGGCGCCTTGAGGCCTTGCGGCGGATGGATATCGTGCTGGTCATTGGCCGCGATGACCCGTTTCTCGACAACAATCGCCACATCAGCCGCATCCTCTGGGAGAAGGGCGTCTGGCATGCGTTGCACGAATGGGATGACCGTGCCCATAGCGGCTACTACTGGCGCCGGATGGCACCGCTCTACCTGTGAGCGGGCTTGATCAAGAGGTCGTTGCTGCGCTGATGGCCGGCCTGAAAGCGATCCCCATTAGCGTGATGCGTCAGTGACGTTTGGGCCTGATGATATCGACCGATTTGGTCTCATGGTGGCTCGGCTGGAGCGACTGACGGGCAGACTCGCCCCATCGGACGAGCGCTCTGAGATGAGACATCGTCACGCAGCCTTAGCGAAGTACCTTGCCGTCCTGCAGACCTAATGCGCATGGCGCCGCGCCACCCGGCAGATGAATCGCGCGAGATTCACGTTCCAAGGCTGCACGGCAAAGACCTC
>CAZEZH010000235.1:1395-2654 GCA_964516305.1 uncultured Halochromatium sp. | reverse complement strand
GTGCCTGGCTCATCCGTGCCTGGCTCATCCGTGCCTGGCCTGCCTTCAGGCTTGCGCTGGCCAGGCTCGGCTGGCACTCGCTCGCCCAATCCGGTTGCGCTTGCTGGCCCAGGGCCAAGCCTCCCGACAGCCTTTGTTGAGCCGCTCGGATACAGCTCGCCCGGCAGCTCGCCCGGCGAGCCCTGACCCGACTCAGTCGACGCGCTCGGCGGCGGGCATCCCAAGGACACCTCGAAGCGAAATCGGCTACCCTTGCCGACCTGGCTGCTCACCTCGATCTGTCCCCCCATCAGGTCCACCAGGTTCTTGCAGATCGCCAAGCCCAAGCCAGTACCACCATAACGTCGAGTGGTCGAGCTGTCGGCCTGGCTGAAGGAAGTGAACAGCCGCCTGATCTGTTCATCCGTCATGCCAATGCCGGTGTCCGCGACGCTGACATCCAATGCGACTCGATCCTCAGCCAGATGGCTCAGCCGCACCCTGAGCCGGATCTTACCGCGCTCGGTAAACTTCACGGCATTGCTGAGCAGGTTCGTGATGATCTGCTCAATCCGCAACGGATCACCAACGAGCGTCATCGGTATGTCCGGGTCAAGGTCGACGGAAAGCTCCAGTCCTTTGTCTGCCGCCTGCAGCTCGACCGCAGCGAGGCTTCTCTGCAGGACTTGCTCAAGATCAAGCTCGATTGTCTCCAGCTCCAGCTTGCCAGCCTCTATCTTGGAGAAATCGAGAATATCGTTGATGAGCCGCAGCAGCGATTCGGCGGCCTGACGAATATGGCGCAGATAGCCGGCCTGACGGGGTTTCAGCTCGGTGGCCAGCACCAGATCGGCAAAGCCGATGATCGCGTTCATCGGGGTACGCAATTCATGGCTCATGGTGGCCAAGAAGACGCTCTTGGCCTCATTCGCGGCCTTCGCAGCGGCGGTTTCACGCTCGGCGCGCTCGCGCTCGATCAGACGCGAGACCATCAGGCGAAAGGCCATCGCCAATTGGCCGATCTCATCGTTGCTCTTGACCTCGATCTCCTGATCGAGCTGTCCCTCGCCGATCGCGACCGCATGCTCGCTGAGACGCTGGATCGGACGCACCAGCGCATGCACCAGCGGAATCGCCAGCAGCACACTGACCAGCGTAAAGAGGACGCCAAGCGCCAAGGATTGCAGGCCCTGATCCCGGATCTCGCGGCGCATCGGCTCGAGCGAGAAGGCAATGAACGCCCGGCCCCAGTCGTAGTCGTTGATCAACACCGGCCCCAT
>CAZEZH010000235.1:0-1295 GCA_964516305.1 uncultured Halochromatium sp. | reverse complement strand
CCGGTGTCCGGGTCGATCACGGTCACCGCGTATTGGCACTTCTGCTGCACCGAGCGCAGTAAGGTCTCGGCACGCTTGGCGAGCTCGTCACCCAGGATCTGACTGGTGACACTGAGATTGAGCAGGGTGTTGGCGAAGAGCCCGAACAGCAGCAAGAGCATCACCGCGAGCAATAGCTTGCGGTACATGGAGCCGAGTAGCCGAGGGCGCGGCAGAGAGAGACCTCGCCACCGCGCGGCCGGCATATCACTCAGTCCGCTTTGGCCCATTGGGTCTCGATACGTGTATCCGGGAACTGACTGAACAGATACTGCATCCGGTTCGTGCCCTTGAAATCAAACGAGAGATAACGCTCGTGGCAGTAGGTGCAGCGACTGGCCAGCTCCTGGAACTGCGCCTCGGCCTCCTCTAGGCTCGGACCCTGACGCAGCAGCTGCCCAACCTCCTGCGCCAGCTTGGCCTCATCCTTGAGCTGCTGCTCGAACTTCGGCGAAGGATTCTTGATCGGCACGAAGAACTTGGCTGAGCCGTCCACCCGCAGACCATTGAGCAGGTACACAAAGCTATCCGCGGCACCAGCGATGTCGCCACGGCGCAGCTGGCGGTCGGCCTCGAGCATCTTGGCCTGTGCGAGCGTGGCACCGGCCAGATGCTTGAAGAATTCGGAAAAGGCGTTGATCGCGTAAACACTCGCCTGCGGCGTTGCACCACCGAGAATCACCGCAGTGCCAGGCCCACCAAAGGCCTGCTCGACCACCTCGATGTGGCCCACTTCGGCCGCCTTCCAGTCGACCTTGGACTTGCCCTGGTCGACCAGGCGCTTGACCAAGGCGTTCTCATCAGGCCCGCCGCAGAGCAGCATGGTCTTCTGCTCGAGGTACTTTGCAGGGGCCTCAGAGGCGCGCATCGCCAATGGAATCGGCGAGGTCGAGGCCACCGCGGGGAGATATTCACCGATGCGCTCGGCCAAATCGATCGCCGCGATCGCAACCTCACCGCTCGGATCATCGCCGAGCACGATATTGGTGTTCAGGGTGCCGAATGGGGTCATATAGGCCGTGGTGCGCAGCGGCACCGCATCGGGCGTGAACAGATCGAACACCTGGCCACCGGGCAGACAGCCGAGCTGATGGTCCTCGTCCGCTAGTGCCAAGCGGCTGCTGAGCGCACTGACGCCAACCAGTGTCGTCAAGAGGGTCATCAACAGGGTCGGGATGAGGGTGATCCGACGGGATACTCGCACATTCGATTTCATACGGTTCTCCGAGGCAATAAACGCGTTGACGCCGCTGTCT
>CAZEZH010000234.1:0-2692 GCA_964516305.1 uncultured Halochromatium sp. | reverse complement strand
CCAGATAGCGCCCCAGCTCGAGGATGATCTCGGCCTCGGGCAGCCGCTCGCGCACTTCTGGCAGGCGTTGCGCCAGGTGCTCGCCAATAGGCGCAAGATCCAACGGCTGCTCGCCAGGGAAATAGGGGATACCGAAGCCGCCACCGATGTTCAGCATCTGCAGCGGTGAGGGAGCATCCTCGGCCAGCCGCAGCGCCAGCTCGAAGGTCTGCTGTTGCGCCTCGATCAGGGTTTCGGGGCGCAGGTTCTGCGAGCCGGAGAAGATATGCAGCCCGCGAAAGTGCAGGCCCAGCTCGCCGATGCGCGCGAGCATCGCCGGCACCCGCTCGGCATCGACGCCGAACGCCTTGGGGCCGCCGCTCATCTTCATGCCCGAGCTTTTCAGCTCGAAATCCGGGTTCACGCGCACGGCGACATGGGCGGTGCGACCGCTGCGCTCGGCGATCGCCGCCACCCGCGCCAGCTCGGTCTCGGATTCCAGGTTGATGGTGATCCCGGCCGCCACCGCCGCCTCCAGCTCCCAAGGCGCCTTGCCGGGGCCGGCGAAGCTGATCTCGGCGGCGGGCATGCCGGCATCCAGCGCGACCCGCATCTCGCCGGCCGAGGCCACGTCCAGCCCATCGACCAGGCTGGCCATGTGCTGCACCAGCGCTGGCATCGGGTTGGCCTTGATCGCGTAATGGATCGACAGCTCATCGGGCAGGGCTGCGCGCAGCGCCTGCACCCGCGCGTCGAGCAGTTGCCGATCATAGGCATAGAACGGCGTTTGGCCGACGCTCGCCGCAAGCTGGGGCAGGGGTATGCCGCCGACCTGCAGGCAGTCGTCAATCACTGGGAAGTGCGACATCGGGGCATGGCCAGGGCGGCTGCTTGTCATTTACCAGTTTACTCCTGAAGCAGGTCGGCGAATTCAGTGGCCAAGGTCTAGCGGTCAGTCGAAAAAGATGTCTTCGAGCGCACGGGCTTCCAGGGCGCGATCGAACCAGAGGGCCAGGGTATCGGCGTCGGCGGCTGCAATGCGTTGCTGGATCGACTCGGAGGGCTCGCCGAAGCGTTTGACGAGTAGGCGCCGTAGCAAGCGAGCTTCGCCCATGGCTTCACCCCTCGCCTCACCCCGCGCCTCACCCCGTGCCTCACCTTGGCGCAGAAAGCGCTCGACAAACCCGCTGATCGCGGCGGCTTCCGGGGCGTGTTCTTGTTGGTAGATCATGCGTTCCTCCTCGCTCAAGTGCGCGTAGATATCGACGAAGTCGAGATATTTGAGTTGCCGCTCAGGATCGGGTTCCAGCTCCAGCAGCCCGCGCACGGCCTGGGCGTAAACCTCCACGCGCTCGCTGCGGGCGTGGCTCGAAACAGAAACAGCAGCGCTTCACGCCGACGGTCTGGCCACTCGACCAGCACAGGCGTATCCAACTCGCGAAAGCGCTCGCCGAGGCGCTCCTTGAGCTGTTCTTCGCGCACTGGCAGATAGCGCACGCCGGGCGCGCTCAGTCCCTCGGCCTCATTGGGGGCGAACAACTCGATGGCCTGGCGCGGGTAGTCGAGAATCAGGTTTTTAAAGTTTTGGTCGTGACTGCTGGGCATGGTCAACCCCCAGAACGCTCACCCCGCTCTCGTGCAATGTTAATGATGGTACAGGATTCCCGACTGGTAAGCCCCAAACTGGCCTTCGTCGGCTACCAGGCCAAGGGCATACCTGGGCGAGACATCCAGCACTACGGCTAGCGCGGAGGCTACGTGATGCTCGACGGCGAGCGCTACGACATCCGCGCCCAGCTCCATACCACTTGAGGCCTTGCGGTTTTCTGAGAAAATCTCGATATCAGTGAGTCTTTTTCGAGGAATGATGGCCAGTTTGCGATGTCACTGCTGGGTTATGCCTACCTGATTGATCGTTTTCGCCTACCGGTGTTGCAGAGCGGGCCTATGGCACGCCTGTCAACCGCTGTCAATCGGCGTATGGACACGGAGAACGGACTCTTGTTTCCCACCAGCGTCGCGCTGGAGGATAGCCCGCTTGGGCACCTGGAATTTGCCGTGCGTCACGAGGGGCTCGACCTCCCTGTGATCGCCGCGGCCTTTGAGCAGATCGCGCGTGACGACATCATCGTTCGTTTGCGCGCCAAGCCCAATGGCGAGTCCATGCGGCGCATCGCCTATCTCTGGGAATGGCTACACGAGTGCCCGTTGGATGCCGGCGTGACAGTATCGGCCCGTTATGTGGAGCTGTTTTCGTCAGATCGGTATCTCACTGCTGCACATCCGCGCCGTGAGCCCAGATACCGCGTGCTGGACAACGCGCTGGGGAATCGGCGGTTCTGCCCCGTGGTCTCGCGTGCGGCTGATCCCGGTGCTGGTTTTTTGCCGGCATTGCTCGCGCGGCTCGGTACAGTGACCACGGATGCGCACGATGATGACGGCTACGCCCGTGCGGTACAGTCTCTGTATCTCTCGGAAACACGCGGAAGTTTCGCCATCGAGCGAGAAAAGCCGAGCGCCAGCAAGGAAGCGCGTTTCGTGCAGCTGCTCAACAAGGTCTCGGAGCGCGCCGAGATCAGCGAAGAGCGGCTGGTCGAGATTCAGAATGTCGCCGTGCGTGATATATACAGCCAAGAGGCCAGTTACCGTACGCAACAAAACTGGCTGGAACGCCATACTGGGCGCATCAGTTTTTTTCCGCATCCGGTCGAAG
>CAZEZH010000233.1:0-2716 GCA_964516305.1 uncultured Halochromatium sp. | reverse complement strand
TCAAGGACTACCTGATCGGCGCGATCAATCGCTATCTCGACATGGGCGTTGATGCGCTACGCATCGACACCGTCAAGCACGTCGAGCGCGACAACCTGCTCGAATACGTCAATGCCTGGAAGGCGCACAAGCCGGGGCTGTTCGTGTTCGGCGAGAATCTGGTCAAGGGCTATGGCTGGGGCGATCTCGGCGGCGGCGACAACGGCCCGAGCGAGATTCGACCCTGGTGGTACACCCGCCTTGGTCACGACCCGCGCGATCCCAACAGCGGCGGCGATTCCGGCTTCCCGCAGCTCGACTTCGGCCTGTTCTCGACCTTCCGCGACACGGTCAGCAAGGGCACCTTCGCCGGTACCGCGCAGATCCTCTCGATGGACTGGATCTACGGCGACGTCACCAGCCTGGTCACCTTCCTGCAGAACCACGACGTCGGCCCCGACAACGACTTCAAGTACCGCTTCAAGGGCGAGGATTGGATGGCCGCGGCAACCTACAACCTGCTCTGGACCGCGCGCGGCATCCCCTGTCTCTACTATGGCGAGGAGATCGCCTTCATGCGCGGCGCGCCGCAGGATGTCGAGGGCGAGAAGGACACCTTGGAGAGCACCGGCCGCGCCTACTTTGGCGATCATCTCGAGGATGAGCGCATCGGCGAGACCCAAGCCCATCCGCTCTATCGTCACATCCAGCGGCTGAACCTGATCCGCCGCTCGATTCCCGCGCTGCAGAAGGCCCAGATGACGCAGGTGAACGAATGGGGCAGCGGCATGAGCTTCGTCCGCGATCTGTCCGCCGAAGGCTCCTATGCCGTGGTTGGCCTGGCCATCGGCAGTGATCAGCAGGTCGATATCGGCGGCATCCGCCCTGGCCTGTACCGCGATGCCGTCAGCGGCGCCGAGCAGCACAGCGACGGTCAGCTGAGCGTTCAGGTCAAGGCCAACTCGGCCGGCATCTGGGTGCTGGATGGCCCAGGCAAGATCGGCACCGACGGCGCCTACCTGTTCTGACTCAGCTGTATAACAATCCCTTTTCGCGCGGCCCTGGATCGATGCCCGCGGCGCCTGGCTCGGGCTCTACTTCCCCGGCGTCGTCCTGCTTGCCCGGCCCCTCTCGCGACTGCATTGCCTTGCAGCTTTATGTGGCCGCCTTTCTGCCCGACCCACACCGCTTTGCTATCCTGGCTGTGCCACTGATGGCGACTATGCTCTGGTTTGTCGCCGATGAATGGCTGACGCGAGGCCGCGGGGCCTTCGTCGGCGGTTACGCGCTGACCAAGGCCTTGTTCTTGGTGTCGCTGATGCTGGCCGTGGTCCTGAATCTCGAGGAACTGTTCTTTCTGGGCATGCCGACTTTAGCCATAAACCGAATGCCAGGCGCTTCAGGTCGAGAACCGCGTCATAGTTTGCAGGATGCGGCGTTGCTCTCGCCTAACAGCGATGCTATAGCCAGGTCAGTATATTCTTGAGCGCGCAAGAGCGAGACAGCCACAGCCACCTCCGATGATCCGATCCGATGCAACCCCCTTCCACCGCGGCAGCGACGCACCCAGCGAGGCGGCCCGCTACGATGCAAACACAAGCATCCAAGAAGAGCGATCCAGACCTCAACGCATCCTCCAATTCACCGACCTCCATCTCTTCGCCGACCCCGAGCATCGACTCTTCGACTACTGCACCCGCAGCAGCTTTGAGCAGGTGCTGGAGCTGGCGCAAGCCAGGCATTGGCCAGCCGATGCGATGCTGTTCACCGGCGACTTGGTCCACGACGAGCGCGCCGAGGGCTATCGCTATCTCCGTCAGCGCATCGACAGCCTTGGCTGCCCCTGTTTCTGTATCCCAGGTAACCACGACCGTCCCGATCTGCTCGCCGCTGAGGTCGAGCCAGGCGCAGACCGAGACTTCCGGGTCGAGCGCCTCGGGCCCTGGGACCTCCTGCTGCTCGACTCCACTGCACGCGGCTCGGACGTCGGCCGACTTCGACCCCAAACCCTCAACGCCCTAGCGCAGCATCTGGCAGCGACCCCTCAGCGCCCAGCCCTTGTCATGCTTCATCACCAACCCATCCCGGTGGGCAGCCGCTGGCTCGACAGCATGCAGGTCCAAAACGGCCAGGAGCTGGTCGCCCTCGCACATCGGCATCGACAGCTGAGGGCGATCATCTGGGGCCATGTGCATCAAGCCTTCGATCGCTGGTTGAACGGCACCCGTTTCCTTGCCACCCCGTCAACCTGTTCGCAGTTCACACCGGGCAGTGACGACTTCGCTCAAGACAGACGAACCCCGGGCTATCGCTGGCTTGAACTGGCGTCCGACGGCAGCCTGAGAACCGGGGTAGAGCGTCTCGCCGCTGATGTGGCTCAGTTGGCCTAGCGATCAATGCAGCGGCCAACTGCCGTTTCTAGGTTCAATGCACCGAGAACCCATCGACCGGTCGATAGTCTTGAGTCTCGCAGGCGACTGCAGAGACCTCAGCACCCACAGGGCCGCGATGCAGCCAGACCTTGAAACTGTCGAGCGCGTCGGAGTCGCCGCAGACAAACACCTCGACGCGCCCATCTGACAGGTTACGTGCATAGCCGGAGATGCCGAGTCGTTGCGCCTCATGAGCTGCTGAGGCGCGAAATGAGACGCCTTGCACTCGGCCACTGACGAAGCAGCGGATGCAGCGCGCGCCGGCCCATCCGGTCCCTTGCTGGGAATCAGTCATCAGGCCCTCC
>CAZEZH010000232.1:0-2742 GCA_964516305.1 uncultured Halochromatium sp. | reverse complement strand
GAGGCGCGTGAGCACCACATTGCCCTGGATCAATTGCGCCAGCTTCAGGCTTGAGCCACAGAGATCCCAAAGAACCCTCCTATGCCGGTGAGTGTCTGCGATCGGCCCTTACGGTCACTGGCCTCTCGGACGAGAGCGTCTGGTTAATCCAACAGACCGGGCATTGAATTTCCAAGCCCCCGGATGCGCACCTGCTCGGTGAGCGCGGCGATGGCTTCCGCCGTCAGTGCCCGGCCGTCGGGACGAGCACTCGAGGCCATCCGTGCCTCGACGACGACCGTATGATTCAGCGCCCCGGCGCCGAGGCCATGCCGTCGGAGAGGGCGAGGAAAAGGTCGGACAGGCAGGCGGTGGTGACGGCGGCCTTCTGCCCTGCAAGCACGCGGGACCAGGCGCTCGGCTGGATCATGCGCGGTGCATGGCTCGCGCCCGCGAGCGCCGCCATGGCGCGGGTGAAGCCCGGGTTCTCAGCCGCCCGCGCGGCCCCGGCGTCGAGCCGGAAGACGGTGCGGCCCTCCTTGACCGTCTCCGTGACCGCCAGGGTGTCCAGCGTCTCCGGGTCCACCGCGGTGGGGTCGGCGGAGAGGATCACGAAGTCGGCGAGCTTGCCCACCTCGAGCGAACCCTTGGTCGTCTCCTCGAAGTGCTGGTACGCGGGCCAGAGGGTCATGGCCTTCAGCGCCGTGATCACGTCCACCCGGTGCTGCGGCCCGACGACCACGCCCGAGCCTCGCGCCCGGCGTGTGACGGTGGCATCCAGCACGCGCATGGAGTCGGGGAAGGCGACCGGCGCGTCGTGGTGGCTGGTGAAGATCATGTCGCGCTCCAGCACCCAGCCCGTGGGTGAGATGTTCTGCCCCTTCTCCGGGCCGACGGTGTGCTCCAGGTGCCAGTCGCCCCAGTAGAAGGTATGCATCGGGAACAGCGATGGGATGACCCCCAGCGCCTTGAAGTCATCGAGCTGGTCGGCCCGCACGAACTGGCCGTGAATCAGCGCCGGGCGCAGCGCGCCGGCCTCCGGATGCCTGGCCGCGGCGGCGCGCTGGGCGGCGATGAGCAGGTCCATCGCGCGCTCGCCGTTGGCATGGGTGATCAGCTGGATAGCGTTCTCCGCGGCCCAGAGCGCGGCATCGAAGACCTGCTCCGCGGTGGCCGCCGCATAGCCCGAGTAGCCCGGCGGATAGTTGCCCACCGGCTTGTAGTAAGGCTGGTCGCGCCAGGCGGTGAAGCCCTGCGGACTGCCGTCGATGGTGAGCTTGGCGCCGCCGATGCGCAGGCGCTGGTCGTACCCGGGGCTGACGCCGGCCTTGATGAAGTCGCGGTCGATGAGGACGTCCGGGTAGGTCACGACATCGATGGCGAAGCCGCCCTCGGCGGCGACCTCCCGCATGAGGCGCACGGTGTCTGGCGAGGACCGACCCTCCTGCGCCGTCGTGTAGCCGAAGCGCGCCCAGAGCTTGCTGCCCGCCCGCGCGAATTCCTTGAACCCCTCGGCGCCGATGGCGGGCAGGATCTTGAACAGCGCGCTGAACATGGCCAGCTCCTCCAGCACGCCGTTGGGCTCCTCGCTGTCCGCGCGCCGGCGGATGACTCCGCCCTCCGGGTCCTTGCTGGACGCGGAGATGCCGGCGATCTCCAGCGCCTTGCTGTTCAGCGCCGCGAGATGGCCGGACTGGTGGATGATCAGGATGGGATAGTCGCTGGAGACGGCATCCAAGTCGTCGCGGGTGGGATGCCGCAGTTCCTTGAGCTGGGCGTTGTCGTAGCCGAAGCCGATGATCAGCTTTGCCCTGTCCACCGCCGCCTGGTTGGCCGCCACCCAGTCGCGCAACACCTGTTGCAGCGAGACGATGTCCGTCACCTCCCCATCTGGCGGTGCCAGCAGATTGGCGGAGAGCGCCTGCAGCCCACCCATCATAACGTGGCCGTGGGCATCGACGAAGCCCGGCAGCAGCGCCCGCCCGTCCAGGTCGATGAGCTGCGTGTCCGGTCCGCGCAGCTGCATCACCTCGTCGCGGCTGCCGACGGCAATGATCCGGCCGTCCTGCTCGGCGATGGCCTCGGCGCGCATCGCCGCATCGTTCATGGTCAGGATGGGGCCGCCGCTCCAGATGCGCTCGGCGGTTTGAGCGACAGCGCAGGCGCTGGCGAGCAGCAGGACGGCTGCCGTGGTGAATCGAAACATAGGCGTCTCCCAGGGGCGGCGAGGGGTGGCAGCAAGCGGCGCAGGTGCGAGCTTAGGCGCGGGTCGGCGTCGCGTCGAACTTGCCGGGAACCCAGCCATCGCGGCTTACGGATAGCAAATTCAACCGCCTCTGTGACCCTAAGGCGGCGTCAGGACGAGAGGCTAGCGAGGGCCAGAGGGCTGGTCAAGGCTCAACCGAGAGCGGCGCAGACATCTCGGACGTGCCGGAACCCGCGTCGGCGGGATGTGGAAGGAGATTGTAGGCGCTGCGGGCAGGCGTGAGATCAGGGGCGGCGGCACCCGCTGTGGCAGAAGATGGCGGTTAACAGGAGACGCGCTGATCAAACTCGACGTCGGGCTCGAGCTGGCCGAGGAGGTCGCAGTCGGGCATCGGCCCGAGATCATCGTCCCAGGCGGGCGGTCCGCGCGTGGGGCAATCGGCGGCGTCACTGATGGAAATCACGATTCTCGCAATGTCCGCTCTGGTTTTCAGTGCCGCCGTCGATGCTCGCGCTCACGCAGGGCGCGGATGGCTTCGGGAGAGAGGGGCTCAACCG
>CAZEZH010000231.1:0-2779 GCA_964516305.1 uncultured Halochromatium sp. | reverse complement strand
GCGCGAAGGTGGCCGGACTGTCGGCGCTGGCGTCGTCGCAAAGATCATTGAATAATGGGCATGGCAAGCCAACGCATACGCATTCGACTTAAAGCGTTCGATCATCGATTGATCGATCAGTCCGCCCGCGAGATCGTGGACACGGCAAAGCGCACTGGTGCGCAGGTGCGCGGCCCTGTGCCGCTGCCTTCGCGTCACGAGCGCTATACCGTGCTGATCTCGCCACACGTCAATAAGGACGCACGTGATCAGTATGAGCTCCGCACGCACAAGCGGTTGATGGATATCGTCGATCCGACCGATAAGACGGTCGACGCCCTGATGAAGCTCGACCTGGCTGCCGGCGTCGACGTACAGATCAAACTGAGCTGAGGTTAAGACGATGGCCATTGGTGTGATCGGCCGCAAAGCCGGTATGACCCGCATCTTCGGTGACGACGGAGAGTCCGTTCCGGTCACCGTCATCGAGGTGCAGCCTAACCACGTGACCCAGGCCAAGACTGAGGAGCGTGACGGTTACCGTGCGGTTCAGGTGACCACTGGGCGCCGCCGTAAGACGCGCGTGACCCAGCCAGTGGCGGGCCACTATGCGAAGGCCGGCGTCGAGCCCGGCTTGACCTTGCGTGAGTTCCGTCTTGAGCCTGGCGAAGGAGATGATCTGGCCGACGGTAGTGAAATCAGTGTCTCCCTGTTCGAGGCCGGCCAGAAGGTCGACGTTCGCGGGGTGACTAAGGGACGAGGCTTTACCGGCACCATTCGTCGGCATCACTTCCGGGGCCAGGACAGTACCCACGGCAACTCACTGTCGCATCGCGCCCCTGGCTCGATCGGACAGTGTCAGACCCCAGGGCGGGTGCTCAAGGGGAAGAAGATGGCCGGACAGATGGGCAACGTCAGCCGTTGCCAACAGAATCTTGAGGTCATTCGCGTCGATGCCGATCGCAACTTGCTGCTGATCCGCGGCGGTGTGCCTGGACCGGCTGGGGGTCGCCTGCTGGTGGTGCCCTCGGTGAAACAGAAGAATAGAAAGGGTTAATCATGGAACTGGCTATTCGCAATGCCGAGTCGTCCTCGGTCCAGGTCGCTGATCTGGTCTTCGGCGCGGACTATAAGCAGGGCCTGGTCCATCAAGTCGTGACGGCCTACATGGCCGGCGGACGTGCCGGGACCAAAGCGCAAAAGAACCGCTCCGCCGTCAGCGGCGGCGGCGCTAAGCCCTACCGGCAGAAGGGCACCGGCCGAGCACGAGCTGGTACCAGCCGCAGCCCGCTCTGGCGCAGCGGCGGCGTGACCTTTGCTGCTCAGCCGCGCAATTACGAGCAGAAGGTCAACCGCAAGATGTATCGAGGCGCATTGCGCTCGATCCTTTCGGAGCTGGTGCGTACGGATCGTCTGCTTGTCGTCTCCGAACTGAGTATTGAGGCGCCGAAGACAAAAGCCGTGCAGGCGAAGCTGGCTGAATTTGGTCTTGAGAAGGCCTTAGTGTTGGTCGATGAGGTTGATGACAACCTGGCATTGGGCGCACGCAATCTGCCTGGGGTCTGGGTAGATACGGCCGCAAGCGTTGACCCGGTGAGCTTGGTCGCCGCGGAGCGGGTGTTGATCACCGAGGCTGGGCTGCGCCGTCTAGAGGAGCGTTTGACATGAATGCCGGAGTCAACCAAGAACGACTGATGAAGGTGCTGCTGGGGCCGATCATCTCAGAGAAGGCGGCACTCGCGGCCGATCAATCCGCACAGTACGCGTTCCGGGTCGAATCAACTGCGACCAAGCGCGAGATTGGACAAGCGGTCGAGCTGCTCTTTGAGGTGGAAGTGGACGCCGTTCAGGTGCTGAACGTGAAGGGCAAGGCAAAGCGTTTTGGTTCCCGGTTCGGAAAGCGGCCAGGCTGGCGCAAGGCCTATGTACGCCTAGCACCTGGAAACGAAATCGATTTTGGGGGCGGCGCCTGATCGGCGATGCAACTGCCGCGGAGCGCGCCCTGATCTCACTAGGCAGCGCCGGCTGAGCCCACCAACGACACGGATAACAGACAATGGCTATCGTTAAGACAAATCCGACATCGCCGGGCCGGCGTTTCGTCGTCAAGATCACCGGCACTGGGCTGCACAAAGGCGCACCCCATGAGGCCTTGGTCTCAAAGAAATCGAAGACCGGTGGTCGAAATAATCAGGGTCGGATATCGGTGCGCCACCGCGGTGGTGGCCATAAGCAGCGCTACCGCATCATCGATTTCAAACGTCGCAAGCAGGACGTCCCAGCGACTGTGGAACGGATCGAATACGACCCGAACCGCAGCGCCAATATCGCGTTACTCAAGTACGCCGATGGCGAGCGTGCCTACATCATCGCGCCCAAAGGCCTAAAGCAGGGCGCTGCGGTGATTGCTGGTGATACCGCGCCGGTTGCTGCTGGTAACTGCCTGCCGTTGCGCAATATCCCGATCGGCACCGAGGTGCACTGTATTGAAATGCGCCCGGGGAAAGGAGCACAGCTTGCCCGCGCGGCTGGCGCTTCGGTGCAACTCGTTGCGCGTGAAGGCGATTACGCTTCGTTGCGCCTCCGCTCAGGCGAGATGCGCAAGGTGCATGCCGATTGCCGCGCAGTGATTGGAGTGGTCGGAAATGGAGAACACAGTCTGCGCAAGCTCGGCAAAGCCGGGGCAACACGATGGCGCGGCATTCGTCCGACTGTGCGCGGTGTGGTCATGAACCCGGTCGACCATCCGCATGGCGGTGGTGAGGGCCGGACCTCGGGTGGTCGTCACCGGTGAGCCCTT
>CAZEZH010000230.1:0-2779 GCA_964516305.1 uncultured Halochromatium sp. | reverse complement strand
AAGCGGCTTATTTGATTCTGATTTTATGGTGGCTACGGCTAGATTCGAACTAGCGACATCGGCATTATGAGTGCCGCGCTCTAACCAACTGAGCTACGTAGCCAAACAAGCCGATTAGGATAGCCGTGCGTGGCATCTGGGTCAAGATCCAGCATGCAGGTTTGCGGCTCAGACGTTGAAACGAAAATGGACCACATCGCCGTCTTTGACGATGTACTCCTTGCCCTCACTGCGCAGCTTGCCGGCTTCCTTGGCGCCCTGCTCGCCTTTGCAGACGACGAAATCATCGTAGGCGATAACTTCGGCACGGATGAAGCCACGCTCGAAGTCGCTGTGGATCACACCTGCGGCCTGCGGTGCGGTCGCCCCAGCCGGGATGGTCCAGGCGCGCGCCTCCTTGGGACCGGCGGTGAAGTAGGTCTCGAGACCCAGTAGCCGGTAGCCGGCACGCACCACCCGGTTTAGACCCGGCTCCTCGAGCCCAAGATCGGCCATGAACTCGGCGCGCTCGGCCTCGTCGAGCTCGACAATATCGGCCTCAATGGCGGCGCAGACCGGCACCACGATGGCGCCCTCTTCCGCCGCATGCGCGCGGATGCGCTCGAGCAATGGGTTGTCTTCAAAGCCATCCTCGGCGACGTTGGCGATGTACATCGTCGGCTTCGCGGTGAGCAGGAACAGCTCGCGCAGCTCAGTGCGCTCCTCGACGCTGAGGTCCATCGCCCGCACCGGCAGTCCCAGATCGAGATGGGCACTGACGCGCTCGAGCAGGGCCTTGCGCACGAGCTGGCTCTTGTCGCCCGTCTTGGATTGCTTGATCGCCTTATCCAGGGCCTTGCCAACCGTCTCCATATCGGCCAGTGCCAGCTCGGTGTCGATGACCTCGATGTCGCCGAGCGGATCAACGCGGCCGGCGACATGCACGACATCGTCGTTCTCGAAGCAGCGCACCACATGCGCAATGGCATCGGTCTCGCGGATGTTGGCCAAGAACTTGTTGCCCAGACCTTCGCCCTTGGACGCGCCAGCCACCAGCCCGGCGATGTCGACGAACTGCATGGTGGTTGGAATGACATTGGCCGGCTTGACGATGCCGGCGATGACGTCGAGCCGATCATCCGGCAGCGGCACCACGCCGACATTCGGATCGATGGTACAGAAAGGGTAGTTCTCGGCGGAGATGCCCGACTTGGTAAGCGCGTTGAACAGGGTCGACTTGCCGACGTTGGGCAACCCGACGATGCCGCATTTGAAGCCCATGCTGGTGCCCTGCTGACAAAAGCCGCCCATAGTAGCCGAAGCCCGTCGGCGCTGCCAGTGGCAGGCGCGCCCGTTAACGCTTCAGCAAGAGGCAAAGCCCCCGCCAGCAATGACGACCAGGTGGCAGCGAGCAACGACCCGGGCCGGCTCCCCCCGATTCTATTGAAACGGACGGAAATCAGCCGACTCAGCAGCCGCTGTCACCGCCGCGATCGTAGAGATCATCGAAACGCACGATGTCGTCCTCGCCCAGGTAGCTCCCCGATTGCACCTCGATGATCTCGAGCGGGATGGTGCCCGGATTCTCGAGTCGATGGGTGGTGCCGACCGGGATATAGGTCGACTGGTTCTCGGTCAGCAGGAAGGTCTTGTCGTCGTTGGTCACCTTGGCGGTGCCGGAGACCACGACCCAGTGCTCGGCGCGATGATGGTGCATCTGCATGGAGAGCGCCTCGCCTGGCTTCACGGTTAAGCGTTTGACCTGATAACGCCCGCCCATGGTGATCGACTCGAACGCGCCCCAGGGACGATGCACACGCTGATGATGGCGATGCTCGTTACGCTGCGCCTCGCTCAGGAACTTGGTCACCGCCTTCACATCCTGCGCGCGCTCACGATCGACGACCAGCACCGCATCAGGGGTCTCGACCACGATCAGGTTGTCGACACCGACCGCGGCCAGCATTCGGCTCTGCGCGATGAGCAGGTTGTTGTGCGACTCATGCACGAAGGCATCACCGTCAAGCACGTTGCCATCACCATCCTGCTCGCGCACCTCCCAGAGCGCGGACCAGGCGCCGACGTCGGACCAGCCGGCATCGAGTGGCAGCACGATCGCCGGATGCTCAGGCACGGCGTCGGCCTGAGACAGCCGCTCCATCACCGCATAGTCGATCGAATCGCTCGGACAGGCCTTGAAGGCCGCAGCATCAAGGCGGCGAAACTCACCATCACCCTGAGCCATTTCCAGCGCCCTTTCGCAGGCCTCAGCGATCTCAGGGCGGAAGCGCCGAATCAGGGTCAGCCAGACCGAGGCACGCAGCATGAAGATGCCACTGTTCCAGAGATACTCGCCACTGGCCAAGTAGCGCTCGGCGGTCTCGCGGTCGGGCTTCTCGACGAACGCATGCAGCCGATGGGCGCGCCCCTGCAGCGCAGGGTCTGTCAGCGCCTCACCCTGCTGGATGTAGCCGTAGCCGGTCTCGGGCTTGGCCGGCACGATGCCAAAGGTGATCACCGCGCCCTGCTCCGCCAGCACGGCGCCATCGGCGACCGCGCTGCGGAAGGCCTCGGTGTGGGCGATGGCATGGTCGGCTGGCGCCACCAGCAGCACCGGGTCATCGTCACCGGCAGCACTGGCGGTGAGGGCGGCCAGCGTCAGCGCTGGCGCCGTATTGCGCCCGAAGGGTTCGAGCAAGATCGCAGCCGGCGCGCGCCCGAGCAGCCGAAACTGCTCGGCCACCAGGAACCGATGCGCCTCGTTGCAGACGATGATCGGATCGCGCAGCAGGAGCCCCAG
>CAZEZH010000229.1:0-2788 GCA_964516305.1 uncultured Halochromatium sp. | reverse complement strand
GAGCCAGGCGTCGCCATCGGGGCTGAGCAGGAGCTGATCGGCAAGGCCTAGAGCAGAGGGCGTCAGCTTACTCTGCCGCTCGGTCGAGCACTTCTTCGGCCCATTGGTTTAGGCTTTTACCCGATAGCTCAGCGGCCAGCGCGGCGCGGTAGCGATCAGCATAGCCCCGCGCCTTGATCTGCTCCAGCGACCGTCCTTCGGGGGCGAGCTCTACCACCTTGAACTCGAATAGGTAGACCTGCCCGTTGAAGCACAACGCCAGATCCAGCCGCCCGGCGTTGCTGCTCTCCTCGGGCGTCAGATCCAGCCCCAGGCTCGCGAAGTAGGCGTAGAACACGCTGGCGTAGTAGCCCTCGTACTGGGCGATGGGGTTGTTGCGGTACCAGTCCGTGGGGATGCTGGCGAAAAACGCCGTGAACAGCTGCACTGTTTTTAATCGTGATCGCGGTGCTTGAGAGCCTAGACCCTACCTTCAAGTCAGAACGCCAGATAGCGCGTTATCTCGGATTACCGGTACTCTGAGCACTACCCGATGCTCATACCTTCGACAAGCACTTGCACAAAACACACTAGAGCAATATTTCACGGAAACCGCGACGAGCGGCTTCACCCCTTTGATCGTCCTGTTCACTGCCGATACTGAAGGCGATTTCGAGCGTTACGAGTGGGATTTTGGCGAAGGCAGTGGTAGTACGGCTGAAACCGCCATGCATCTGTACAACCGCGCCGGCACCTACACCGTCAGCCTCACGGTAACAGGCCCTGACGGTGAGGCCATCAAGACCAAGACTGATTTGATTGTGGTTTCCGATTTTGGAAGTGGAGAAACACGCCTCGCAGCGGGTGACATCGACGGTGATGGTATGCCGGAAATCATCGTTGGTCTTGGCGCTGTCAATGGTGTCGCGGATATGCCCGGAGGTTCTTTCCAGATCCTCGATGATGATTTTAGCCCTCTGACTTGGGGCCAAGTCAATTGGCCTGAGTATAACAACCTGAATGGTGAAACCTGGCCTGCTGTCGGCGATCTCGATGGCGACGGTATCGCCGAGATCGTGATCGGACTCGTTCCCGGCGGCGGTGGTTTGGTCCAGGTTTTTCAGTACGCTGACGGAGCCGTCGTCAGCGCAGGATGGACCCAGGGTGATTGGTTTGAGTATTCAGAGAGTCATGGCGAGACGCGTGTGGCCACCGGTGATTTAGATGCTGATGGTATCGACGAATTGGTCATTGGCTTTGGGCCTAGCGATGGGTCTGGTGCAACCGCTGGCGGCAATTTCCTGATTAAAGACGAGTATTCAGATGCCTGCGGCTACTACTATGCCCTAAACGCGCTTTGAGTCTATTCTCATGTTCTACCAGACCGGCACTACCTGGCCATCCTGACAAAGACAGAGCGCGGCGCGGCCACAGCGACCGTCATCCGTTCGCATGTTCTCGATCGGCGCCGTCTTGCCCTGCTCGACCAAGGCGCGCAGCTCGGTCTCGCTGAGCGGGTGTCCGGCGATGACCTGCCAGATCACGAAGTCGCAGCCCTCGCGCCAACGCGAGCAGCCATAGCCGCGCCGCCCGACGATGAGCTGGCCTTGACCACACTTTGGACAATGCAAAGGCCTCCGCTGCAAGGCGGTGCGGATCTCGGCGATCTGCGCTGACAACGCATTCACCGCATCCGCTCGCGGCTCTCGTTGCTGTGGCGGCTCTCGTGGCTCTTGTGGCTGTGGCTGCGCGGGCGCACTGGCGCGCCTGCGAGTACCTGAACCGGAGGGGCGCGCGCGTTGCTGTTGGCGACCCGCAGAACGTCCTTGACGTCCCGCACTGCCGCCAGGAGACGCCTTCTTGCGCGAACGACCGGAGGAGTTGGATGTAGCCGTCCCACGCGCTACCTGCGCCGCCGCCACCTGCTCTGGCGGCAACGCAGCGCCTCGCGCCACCTGCGGAATCAGCTCGGTCACGAAGCGATTGATATCCGCATGAAAGACAGCGGCCTCGGCGCGCCTCTCCTCGATGTCCTTCAGCCGCTGCTCCCAGCCGGCGGTCAGCTCGGCGCTCTTGAGCGGCTCGGCGACCAGGCCGATCAGCGCTCGGCCTTTGTCGGTTGCCACCAGCTGTTTGCGCTGTCGCTCGACATAGCCGGTGCGGATCAGCTTCTCGATGGTCTCGGCTCGGGTTGCCGGGGTACCGAGCCCGGCGCCCTTCATCGCCGCGGCTAGGGCCTTGTCCTCGATCTCACGGCCGGCGTACTTCATCGCGTTGAGCAGGGTCGAGTCTTCAAACCGCTTTGGCGGCTGGGTCTCGCGCTCGGCGAGATCCAACGAGGCGACATACACCTTCTGCCCCTGAGTCAAAGCCGGCAGCAAGTCGGCCTCATCGGCACCAGGGCGACCGGCCTGCGGCCGCCCAGCAGCGCCGCCTGCCGCCGCCCCATCGACTCGTCCGATATGGCGCGGATCGGCGCGCGTCCAGCCTGGATCGACCACGATCCGACCCTTGGCGATGAAGGTCTCACCGCCGATATCGAGCTGAACCTCGGTCTCATCGACGCGCTGATCAGGCAGGAACACGGCGACAAAGCGCGCGGTCACCAGATCGTAGATGCGCCGCAGTGGCTCGGGCAAGGCAGAAGGCGGCCGAGTCGCGGTGGGCAGGATGGCGTGATGATCGGTGAGCTTGGTCTGGTCGACATAGGCACGCCCGAGCCGATGCCCGCCCTCCAATCGCGCCAGCGCCTCGGCGGCAAGCGGATGATCGAGCTTGCCCGCCGCCTCGGCGCCGGCGGTGTGCGGTG
>CAZEZH010000228.1:0-2839 GCA_964516305.1 uncultured Halochromatium sp. | reverse complement strand
CTCGATGCGTTGTTGGTCACCACCAGCTCTTACACCGAGCAGCAAGACTTTGGCGGCGCCACCCTGGTGGTGGACCAGCTCGGCGAGCCCGGTGATCCAGCCCAGGCCCTGATGGGTGATCTCGGCGGTGCTGAGTATGTCGATCTCGGAGTGCTGCGCCGGCTGCGCGAGCAGGTGTTTGGCTGAGGTTGCAGACGCGCAGTGGGGCGGACAGCCGATTGCAAGCGCGGCGGATAACGGGCTCGGAATCGGCAGCTAGCCGGATCGACTTCAGGCGAGGGTGACGCAATTGCGACCGGCTTGTTTGGATCTGTAGAGCGCCGCATCTGCGCGCGCGATGATCGACTCCGCCGTATCGCCGAGGGCATAGGTGGTGACGCCGAAGCTGGCGGTCGCGTGATTGATCTCGCCGAAGCAATGGGTCGCGATCTGTTGGCGCAGGGTATTGGCCACGAAATAGGCGGTCCCGGGATCGGCTTCTGGGCAGAGCACGAGGAATTCCTCGCCGCCCCAGCGCCCGAAGGTATCCGATCGACGCAGGCGTTGTGCGACGAGGCTGGCGAGCTCCTGGAGCACACGATCACCGGTCAGGTGGCCGAATTCATCATTGATATGCTTGAAGTGATCAATATCGAGCAGGATGAGCCCGAACCGACACTGGTGGCGCTCGGCGCGCTGCAATTCACAGTTGAGCACATCATCGATCTTCGTGCGGTTGGGAATGCCCGTCAATTTGTCGGTGTTGGCGAGGTACTTGATCTCGGTTAGCGCTTCTTGGAGTGCCTGGGTTCGCTGCTCGACCAGTCTTCGCAAGACTTGATTGCGCTCCTCGAGCTCTTTGATCGGATAGGACTCGTCCGCGTCATGATCCATGGACGGAAACGACAGATGCATGTGCTCGATCAGCCAGCGTGCGCCCTGCTTGGCAAACACCAGGGAGGCGCGCAGATGATTGAGCTTGAGGGCCTGGCCTTCGATGATCGTGCTCAGGTCGAATTCGCAGGTCACGATGCCAACGCAAGTGGAGAGGACGGCGATGTGGCTCGAGCGTTCCTCGTAGTGGATCGGATTGGGTGCCTGTTGGAAATCCCGCGCGTAGATGCGGCGAAACGCCGATTCCGTGTAGACGACTTCATCGATCCCCGTGCCCACGCCTTGCGCGGACGGGCTCAAATACGACGTTGCTCGATGGTAGTCTCGCTGCAAAAAATAGGCGTTGAAATACGCACGGGCGGTGTTTCGCAATGCCTGCTCGGCGGCTGTATCAGCCATCTGACTGCGGCTGGTCTCCATCGCAATCTGTCTCATTCAACGCGGTCTGATGCAGTGCTGCAATCTGGGCCAACTCCGTCAGCACCCGATCAGGGTTGACGCCGTCGAGCGCAGGATCCTGCTCGCGCAACCGCAGCGAACGCGCATCACCAGCGAAGAGCGCGGTGCGCATGCCGAGCTGGCGGGCTGGCCAGATGTCGTTGCGCCGATCGTTGCCGACGTAGAGTACCTGATTCGGGCGTAGGCCATGCTGTCGGATGAGACCATGGAGGGCGACCTCATAGGGGCGCGTCGAGGGCTTGGCTTCACCCAGCGCATAGGACCAGGCGCTCAAGGCGGGCGCCAGTCCCAGGGCCTGGAGGGGATGGCCGAGCAAGGCCTCCAGGATCAATGGGGTGTAAAACTGGGCGTTGGAGACGATGCCCAACTTCAGCCCGCGTTGGCGCAAGGTCTTGAGGAGGTCTGCGAGTCCTGGCATGGGCCAGACCGGGTTGATCCGGCATTCGTATTCCACTGCGATCCGTTGCAGCGCTTGCGGCGTCGGCTGCAGGCCCACCTCCGCGAGCAGTGTTGCCCAGAGCGCGAGGATGTCGACCTCCGGATAGCGGATGCCCTGTGATCGAGCCTGAGTATGCTGGGTGTGGATCGCCGCTTCGAAAGATGCGCCGAGGTCGCGTTGGCGCTGTGTCTCAGTGAGCGCGCTCGCCTCGAGCTCGGCAGCGTCGAGGATCTCACCGAGCCGCAGTGTTCGCACCCGCTCTCCACCGAGTCCGATGTCGCCGCTGGCCGAGATCAACAAGGTGCCGTAGACATCGAACAGCACCGCTCGAATGCCGGCGAGCGGACCCAATCGAGGCTCGATGGCCGTTGGCCGGGGTTCCAACGGCGTGCAGAGCGCGCGGATGCGGGTGATGAGCATTGCACTCGTCCAGGGGGCGTCGACCTCGGCACCCTTGCGTTCGGTGAGCTTTTCTGTAGGCGGTGTCATGGTTGGCGCTGATACGTT
Source organism: uncultured Halochromatium sp. (assembly GCA_964516305.1). Classification (GTDB taxonomy): domain Bacteria; phylum Pseudomonadota; class Gammaproteobacteria; order Chromatiales; family Chromatiaceae; genus Lamprobacter. The sequence goes on along the minus strand of CAZEZH010000228.1, from coordinate 561 downwards.
CTTTGGGTGTGCAACGGTTAGGTGCGCAACAGATAGAGTCGTTCGGGCGCCTGGAACCGAGCGATCAGAATCTGACCATCGGCCTGGTCGCGCACAGGTGCGCTTGGCGCGGCGAGCAGGGCGCGGTAGATCGTCTCCAGTCGGCGCCGATAGCCGTCGAGCAGGTACTCACGCTCGACGATCGCGCGATTGTGCGCGATCCGCTCCGCGTCCGCCGCGAGTGGCGGAGTGGTCGCGTCGAGCGCGGAGCGGGCCGCTGGATCAGCGCGCAGATGGCGCAGCACCTCGGCTTGGGCGATCTCATCGAGCCGGCCGACGTCGATCCGCGCCTGGTCGTCAACGGCGACTGCCCAGGCGCGGGCCAGATCATCGCCATCACGCGCGCGACCATAGGCCCGGGCGGTGGCGGCGAGCGCGGTGTCCATGCGCTGGCGCAGCGCGGCGGCGTCCAGCCACGCTAGCGGCACTGGCAGGCGCTGATAGAGTCCACCAAGGTCGATGCCCGCGGCGCTGAAGTCGGCGGTGATCTCGGGCAGATCGCGACCGGCGAGGGGTCGGCCG
>CAZEZH010000227.1:0-2859 GCA_964516305.1 uncultured Halochromatium sp. | reverse complement strand
CGAGGGTTGCAGCGTGCGGCGTGGCGGGCCAAAACCGATGCGCAGGCCCCGTAGCTCAGCAGGATAGAGCAACCGCCTCCTAAGCGGTAGGTCACAGGTTCGAATCCTGTCGAGGGCGCCATTCAAAACAATGGCTTGGGCCGGGGACCCAGCGTCCCTCACCGTCTAAGGTATGGAGCACCGCCCCGCGTGTTCGAGCAAACCTTCCGCAACATCGACGACGTCCTCTGGAAAGAGGCCGGCTGCGCCACGGAGCTGGACTACACCGAGCAGACCTCCTGGATGCTCTTCCTCAAGTATCTGGACGACTTAGAACAAGAACGCGCCATGGAGGCCGAGCTGATGGCGCGGTCTTACCGCCACATCATCGACGCGCCCTTCCGCTGGTCCGCCTGGGCCGCGCCGAAGACGGCCGACGGTCGCTTCGATCACGACAACGCGCTGACCGGCGATGATCTGATCATCTTCGTCAACAATAAGCTGTTCCCCTACCTCAAGGGCTTCAAGCAGCGCGCGGCCGATACCGACACCATCGAGTACAAGATCGGCGAGATCTTCGGCGAGATTCCCAACAAGTTCCAAAGCGGCTACAGCCTGCGCGATGCCCTGGAGTTGGTGGACAGGCTCAGCTTCCGCTCGCAGAAGGAGAAGTACGAGCTCTCCCATCTGTACGAGGCCAAGATTCGCAATATGGGCAACGCCGGGCGCAACGGTGGGGAGTACTACACCCCGCGCCCCCTGATCCGCGCCATGATCCGGGTGGTCAAGCCCAAGATCGGCGAGCGCATCTACGACGCCGCGGCCGGCTCGGCGGGGTTTCTGTGCGAGGCGCATGACTACCTGCGCCACGGTCCGAACGGGCCGGGTGGCGAAGACCCGCCTAACCTCTCGACCCGCGACCTGGATGTCCTGCAGACTCGAACCTTCTACGCCAAGGAGAAGAAGAGCCTGCCCTACGTGATTGGGATCATGAACATGATCCTGCACGGTATCGATGCGCCCCATGTGCTGCACACCAACAGCCTGACCGAGAACCTGGCCGATATTCAGGAGAAGGACCGCTTCGATGTGATCCTCGCCAATCCGCCCTTCGGCGGCAAAGAGCGCAAGGAGATCCAGCAGAACTTCGACATCAAGACCGGCGAGACCGCCTTTCTGTTCTTGCAGCACTTCATCAAGTATCTGAAGGCCGGCGGCCGCGCGGCCATCGTCATCAAGAACACCTTTTTGTCGAACTCGGACAATGCCTCCCGCGCGCTGCGGCGGGAACTGCTGCAAAGCTGCAACCTGCACAGCATCCTCGACTGCCCCGGCGGGACCTTCTTGGGGGCTGGGGTCAAGACCGTGGTGCTCTGTTTCGAGAAGGGCGCCCCGACGCTGAGCATCTGGTACTACCAGCTCGATCCGGGGCGGAGCCTGGGCAAGACGAACCCGCTCAATGATGACGACCTGAAGGAGTTTGTCGCGCTACAAGCGAGCAGGGCGGATTCCGAGCAGTCCTGGTCGCTGAATGTAGAGGATGTGGATCAGGAGAGCTGGGACCTGTCGGTGAGGAATCCGAACAAGGCGACTGAGGAGCCGTTGCGTGACCCAGAGGTAATCATCAACGAGATTGAGACGTTGGACAAGGAGAGTGAGGAGATATTGGAAGGGATTAGGGGGATGTTGTGATGGAGGAATGGACTCCAATACCTATTGGTGAGATTTGCAGAACTGGAGCGGGTGGGACTCCGCTTAAGTCGAGACAAGACTTCTATGAAGACGGTCGTATACCTTGGCTGTTAAGCGGGGAGGTTAACGGGAGAGATGTTACTGCCGCCAAGAATCACATAACTCAGTTGGGCTTGGAGGGTTCATCAGCAAAAGTCTTTCCAAAGAACACTGTGCTTGTTGCAATGTATGGAGCAACCGCCGGACAAGTCGGGATACTCAGATTTGAGGCTGCCACAAACCAAGCAGTCTGCGGTATCTATCCAAACGAACGCTTTCTACCTGAGTATCTTTATTATTCATTGCTTTTCAGGCAAAAAGAGCTTGTTGCAAGAGCGACGGGAAACGCGCAGCCAAATATTTCTCAGATTAAAGTTAAGAATACGAAAATACCTTTTGTCTCTATCTCGACTCAAGAGCGCATCGTCTCCATTCTCGACGAAGCCTTCGCCGGGATTGAGACGGCCATCGCCAATACCGAAAAGAATCGCGCGAATGCGCGGGAGCTTTTTGAGAGTTACCTGACTAGCTCGATTGGCAATCATGCTGGAGAATGGGAAGAGTTAACATTAAAGGGGGTCTGCTTGGATTACGGGCGAGGAAAGTCGAAGCATCGTCCGAGAAACGATCCGAAACTCTATGGAGGGAAATACCCTTTCATACAAACTGGCGATGTTAGGCATTCAGATCACCTTATCACCACCTACTCATCTACCTACAACGATACCGGGTTAGCCCAAAGCAAGCTTTGGCCAAAAGGTACAATCTGCATAACTATTGCAGCAAATATCGCGGAAACAGGCGTCCTCGATTTCGAGGCCTGTTTTCCTGACAGTATTATTGGCCTTGTAGTAAACCCAAGTCGCGCGTCAAACGCCTATGTTGAATTCTTGCTTCAGTCAGTAAAAGCCGTTCTTAAGGCCAAGGGCAAAGGCAGCGCACAGGATAATATTAACCTCGGCACATTCGAGAAAGAGAAGTTTCCGTTTCCCCCGCTAGAAACTCAACTGAAGATCGTTTCAGATGTCGCAGAACTTCGAGGAGCGATTCTCGATTTAGAGATAATTTACGGAAATAAGCTCAATTCATTAGCTGAACTCAAGCAATCCCTCCTCCAAAAAGCATTCTCAGGCGAGCTCACCGCCGACA
>CAZEZH010000226.1:0-2869 GCA_964516305.1 uncultured Halochromatium sp. | reverse complement strand
CAATATGCAACGCGTGTTCCTGAAGCGCATATCACCGCATGCAAGGTGAAAGGCGACGGGCCACTGGTTCATTTCCCCGGATGGCGGCTGTAATCCACCACCTACCCTTGTCGCACGCCTGCCGAGCGTTTCCGTCGATCCCTTTGTTCATTGCTCGTTTGATGAGGATCTGCTCGTTGCGTCCTGCTGGCGATGCGCACCACGCCGGAAGCCGTCGCTGTAGACGAGCAACACCCCTGCACCCGCGACTGCCAACCCAACAAGGTCCGTGGTCACCAGCGTATCGCCGAACGCCGCCCAGGCCATCAGCATGGTCACTGGCGGGCTGAGATAGAACAGGCTCGCGACCCGGGTGGCCTCCTGGTGGGCCAGCAAACGCCACATCGTCCAATAGGCACCGAAGGAAACCGGCAGGATCAGCCAGCCGAGGGTTGCGATGAAAGGCGGAGTCCAGTCGGTTGCAAAGCCCTCGAGCCACCAGGCTGGTCCCAGCAATGCCAGCGCCGTTGCCAGGCCTTGATAGAAAAGGCTGGCATCCAGCGGTAAGTTGGCGCTAGTGCCGGCCTTTGCCCAGCCGCGCTGTAGCAGACTGGCAGTGGTGATTCCGGCCACCGATAGGAACGGCAGTAGATAAGCGATCTTCGGCACCGGAGAGTCCAACGATAGCCTGGCGGCGATGGCGATGACGACGCCGGCAAAGCCGAGCAATAGTCCAACCCATTGGCGTGGATCGGTCCGCTCGCCCAGTACGGGTCCCGACAGCGCGCCGGTGAGCAGCGGTTGTAACGCGGTCACCAAGGCCACGATCCCAGCCGGTGCCCCTTGGTTTAGAGCCAGCATCACGCAGGTGAGCCAAACGCCATGCGCCAGCACGCCAACGATGGCGGCATGACCCACGGCCCGGGCGCCTGGCCATCTGAGCTGCCAGCGCGAGGCCAGCCAGAGGCCAAGCAGCAGGGCCAGGATCGCGTAACGCCACAACATCAGCGTCCAGGGTCCAGCGTAGGGCAGGCCGTATTCGGCGCCGATGAAGCCGGAGTTCCAAAGCAGCACGAACAGGAGTTCGAGGCCGAACAGATGGGCGAGGCAACGTCGCATGTGACTCCTTAGTCCCCGGTCGCTGTGAACAAGCCTGTGTACAGGATTGGGATGACCTGTTCTGCTGACTGATGTGTCGGCCATTTTTGGCCTGCAGCATCATCTTGGTTAGAGACTGACCAGAATGAGATGGAGGGCAGCACCTCGGGGCGTTCGGTCGCCAATGGGCAGGAGAGATAAGAGGATTGAGCAGCGTTAGGTAGGCTGCACGAATGTAACAAAATAAGCTGACAAGCTCGCCTGTTAAGGTGCAGCCTGGCAGGTCATCTTCGTCAAACACGATCTTAGCAACGGCATCCTCCGCAGTCGAATATGCGTCCGATCCTGAAGTCTCTGTACTGCATATCGATACCTAGCTGAACCAACTGTTACCAAAGTTTCATCAATGATGGATAGGCGCTGCTTTGATGCTCGTAGAGCGGGACACCAGCTTGGAGATCATGTGATGCACTCATCCACCATCCAGTCTGCCGGAACACGCGTCTTGGCATCGCAATGACGGCTGCTGCGGCCCTCGTCTTGGGGCACCTCTTATCTGATCGCGATGCCCCGCGGAGGAAACCGGAAACGTCATCTTCCTGCATCAGTCGCTCGGCTAGGTGATCATGCGCACGCGCACCGAGTTCGAGCAGATCGCAGCGCGGGTCGCTGCTGATCCCAACTATGCGCCACGCCTGCTGGGCCTGTTCGCTGCCGATGACCTGTTCAACGACCGCCCAGAAGAGGGGCTGATTTCGGAAGGCCTCCACGTGAGCCAGATGTCGTAGAGGTTATAGCTGTCGGACGGCTCAATCCATGCCGGCACGCGGTCTTGGGCAGCGATGAACCGTCCGCGAGCGCCGATCTCAAGGCCCTGCGCCGGGAAACGCAAGCCAAGTCGGGAAATCCATTACGCGCATCGAGGCCGATGGTTGTCAGCTCGGTCTCGTCGCTGCGCCCGTCTTGTTTTCGGTCTTCGTCAATCCTGTGCATGTTGCGGTACAGCAGCAGCGACGGGTTGAAATAGGGGATGAATTCAGCGTACTTGCCGTTTGATCCTGCGCATCGCGGTCTGCCTGTGCTGACTTGAGTACGAGGCTTGAGGCTCATGGTGTCTTTGCAGTAGCAGAGACGTCGGCCTTGTGCGCTGGAACAGCTGAGCGTTGAGTGGCAGCGTAACAAGGGTTTCAGGCATGGCAGGGGGCACTCGCGTCTGCGGGTGAATGGTCGATGCGCGCGAGGGCCTCGTCGATCTTAGGCTCCAGCTTGCGATACCGATCGCGGGTGCGTAGCTCAAGCGCCTGGAACGACCTCGTGACGCCGCACGGCGCCGTCGCATCGGGTCCCTTTGGCGACTCCACTGCGCCACGACGACTGCCGACGCTCACGAGCGTGATCCTGGTCGACGACGCTCAGCAGCTTCACAACATCGGCCATCCGAGGGTCAGCCTTGTGCTCTGGCGGCGACGGGCTGATCCCAAGATCGCACGGGAAGTCGCCGGTTTGACGACCGAGCGGCTTCTGAACGGGCGCATTGCGCTGAGCGCCGCCGAAATGCAAGCGCAGTGCATGGCGCGGTTGCAAGGGCTGTTGCAGGAGTCTGGAATCGAGCCGGCAGGGTTTGGCTGGTGGCTGGCGGACATGGCCAGGCTCGCCGAGCTGTTCGCGGATCTGGTCACGCGCACCCTGGGGCCGAGCCCCATCACAGCCCGAGTCGAGACGCTCGATGATGTCGCCTGCCCGCGCTTCCACGTTGATCGCACGCGCCTGCGCCTGCTCTGCACCTATCGCG
>CAZEZH010000225.1:0-2877 GCA_964516305.1 uncultured Halochromatium sp. | reverse complement strand
TCACACGATAAGCAGGGCTCTCTTCGCCAACATCAACCAGTGCATAGATAAACTTTCCACCCTGCGATTTCACATTACGAGCCATGATGATCCTACGGATTGTCCAATAGCGGTTCGATCTTGCATCTCAATAGCGAATTCGCAGCCCACGGGGCTGACCCGTTAGTTCGTTCGAGGTGACTGTGCCGCGGGTCTGCGAGCGACTGCCTATGCGCGCCCGCTCGCCCTTTTTGGTTGGCCTTTGAGCGCCCTCTGCCCCCGCCTCGACCAGCAGGCCCTGCATTTCCCCATCGATCTCACCCAGGCGCTGATTAATGCCATCGATCCGGCCCTGAGCCGCGTCTCGCTCAAGCCCCCGACGATACCGCTCGAGTTCCAGCGCACCCAATTGAAAATAGCTGGCGTAGCGGCGTTGATTCGTGTTCGAGCTCCGCCCAGCAACCGTCTTGATATCACCCAACGTGCGCGGCGGGCGCGTTGTCTTGATCGCCATCATCAACTCCTAAACGTATTCAATTTTGTCGCGAAAGCAGCGTTGACAGCCTTTACCTTTGCTTGGACTTGAGCACGAGCACCCTCATCCCGTGGCTTCGCGCCAACCGGCGGGCAGACCTGTTTGATCACGCTGTCGACCAATTGATGGAAGATCGACTGCCCATCATGCAGGACCTTCGCGCTTTCGGTGCTGACTACGTCATAGCAGACACCATGAAAGAAGCGGTCACCAAAGCGAGCGCTGCCATCAACCATGCCGAGGATCTTGCCAATCGCAATACCAGCGCGCAGGGTCGGTCGCGTCTTATTCTCGCCACTGCCTCGCAGTTCGCGAATGATGTCGACAATATGACCGGCCTCAAACTCATCAATGCCCGCTTTCGCCTTGACGATCTCGATCTCGGTATTACGATCCGGCGGATTCAGACGGATCGTGATCATCCGATCCGCAAGCGCATCCTGGGTCTTGTGCGTGCCAGCGTATTCCTCACTGCGCCGATAGCCGGCATCATTGGTGCCGATGAGATCAGAGACGCTAAACTCATCATTGCCATGAATCAGCGTGACGGACCGGCCCCAGAGCGCGGCCAGATGGAAGGCCATGGTGGTTTTACCGGTCCCGGATGGACCCGCGAGATGCAACGGATAACCGGCCCGCAGATAGACCATCGCACGATTCGTCACCTCTTCCACATAAGGCGTGGAGACAAAGCTCTCGCTTGCTTCAGGGACACGAGGTCTTCATCATTAAGACCGACATCGGGCCGAAGACTTTCCAGCGTCATAATTCAATTCCAGGCTCAGCGCACATCGCGACATCATTAGAGCAGCCAACCCAATCGGGCCAGAACATGGCCCAGCGCTGATCTTGGCGACCTGCTCAGGTCATAACCAGCGTTCAGGCATTGATCCCTTTCTTAGTCATCACCTGTCTCCTCTCACCTATCTCCTCAGGCCAATCTAAGACTAACAAGTCCCGCCTGTTGGCAAGCCAACAGGCGGGACCTCCTCGAGGACTCATCAATGTGATCAGTTAACCCCGAGGCTGCCATGACTTCATGTCATTCAGGCAGGCGCTGCAGCGCTGGCGGTCAGGCCAATGGCCTCGGCATACTTCAGGTAGGTCTCAACCGAAGCCACGACCACGCGGGCCTCAACCGAAAGCAGCTCGATACCAACCAGCGAGACCTTGACCCACGCATCAACCACGATGCCTTTGTCGAGGATGCGATCAACAACTTCGGCCAGACTTGAAGAGTCAGTGGATTTTGCGATGTTAGCCATGTGTCTACTCCTATGCACCAAAGCGCGTTTAACTTCAGAGACAGTGCGGTTGCGCTGTCAGTGTTAAGGGTGCAACTCATAGGCCAAGATCGACGACAGGAAGAAAAAATTTCAAGCTACTGATTTATATTGCCAAAAGTTCAGCTTGGCTTGTCCAGAAAAATCGTTTTGACTAATATGCTGATCGATAAACCATGGAACAGATTCCATAGGTATGGTAGCCAAGCCATAGTGATTGAGAATTATTAACGGCTAGCAAGTGGGTCGTCAGACCCCTCTGCCACTGGCGGCTCAGGATCGAGGGCGTCCAGCAGTGCTTGATGCGAGAAAGGCTTGGCTACGAAGCGCTGAATGCTGCCCTCGCTCAAGGCCGCGGTCACGGTCTGATCATCGCTGTAATAGAAGGCCGAGATCAGTACAATCCAGGCATCAGGATTGAGCACGCGAATGCGCCGTGCCAAGTCCAGCCCATTCATATCCTGGAGCTTGGCATCCACAATGATGCGCTCGAAGGACTCGTGCTGAAGTCGCGACAGGGCCTCCGAGCCGCTGTTCAGACTCAATAGCCGATAACGCGGAGGACGCAAGAGCGCCTTGATGGCCCAGCAAATATTGGGCTCGTCATCGACTAGAAGGACAGCGAGCTCGCGCATTGATCAAGCAGCTGCGACCCCGATCACAGGATCGGCAGCTGAACGCGCAAGGTACTTCCCTCACCCACCCGACTGAAATCCGTTTCCTGCATCTCGTCATCGGCCGAAGGCCGCGCAAAGCGCAGCAGATTCTCAATGATGCCCGAGGCCTTCTCGACACTGGACTTGATCTTATCGATGCATTCACGGCGCAGATCCTCATCCAGATCCGGATCATCCAGAAACTGCACGGCGGAGTAGCAGATTGACAAGGGATTGCGGATCTCGTGCGCGATGCCACCGGCCATCACCCCTATCCGGCAGCAGGCTCAAGACGCGCCTAACCGCGCCCGGCGTCCTTTGGCAAGGCCTCGGCAACCTTGAGCTTCAGTAGCTCAGACATCGTTGTCTCCCGGTGGTGTAATGAGCGGGTGAAATGAGCGTTAGCGCGCCCGCCCGATTTAGT
>CAZEZH010000224.1:0-2901 GCA_964516305.1 uncultured Halochromatium sp. | reverse complement strand
AAGCAGATCGATCGAGGCGGAGCCAAGGAGCAGAAACTGTCCGGCCGTGCGCCCTTGGCGTCGCCCCTGATCGATCAAGCCGCGCAGGGATTGGAAGAGCGCCGGCACCCGCTGGATCTCTTCGAGGATGACCAGCTGATCGGCATGGCGGGAGAGGTAATCGATCGGGTCGGAGAGTTTGTCGCGATCGGGCGGTGACTCGAGATCCAGGTACAGACTCGGGCGCTGATCCCCAACCGCCTGTGCCAGGGTGGTCTTGCCCACTTGCCGAGGGCCGAGCAGCGCAACCGCCGGAAACTGCTCGAGGCGTTCATACAAGAGAGTCGTCAGGCGGCAGTCTAACATCCTTGTAAAATTAGCATCATGATGTGCTTTTTACAATGATGACTGGCCTCAAGGAGCGCCTGCACAGGATCGGCGACGATCAGCCAGCCGCCGCCACCGGTCGGGTCTTGGGCAGGGCGCCGGGATGCGGCGATCTATCCGCTGATTCGCTGAGACACCAGGTCAGCCAGGCGTTGGCGGCGATCTGGATCGGTCCTGCCGATGCGCTAACGCAAGATCTTTTCATAGACACGCACAATCCGAGCTCCGTCCCACAGATAACTGAGATGCGGCCCCTGGCGAGGGATTGTCACCGCCGGGGGTCTGAGGGCCGCGATGCACTCGCCTCCAGGATGGCGAACCGATCGATAGACCAAGCCCCAGGAACGCAACGCGCGCAGCTCAGCACCCAAGGCCTGAGACGCCGCCCAGGTCTCCGGAGCATGCAGCGCATCGTCGTTGTCGCCACCGATGTCGTGCAGGGGCTTGGCGATCTCGCCGACATCGACGCGCAGATCGATCTCCCCGGGCGCCTCTTGGGTGAAGGCGAGGAACCGGGCACGATGAAACTTGGTCTCTTCGATCGCCGTGTCCAGCGTGCGGGCCGCGTAGTAGATCCCGAAGGACCCATCACTGAAGCGGCTCTCGGCGCCGACATGGGTAAAGGCCGCCATCACGGGCGATGCGCCCGGCCCACTGATCCGGTCCTCGGGATCGACCAGTGCGATGTCCCCGACCTCATCGCGCAGACGCGCGTTGGTCAGCCCCTCGAGGTAGTAGAGCGCCTCCATCCGCTCGGGATCGACCAAGGTCTCAAAGAAGGCGATGGCAGGGAACGACGAGGAGACGATGCGATACTGGTGCGGCCAGTCCAGCTCACACAGCGGTGGCGCAAGACTAGAGGCCACGCTGGGCATCAAGGTAGCGGCGCACCTCGGCAAGATCGATCAGACTGCCGCCCAGCATCCGCTCCAGAGCCGATTGCCCATGGAACAAAGGCGCTGCATTCGTTTTCTTGACCCACTCATCGGCCGCGCGCGGCGAGGGCAACAGCTCGCCTAAGGCCCGCGCGATGCCCAGCAGATAGCTGATGCGTTCCAGGGTGTCTCGCCCCAACCGCCGCGCGGTCTTCTCTGACTTCCATTTGAAGAAGGTCGACTCGGGTGGGCTGCCGAGCAACACCCGCTCTTGCGCACTACTCAGTCCCCAGCGCGCGGTCAAGTTGAAGAAGGCCTGCAAGGCGGTACTCGAGAGGATCTCCGCATCGAACCTGATGTTGGACTGTGGGATTGCGGTCATACACGGCTCCATCACTGGAGATATTGGACGCATACTCTTTTTTTAGACCCGCTTGACGTGGAGGTCAAGCCAGCTGTCCAGGTCCTCCATCGAAGGATCGAACTCGACCCACCAGACCTCACCGCGTCTCATCGGCGACATCCTTCGCCAGTGCGTTGCACCACTCCACAATTACCACCACCCACGCGCGCAAGCAGGCGTTGCTCGAGGCCCTCGAGGCCCTCAAGGCCGGGCAGACCATCCCCGGCGCCTGCCTCAGCCAGAGCAAGCGGCTAGTGATCCGCTAGACTCGCCAGACCGGGCAGCGCGGGGCAGGCAGGCCGCCGGCCATCAAGCAGGACAGGGAGGCCCGTTCGCCGCTTGCGCCCGGCTCGGACGGCAGGGCCAATGACCACTGGCTCATTGACAACACGCCTGATCGTGCCATCGAAGGCCCGTTTCAGAGTGCCCAAGGTGCCGCTGACTGGGCCGCAGACGATTGGGCCGAGAGCTTCCAGGGCCTGCAGGTATGACCGGGATGAGGGCGAACATGGTGCCGACACCCGACCACGCCCGCACCTCTGCCGCGCTAACCCACGGATATTCAACGGCTAGAGTCCCCACGCGAAACTTTTTCGCGCTATTCTCAGGTTACGCGAAACTCGAACTTGAGCCCATTTAGCCGAGGTACCCCGCGATGCCCGATCTGCTCGACGCTGCCCTCGCCGCCATCCCAGAGGTCTTCTTTCACCGACTCGAGGAGCGGATGTGCACCTGTACTGCGACCGCCTACGAGCAAGCCGTTCGCACGCCCCCCGAGACCCCCTCACATCGGATGCGCTTAGGCACCACGCGCTATTTCGAGCGTGGTGAAGCGTTCCGCCTCAGCGCCGAGGATGTCGGCATGCGCTACCGCTTCGAGCTAGTCAACACCCATGCCTTTGCGCTGGCCATGAGTGGAAACTTCCTGATCACGCATGCCAAGGTCGATCACTGGGGTGATCCGATCGAGCAGAAGGAGTACAAGCAGACTCTGGCCCGCAACAATCCTTGTCACGGTGAGCAGCTCGCATTGTGGGAAGAATGCGACCCGGATGCTGGTATCCTCGCGGTCATCGTTGTGCTCTACGCGCGGCCAGGCACCGGGCAAGATGAGACCCTGCCGCTGCACCTCGGCTTCGGTATCCCTACCCGAGATCTCAGGGGCTGGCATCTGCTCAAGACCGACTTTACCCCGACAAATTAGCCCATTTTTCGCCGCCAGGCCGCGTGGTTGCTGACTTTATCGCCGATAGATTT
>CAZEZH010000223.1:0-2918 GCA_964516305.1 uncultured Halochromatium sp. | reverse complement strand
GGGCGTCGCTGGCGAGGGCATGAACATCACCCACTCGCAGAAGAAGATGGGCGAGGCCAACCTCAAGGCCTTCCGCGACCGCTTCAACATCCCGATCTCCGATGAGCAGATTGGTGCCGCGCCCTTCTACAAGCCAGCGCCCGACAGCCCCGAGCTGAAGTACCTGCATGAGCGTCGCGAGGCCCTCGGCGGCCCACTGCCGGCGCGGTTCAACGACGCGCCCGCGCTCGAGGTGCCCGGGCTCGAGGCCTTCTCACAACTGCTCGAGTCCAGCGGCGAGCGCGAGATGTCGACCACCATGGCCATGGTCCGGCTGATGACCATGATCATCCGCGACAAGGCCATCGGCAAACTGGTGGTGCCCATCGTCCCCGACGAGGCGCGCACCTTCGGCATGGAGGGCATGTTCCGCCAGCTCGGCATCTACTCGCACGTCGGCCAGCTCTACGAGCCGGTCGATTCCGATCAGGTGATGTACTACCGCGAGGAGAAGAACGGCCAGATCCTGCAGGAAGGCATCAACGAGGCCGGCGCCATGTCGTCCTGGATCGCCGCCGCCACCGCCTACGCCAACCACGGCCAGGCGATGATCCCGTTCTACATCTACTACTCGATGTTCGGCTTCCAGCGCGTCGGCGACCTGATCTGGGCCGCCGGCGACATGCAGGCGCGCGGCTTCCTGCTCGGCGGCACCGCCGGGCGCACCACACTGGCCGGCGAGGGCCTGCAGCATCAGGACGGCCACAGCCATCTGGCCGCCGCGACCATCCCCAACTGCGTCAGCTACGGCCCCGCCTATGCCTATGAGCTCGCGGTGATCGTGCAAGACGGTCTGCGCCGGATGTACGCCGAGAAGCAGAACTGCTTCTACTACATCACGGTGATGAACGAAAACTACCCGCAGCCGGCGATGCCCGAAGGCGTTGAGGACGGCATCCGGCGCGGCCTCTACCGGCTGCCATCGGCTGGAGAGACAAACGAGACGGCGACGGGCGAGACGGCGACAGCGACAGAGCGCGAGGCGAGTGCCAAGGCAGGATCAGCACGCGTGCAGCTGCTCGGCAGCGGCACCATCCTGCGCGAGGTCCAAGCCGCCGCCCAGCTGTTGGCCAAAGACTTCGAGATCGCCGCCGATGTCTGGAGCGTCACCAGCTTCAATGAGCTGCGCCGCGACGGCATCGATTGCGAACGCTGGAACCTGCTCCATCCAGACGAGCCACCGCGCACCGCCTATGTGACCGAGCTGCTCGCCGACAGCGTCGGCCCGATTGTCGCCGCAACCGACTACATGCGCGCCTACGCAGACCAGATCCGCAGTTACCTGCCGCGCCCCTATAGCGTGCTCGGGACCGATGGCTTCGGTCGCAGCGACATGCGCAGCCAGCTACGCAAGTTCTTTGAGGTCAATCGCTGGTACATCGTCATCGCCGCGCTCAAGGCGCTCGCCGACGAAGGCAGCATTCCCGCGTCTCGCGTGCGCGAGGCGATCGAGAAGTATCGGATCGATCCGGACAAGCCGAACCCAGTGACCCAATGAACGCCCTGCTGAATCGTGCAATGAAGCCTCGTGCAATGCAGTGTCGAGCAACGACGCCAATGGTACCGCAGCATCGCCTACGGCATTTCCTCATCGCGCATCCCCACCGGGCACAGGAGACTGCAGCGTGGCAACGGTAGAAGACATTCTGCTTCCCGATATCGGTGATTTCGCCGATGTCGAGATCATTGAGATCCTCGTCGCCCCCGGCGACCACATCGAGCCAGAACAATCGCTGCTGACGCTCGAGAGCGACAAGGCGACCATGGAGATCCCCTCCCCGCTCGGCGGCGAGGTCAAAGAGGTCAACATCAAGGTCGGCGAACGGGTCGGTCTCGGGCATCTACTGATGCGGGTCGACACCGCTGCGGCCGGTGGCGATGCTGGCACATCCGACTCGGGTGCAAGCACAGGAGCCGGAGCGGAATCGGGATCGGGCTCGGCGTCTAGCTCGATGGGCCAGGCCGGCAATGGAAAGCCGCCAGTGAATGACAGCGCATCATCGCGCGTCTCTGAAGAAGCGGTAGCCTCCTCAGGCGACTCTAGCCCAGGTGCAGCCGCAGCAACCACGGCTGCGGGTGCGGGTGCGAGCGCCGCCGAACGGATCGACGTCCCACTGCCTGATATCGGCGACTTCGCCGACATCCCGGTCGTCGAGGTCCTGGTCAATGTGGGCGACCAGATCGAGGTGGACCAATCCATCGTCACCCTCGAAAGCGAGAAGGCGACCATGGAGATCCCCTCGCCGGCCGCCGGGACCGTCGAGGCGGTCCATATCAAGGCCGGCGACAAGGTCAATCAGGGCGACCAGCTGCTGACGCTGAAGGGACAGGCTCAGGCGGCAACCGCTGATGCAGCTGCTGCGCCTTCTGCCGAAGAGACTGAGACCGCCCAAGCACCCGCGGCGAGCGCTAAGCCTGAAGGCGCCAAGGCCCAAGCGGCGGCCGCTCAACAGGAGGACAGGCAAGCCTCACCGGCAAGCCGCGCGCCTGGCGAGGCCGAGCGCCGCAAGGCCCCGATCCTGCCTCGACCAGCGGACATGCAGGCCATCGCCAGCGGTCGCACCCCGCACGCGAGCCCCGCAGTGCGGCGCTTCGCCCGCGAGCTCGGCGTCGATCTCGCCCAGGTCAAAGGCAGCGGCCGCAAGGGGCGCATCCTCAAGGACGACGTTCAGGCCTACGTCAAAAAGACGCTCTCAGCCGGGGGCCCGCCTGCCGCCGCCGGCGGCATGCCGTTCCAGCTCCCGGCCGCACCCGAGGTCGATTTCAGCAAATTCGGCGAGACCGAGACCCAGCCGCTGTCGCGCATCAAGAAGCTCAGTGGGACTCATCTGCACCGCGCCTGGCTCTCGGTGCCCCACGTCACCCAGTTCGACGAGGCC
>CAZEZH010000222.1:0-2923 GCA_964516305.1 uncultured Halochromatium sp. | reverse complement strand
TCGCGGGGCGGCGCGCAGATACGCCCGGCGTCGATCCAGACGTCGCGGACCTCGCCGCGGATGCCGTTGATCGGGTCGAAGACACGGGCACCGGTGAGTCGCGTCAGCATGCGCCTGCCTCCTGAGTTGAGCCAGCAGTTTGAAGCAGGTCCGCCAAAGCACCGAAGACGCGCTCGCCCGTGGGCAGATCGCTGTCGACGAGCGCATCCAGCGGCAATAGCGCATAACCGTCGCCGCGGTGGACGGCGCCGGGCCGGTGGACGCCGGGTACGGCCAGCGGGATGAAGACGTCCGGCTCGCGCTCGAAGCGCATGCCCGGGTGCCCCAACACGATGGTCGGCACATCGACCAAAGGCGGCGGCTCACCGGCAAGGGTGTCGAGCCAGACCAGCAGGTCGGCGCCATCGCACCGCAGCAGGTCGTCGGCGGAGCCGGCACCCGGTCGATACACTGGCAGTCCGGTCGCGAACGACAGTTGCGCACTGAAGCCGGTCTGCCAACCGCAGACCTGCGCGGCGGTCACGGCGCCATCGGTGCCGCCGAGGGGCAGCAGCGCAGCTCGCCCCTGTGCGTTCAGCGCCCGCACCAGTTGGCCGAGCGCACGAATGACAAGATCCGCATCGTCGCCGCCGAGTACCGCCGCGCTGAAGCACAGCACCGGGTAGCGGGCCGCCGCCAGCGCTTCGGCGAGCGGCGCGGCCGCCGGGAAGGCATCAGCACCAATGACATGGCCGTCGAGGCGCGCGCGCACGACGGCGATGAAGTCGCGCAGATCCGCGCGGGCGATCGGGATCTGCTCCGCGTCCAGGGCGTCTGCCGCGGTGCGATCCTCTCCGAGCATGACGACACGGGGCGGCCGCTCCCCGTGCAGCCGATCGGAGGCACGCAGTACGCGCTCGCCGAGCCGCGGAACCGACGCCACCACGCCGTCTCCGACGATGACGACCAAGTCCGCCCGGTTGCGCGCTTCGCCGAGACTCGTCACCAGCCAGCCGGTCTCTTCGACGACCCGGGCGGTGCAGGCAAGCGCGGCGCCATCGGCGTGCTCGAGCATCCCGCCGCAAAGCGCAGCAAGCGGCAGCACCCCGCGCAGGTCCGTCAGGTCGCCACGCAATCCGCTGAATAGGGGTAATCGCGCCGACTTCAGCAGCCGCGCCGCTTCCGCCAGAGCTTGCTCGGGCTGCACGGACTTTCCGAGCACCCGCGGATGATGGCCGGTGCCGGGAGTGGACAATAGGTCATCGAATCGTGCCCCTGCGACGGAGCAGCCATGGGCTTCGACACTGAGCCTATCGTCGTTGCGCAGTGACAGGTCGTCACACCCGAGTCCACAGAAGGGACAGCAGAGGGACAGGGAATCACGGGATAGGATCGGATCAGCCATACCTAAAGCGGGCTCGGGGCAATTGCGCACTGGCGCGGTGGTCCATGCTAAAGCAATGCCCAGGCCAGAGCCTGCACGCAGAAACCTTGGCCGCCAACCAGCCCGATCCGGTACCTGGATGTCGGCACCCAAGTGCAGCTCGAGCTCATCGATGATCCACCAGCCGGAAGCGCGCCGGGCTGACCTGGAAATGAATCAGCCGGGTGCCGACTCGCCGTTTGCCATCCCTCAAAAACCGAGCGGTCTTTTGATTGACAATGAACAGGATTTGACCATTGTATATCTGGTTTTTGAACCGCATTTGTCTTGGCTATGGGCAGCATTCATTCGCCCGTTACCTAGCAACGACCAGAGAGAGCCTAATCATGACCATCCGCAACGCAACGCTTGCTACCGCCATCCTGCTTGGCCTTGGGCTGAACGTCGGCGCCATCGAACACGCAGTGGCCGGCGGGGATGGCTGCGCCCGCATGAACACCGCCTCGACGCATACCGGCTTCGGCACCTCCGGCGCCCCAATGCTTCCGTCGGGCATGATGCAGCCGGCGATGCATTGGGGTGATCAGCCTGCGAAGCTGATCCAGATCGCAACAGCGGGAACCGATGCGGCTACTCCGGATGACATCGTCGAGGTCGCCGTCGGCGCCGGAAGCTTCGACACCTTGGTTACTGCGGTGAAGGCGGCAGGGTTAGTCGAGACCCTCCAGGGTGAAGGGCCATTTACGGTGTTTGCACCGACCGATGAGGCCTTTGCAAAGATCCCGCCGGACCAACTCGAGGCCCTGATGGCAGACAAAGACGCACTGACTGCGGTACTCACCTATCACGTGGTGCCGGGCAAGGTCATGGCGGCAGATGTCGTCAGCCTTGAGAGTGCGACGACGGTCCAGGGCAGCAACATCACGATCGATACCAGTGATGGCGTCAAGGTCGATGGGGCGAACGTGGTGACGACTGACATCGAAGCGAGCAACGGCGTTATTCATATCATCGATGCGGTCATCATGCCAAAATAATCAGCGACCGTCCTGATTGCTCAGAGGCTGAGCAGCAAGAGGTCGGGGGCAAACACGAGAAAGATCGGTGCTGGAATCAGCCACGATGCCGGGCTGCCCGAGTGTCCCTCGAGTCTTCCTTTCGGGAGATTTGATCTGGGGCAAGTGGTGAGGCGGTTCTGGCATGGGTGCGGTTGGCTGCGCAAGTGTTCGCTGCTACCAGCCAGACGAGTTTCTGCGAGTACCGTCTGTTTGGTGGCTATACACAACGTGGTGTGGACGTCGCCTAAAAAGCCCGTCGTCGCTGAAGTGCCACCCAACGGGCAGGTACCCCTAGTGGTACCATCGCATGCAGGCGGATCACGCGAAACAATGCGAATGAGGCAGGACAGCACGCGGCTAAGTCATTGATCTGGCGGAGAGGGTGTCTGCTGATAGCGGTTCCGGGGGGTTCCAGGGTAATCCGCAAGTGCATTGATTCATATCGAAAAGTGTTCCGGTAGCGTCCGGGATAAGCTAGGCTAAGCCGGTATCAAGTGGGGGA
>CAZEZH010000221.1:0-2940 GCA_964516305.1 uncultured Halochromatium sp. | reverse complement strand
TCCGTATCCGCAAGCGCTTCTTGAAGGAGCATGAGCGCAAGCGGGCTGGGCGGGGATGAATGCTTTGCGTCAATCGTAGCGCGCGGAAGAGGCTGCGCAGATTGTTGCATAACTGGAAATCTGTCATATTCTAGCTACAATTTTGTCCTTGGCGGAATGGATTCACGTCAGCCGCCAACTAGGCGAGTGATCGTTCATGTATCGCCCTTCGATGAGGACTAGGCCTTGCGAACTCTCCGGCTTTCCGGCGTTAGTCACATTCCTAGGTTCTTATCTGCACAAGGGCGCCTTGACATTGGCTCACGGCTGCTGATCTTGATCCTTTTTGTGGCAATTTTGCCTTGCTGTGCGACCAAGAGCTTCAAATACGACATACCTGATATCCCCCTTTCGGGAATGTTTACGGCCAGTTCCGTTGATCCTGGAACAACAAGGACGCCAAATCCCGCATCGGAAGAAGCTGAGCTCGCGTTTTGGTGGAGACTTTTCGGTAACTCAGACCTCAATCAGCTTGTCGATCGCGCGCTGGCCAATAACGCTGACCTGCGCGTTGCGTCACAGCGCGTTATGCAGGCACTTGCACGATCGTCACAGGCTAAAGGTTTCCAATGGCCCGAGATTTTATTGCCTCTGCGCTTTGAATATGAGGCGCCAGATGGGGGCGTCGGCTCTCGAGGTCGCGGTGAAGACCTCGAGAGCAGCACAACCTATCAGATTGGGCTGCAACTGGATTGGCGTATCGACCTTTGGGGCGAGTTTGCTGCATTAGCCGACGCGGCCGATTACGAGCTCTGGCGCGCCTTGTTCGAGTATGACGAGCAAGCACGGCAACTGACGAATGGCGTCGTCGCGGCGTTTGTCGATTATCTTGTCCTCAACGACCGAATGGATGTAGCCCGAGAGACGGACAAGGTTCTGACCAACATGCTAGACGGCATGCTCGCGCGATTAGAGTCGGGGGATGCGACTTTGATCGACGTGGAAAAGCAACGCGCCGCTGTTCAAGCTGTCAAGGCCGATATGCCAGCGATTGCCTTAGAAAAAGCCAAAGCTGGCAATCGTTTGGTTGCGCTTGTCGGCGCGCTGCCAGACAGCGTTACCTTACCGCAATACGGGCTCAACGGTCTTGTTGAGCCGAGCGTTAAGCCCAGCGCACCTCCCGCTCTACTCCTACAGCGTCCTGATGTGAGGGCGATTGAAGCGCAATTGCTCGCTGCGGATGCTGATATTGAGGTTGCCCGCGCTCGTGTTCTGCCACCATTAGATCTCACGAGCGATTTCGGCTATGGTAGTGAATTCATCGACGAGGTCCTTCAGCCTCATAGCATGTTCTTCAATTTCATCGCCAACTTGTCAGCAACTGTTTTCGATGGCGGCCGACGCAAGCGTGAAGTGGATTATTCTCGTGCCGTCTATGAAGAATTGTTGGAGACTTATGTCAAAGTCATCTACGCCGCCAGCCTTGAAGTTGAAGATGCGCTGTCAGGGATTCAGCAAACCGCCGAGCGTGTACAGTTTCAACAACAGGCCGCAAATGCGGCGAAACGTGCATGGACGAATAGTCAAGAGTCTTATCTTGCTGGTGCCATTGATTATTTGACCTGGCTGGATACCGCGCGCACCTACAATCGTTACCTTGATGATTTGTATATTTTTCAGGGCGAAAGCTATCTCGAATACGTCGATCTCTTCATGTCGCTCGGTGGTGGAGCGCCCTATCGCGCGCCGCTCCCGGGAGAGGGCAATCGCCCGCAGCTGACGGTTGCTAGCCTTCTGACTAAGAGCGCACCACTGAGACTGACGACAGGATGGCCCCCGACCAAAGGCTGGGGCGCTGATAACTATTCTGGCAATCGGCTGAATAATCAGTCAGATGATAATGAAAATGATCACGCTTGGTTGGTGCGATTGTCTGGTATCCATACCAGGGAAGTCACTGAAGCCACCTGGCGTGACCTGCTCACTCGATTCCCGAATCTAGTCAAAGGCAAAGCATTGCTTGCGCTGACTCCAGTCGCAACGGTGAAGCCAGAAGCAGAAGCGGCGAGTTGGTATAGCTTGGCTGTCGAAGTTTTCCTCACTGAGGACAAAGCAAGGCGATGGTGTACAGTCTTGCGCCAGTCCCAAACCCGTTGCGATGTCACAGCAACCAATACAAAAGAAATCCTTTCCGGGCGCTTCCCATGGCCTATGTAGCGAACCATCAGCTAAGTCAATAAAGCATTCGTTAGCTGTAGTGCTAGGGCTCTACCGGTGAATAAATGAACAGCGAATATCGGCAGCCAGCTCCTGTCGCACCTCGTTCGCTGAAACTTACCCCCCGTCAGCGTCAAATCTTGCGACTGATGTGTGAGGGGAAATCCAACAAGGAAATTGCCAATTCACTCGACATCAGCTTGGGGACCGTCAAGCAGCATGCGGCTGCACTGTTTAAACGGATGGATGTCCATAATCGCAGCATGGCTGTTTCACAAGGGATGGAGTTGGTGAATGCGTCAACAAGCACGGATGCAGACAAACAGTCGACACAAACACCGCTTAATTATAGCGCTGAAGAGAGTCTGCTTGTGCGCCGCCCCTGCACAACGGTTTCGTTTCGGGCCAGTCCGTCACTCAACATAAAGCAAATAAAACGTTTTAACCATACCTTAGCAGAACTCGCAGGCAGAGTGGATGCGCTTTATGTTCCGGATGACTCAGGCGGGGGTGAAGTTCTGCTTGGCATCAAGACAATCTCAGAATGGGATGTACTTGTTGCTGTACGAATGGTGCAGCAAGCGCGTGATCTGGCAAGAGACGTGCTCGGGATGTCCCGGCTTGTGATCTCTGCAGCAATCAACTGCGGTTTGGCAGTGATTTCGATTGATGCCGAAGGACGTTGGTTAGGTGATACCGTGGCAACCCCAGTGACCTCGGCAACCCGCAAAATGCTGAGCGCTT
>CAZEZH010000220.1:0-2944 GCA_964516305.1 uncultured Halochromatium sp. | reverse complement strand
AAGGCTGGGGGGATTGAGCGGGTGTTGCTCTGATGTCGCATGACCCGCACCCCAGATCAGCGCAGATCAAGCGGGCTCTTGGCCTCCTTGACCGTCACGCTTGGTAGGGTGTGGGTATAGATCATGGTGGTCCGTACATCGCTGTGGCCGAGCAGCTCCTGGATGGTGCGGATGTCGTAATTCGCTTGCAGTAAGTGACTGGCATAGCTGTGCCTCAGCGTATTCGCGCTCGCCCGCTTGCGCAGCGCGACCCGCCCCACCCCCTCCTTGATCGCCTTCTGCACATGCGACTCGTGCAGATGGAAGCGGCGGTGCTCGCCGGTGTCGGGCACCTTCGTCAAGGTCTTGGCCGGAAAGAACCACTGCCAAACGAATTCCCGCCCTGCATTCTTGTACTTCAAGTCCAACGCACTCGGCAGAAAGGTCCCGGTATAACCCGCAGCCAGGTCCTCTCGGTGGACGAACGCCACCTGCTCGAACTGCAGCTCAATCTCCGTGCGCAGCACCCGTGGCAACGGCACCGTGCGATCCTTCTTGCCTTTGCCGTCGTGGACGGTCAGCACCATCATGTCCAGATTAACGTCCTGCACACGCAGCTTCAGGCACTCGAACAGACGCAACCCACACCCATAGAGTAGCTTCGCCACCAGATCATAGGGATAGCCCAAGGCACCGATAAGCCGGTCCACCTCCTGCCGCGACAACACCACCGGGATGTACGGCTTGCGCTTGGCTCGAACCACGCCCTCGACCTGGCCGAAATCCTGATCCAAGACATGGCGGAACAGGAACAACAGCGCATTGAATGCCTGGTTCTGGCTCGATGCCGAGACCTGCTTCTCCACGGCAAGGAAGGTCAGGAACGCCTTGACATCTTCTGTCGACAGCGTGTCGGGCGCGCGGTTCTGGACGTACGCTTGCAGCTTCCGCGTCCATGCTCGGTACGACTTCAGCGTCTTCGCCGAGTAGTGCCTGACTTTAACTGCCGCTTCCAGGCCGCTGTACACACCCGGCCAATACAACGCGGCAGGTGCCGGCGGGTGCGGCGCGCCCATCGGGTCGGCCGGTTGCAGCGCCTGCTGATCCGCCGCCGGCACCGGAATCGTGCCCGCTGCGCTCGGCCCCCCCGAGCCCTCTGCGCCGAGAGCACCAGATGCCCCTAAGGGCGCGACAGCCTCTCCGCCCGTGACTGCAACGGCCCGGCGGGGTTGGTCGTCCTGCATCGCCGCCCCGTTCCGTCCCGCCGGCGCTGAGGCAGGCTCACTGCGGGTGATGGATGCGGCGCCAGCTGGCGTCGCCTTGGCACCCCTCCCGGCCGCGCCTTCAGTCCGCAGTGACCAGTACAGAACGACCGCTTGGCGCGCCTGCTGCTGCTTCCAAGGCTCTTGCCCTTTGCTCCTGAGCTTCTCCTCGAACGCCCTCAAGCTGGCGGCGTCGGCCGGCTCGCGTCGGTACTTGTCGCAGAAATCCAGATAGAACCGCAGCCACCGGCGAAAATGCGGGCGATGATGCTCGTCGACCCCAGTCGCCAACATGGCCGAGTCGAACTGGGTTGCGACTTCTGGGGGGGGTGTCGAGCATTCTCGGGGTACCTGCGGGATAACATACGCGGCCGCAGGATATCCCGCGCAGGGATTCGGTTCAAGCTCCGTTTGTCCACCCTGATATCCCGTGGTAAGTTATCCGGAAACCATACAATCATTGGTTAGGCCTGCATTTCAAATCCTGAAAGGTATGTTTTATGACAGTAAGTGAAGTTATCCCTATTATTACGTCTTTATCTCATACTGATAAATTCAGACTGATGCAGGTTATTCTGACGCAACTGGCCAAAGAGGACGGTATTCACTTGCAAGCTGAACCAGGCAATCAGCAAGATCCTTTATTTGACATTATCGGTATTGCGGAAGGAGAAGACAGTGACGTGGCACGGCGGCATGATGCTTACCTGTACGGTGCTTCATGATGCAGAGCATCGTCGTTGATACCGGTGCATGGTATGCAGCAATGGTTCGCAAAGATCGGGATCATGAAGCGGCAAAGCTGTTTCTGAAAAACAATACATCGCCGCTAATTACCAGCGATTATGTCATGGATGAAACCGTCACTTTATTATTGTCCCGTGTGGGCCACAACTACGCGGTCAAGTTTCTTGATATGCTGCAAACCAGTCGGAAAATTCGGCTGGTTTATCTCACTCCGACACAGATTGCAGCAACAGCAGCCTTGTTCCGTGAACGGGCGGATAAAGAATGGAGTTTTACCGATTGCTCGTCATTTGTCCTCATGCAGGAGTACCAGGTTCAGATTGCGTTTGCATTTGATGAGCATTTCAAACAGGCCGGTTTTCAGGTTAAATCGTAGAATGAGGCAACTGGGACAGGCCAAGTAAAATATCGCCTAACGGTGCTCCAGCCGAAGCCGGTTTCGCTCTCGCTCAACCGGCCCGGCTGAGCTTGGCGCTTCTTGCCGGGTGAAAGTCCCGGTCGGGTAAGGGCTAGCCACTCACCCGTATCGAGTGTTGCGCCTGTGAAGGACAGCGACGCCTTGGTATGGACACTGGCGCGATCGTGAACAACACAGGTGAAGCGTACACAGAGAATCTTGTAGGCCAGAGGGGTGTCCGCACCACCCTGAAGCGATTTCAGCCTCGTGAAAAGCACAAGAGCAGACGGCGACAGTGTTAACGTGCTGGAAGCCAACACAGAGGACTCGATCGAACGAATGATGGGCGAAATCTTGTGGCACTGCCGGGAAACCAGGCAGAGAACAGAGAAAACAAACCTCTCCCTAAGGTTCGTTCATGGCGAGAGTCCCGAGGGTCTGTCGGGGTCCGAGCGCCTGGCATGCAAGAAGAGAAGCGCCGAGAACTTGGGAGACCCCAACGGTTCCCGACGGCGGAGGTATGGCAAGCGGTTACTGAGACACGCGAGGGGAAACCCGG
>CAZEZH010000219.1:0-2954 GCA_964516305.1 uncultured Halochromatium sp. | reverse complement strand
GCGCCTTCCGGGTTGAGTACTACGAGCACCATTTCCCGATCGATCCGCGCGAGTATCCGCGCATCCTGGCGCCCGGTCTGGCGGCGCTGCGCGAGCGGCTCAAGGCCGATGAACCGGCTGTTGATCCGAACCTAGGCTCAAGAGAGGTAGGCTCAACAGCAGTCAGCTCAGAAAAAGCGGGCTCAGACCCGGCCTCGGATCTGGCCAGCTTTGAGAGCCTCATCACCGCCTTCGGCAACCTGCCACCGCGCAGCGCGCTGGACGAGACCTCGGTCATCGAGCGCTATCGCGACAAGGAGCTGCACAAACAGCGTCTTGCCGTGCTGTGTCAGGCCAATGCCGACCTGCAACGCTACATCCAGGACTGTCTGCAAGCCTATAACGGCACCGACGACTACCCGGTAGACAGCGGCCGGCTGCATGCCCTGCTGGAGGCGCAGGCCTATCGTCTCGCGCACTGGCGCGTGGCCGCCGACGAGATCAACTATCGGCGCTTCTTCGATATCAATGATCTTGCGGCGCTGCGCATGGAGAGCCCAGAGGCCTTCGAGGCCACCCATGAGCGGGTGCTGCAGCTGATCGCCGAGGGCCGGGTGCAGGGACTGCGGATCGACCATCCGGACGGGCTCTTCGATCCAGCCGCCTACTTTCGTCGTCTGCAACGGCGCGCGGCGGAGGTCCTGCAGCCCCAGCGCGCCCCGCTCGACGCCGATCGCCCGCTGTATCTGGCGGCCGAGAAGATCCTGGTCGGCGACGAGCAGCTGCGCGACGACTGGCCCGTGCACGGGACCACCGGCTACGACTTTGCGACGCTCTGCGATGCCCTTTTCGTCGACAGCGATGGCGAGGCCGAGCTTGATCGCTGCTACCGAGCGTTCATCGGTGCTAGCTCAGGCTCAAGCTCGGACCCGGGCTCAGGCTCGGGCTCGAGCCCTGGCTCCGACTCAGGCCCTGGCTCCGCTTCAGCCAGCCGCTATGCCGACGAGGTCTATGCCGCCAAGCGGCTGGTGATGAAGAACCTGCTCTCCAGCGAGCTGCACGTGCTCGCGAGTGAGGCCGCCCGCATCGCCGAGATGGACCCGCATACCCGCGATTACACTCTCGATGCGCTGCGCAGTGCGCTGATGGAGGTCGTCGCCTGCTTTCCGGTCTACCGCACCTACATCACCGATCAGGGCGTCTCCACCGCCGATCGCAATCAGGTGCTGAAGGCGGTCGCGGAGGCCCGACGGCGCAGCCGGATGCCGGATCAGTCGGTGTTTGAGTTTGTCCGCGACCTGCTGTTGACCGACATCGCGGCTGGCAAGCCGCAGCCGTACCGTGAGCGCGTGCTGC
Source organism: uncultured Halochromatium sp. (assembly GCA_964516305.1). Lineage (GTDB taxonomy): Bacteria > Pseudomonadota > Gammaproteobacteria > Chromatiales > Chromatiaceae > Lamprobacter. The sequence continues at coordinate 1,619 of CAZEZH010000219.1, read as the reverse complement.
GCCTGGCGATGAAGTTCCAGCAGTACAGCAGTCCAGTCACCGCCAAAGGCGTCGAAGACACGACCTTCTATCGCTGGCACCGGCTCAGCTCCCTGAACGAGGTCGGCGGTGATCCCGAGCGCTTCGGCCTCTCGGTCGACAGCTTCCACCGCGCCAATTCGCGGCGCCAATCGCAGTGGCCGCAGGCGATGCTGGCGGGATCGACGCATGACAGCAAGCGCTCAGAGGATGTGCGGGCACGTCTGCATGTCCTCTCCGAGCTGCCGCTCGCCTGGCGTGAGCACGTCGAGCGCTGGGCGCGGCTGAATCGGCGCTTTCGCCGCAGCGGCGAAGGCCGCGAGCCACTCGAGGATGATGCGGTGACCTGGCCCGACGCCAACACCGAGTATCTGTTCTACCAGACCCTGCTCGGTGTCTGGCCACTGCAGACACCGCAGGACAACGACGACTGGGAAGCGCTCAAGCAGCGCATCCAGGTCTACATGAGCAAGGCGGTCAAGGAGGCCAAGGTGCATACCGCCTGGACCAACGCCGACCCCGATTACGAGGCGACGCTGGAGGCCTTCATCGATGCCGTGCTCGATCGCGAGCGCAGCCGTGCCTTCTTCGAGGATTTCATCCCCTTCCAGCAGCGCGTCGCCCAGCTCGGGCTGCTCAACAGCCTCTCTCAAACCCTGCTGCGGCTGACCTCGCCAGGGCTGCCGGACCTCTATCAGGGCTGCGAGCTGTGGGACTTCAGCCTGGTCGACCCTGACAATCGTCGTCCGGTCGATTTCGAGCGTCGCCGCCAATGGCTCAGTGAGATTGATCGGCTTGCTGCCATCGATGATGCCAGCGAGACAACGGAAGGACTCCCCCAGCCACTGCGCTCACAGGCGTTGAGCGCGCAGGAGCTGGACCCACAGGCGCTGAGCAACAACCTCAGCGACGGCCGCGCCAAGCTGTATCTGATCCGCCGCGCGCTGCTGCTGCGCGAGCAGATGCCTGATCTCTTCGCCGAGGGTGAATACTCCCCTCTCACCGTTGAAGGCCCGCATGCGCACCGTCTCTGCGCCTTCAGTCGCAGCCATCAGGGACAGTCGGTGGTGGTCATTGCGCCGCGCCTGCTCGCCGGACTGAGCGAGCTGGCCGTCACCGACGACGGCGACATCGATCCATTGCAGGACCCCGGTTGGGACGAGACCTGGATCTCGATCCCCGCCGCGCGGCTCGACGATGTCCTAGGCGGCACGGACAGCAGCGCTGAAAGCCGCCCAGAGAATAATCCAGGGAGTGGCCTAGGGAAGGCTCCAGAGACCAGCACGGAGTGCAGCATAAACGTGGAACCAAGCCGGCAACTTGAGACCGAGCAGCACCAAAGCCGTCAGGCCCTTCGCGCCAGCACGATCTTGCGCCGGTTCCCGGTCGGGCTGCTGAAGACCAGTGCGCTATGACCAGCCGATTGCGTGATGACCAGCCAATCTCGTCAGCATGAACCGACCGCCTGATCAGCAGGCGATTTTAATGAGCTCACCACTCACCACTCACCACTCACCACTCACCACTAACCGGAGGACCCTCATGGATATCACCGACACCTGGCAAGAGCTAGTCATTCCCGGCGGCAAGATCGTCTACCT
>CAZEZH010000218.1:0-2982 GCA_964516305.1 uncultured Halochromatium sp. | reverse complement strand
GAGCGTGTCGATGACCTGAGCGAGCGCGGACTCTTTGGAGTAGATGCCGATCTCGCTTGCGAAGGTGCGGATTGAATCGGCATCGGTCAGATCCAACTGCCAGGCACCGTAATCGCCTTCTTTGCGGCGAATCTGGCGATAGCGCAGCTTGGCGATAATGCCAAAGCGCAGCAGCAAGTGTTGGACCTGCCGCGCCAGGCGCTCGCTGACTGAGGCATAGCCGAGCTGACACTGACCGCTTGCGAGCCGAGTCGCCCAGCCATCGGTGGCGAACAATCGGTTCAGAAAGAGCGCGAGCTGAGCCTTGGGCAACCTGAATATCGGCTCGGGGATGAACTTATGGTGCGCATCTCGTCCCCAGAGCCCCAGGTCGATCAGCCAACGCGTCAGTGCGTTGGGGCCGTTCTTGACCGCGATCTCGCGCGCAGCGGGCGACCAGGCGACTTGTGCATTGGTAAAGAATCGCCCGATCTCATCGAATAAGGCGGCACCAGGCATGCTCACCCCTTGAAGCCAGTAGCAGACGGTTGCCGGGCTCGCTCCGGTGGCCATGGCGAGCTGACGCTGAGAGCAACCGGAGACGTCCAAGGCCTCGCGCAACGCCGAGCTGAACGCCTTGCGATGCGCTCGACCGGCGATGCGATCCGCGACTACGCAGACATCGGCCGTTCGTGTCGGCCGTTGCTTGAGCAGGCCGAGCACTCCTCCAAACGCATTAGCGGCAGCGATAAAATCGTCTTGGATCAGTGGGTTCACGTTCGTGAGCTTCGGCGTGAGGCCGGTGAGGCAGCCGTCTCCAATCAGGTAGCCGAGCAGCTTCACCTCGCAGTCGCGCAGCGGCTCTTGCCCGAAGATCGGTAGACTCCTGGGCACGGCGATGGAATCACCGACCGCCAGCTCGCTGAGTGGCTTCCAGCCATCCATCGTCAGGAACGGATGCGTCGCGGTGGTCTCGACGACACGTCCAAGTCTGGTCGTGAGTCGAAACACCGGTTTATGTCCGTCATCGACGAAGGCGCTGGGCTCGGTTGTTCTGAAGCGCAGGCGCTCGTCCAATGTCAGTAACGATGCCTGGCGTGCCTGCACGATGGCTTCGATGGTGGTGACCCGGCCATCCGCGAGCAGGATCTCACTGCTGGCCTCCAGGCACTTGCCCATCGACGGCCTCCCCGCGCAGATGATCAGGTCAGCAGGCTGCAGGCCGGAGGTCTTCATGTCGAAGTCGATGAATCCGGTTGGGAGACCGGTGATCGGCTCGTCGCGATGATAGAGCTCGTCGATCTTGTTGACCGCGATGGTCAGCAGGTCTTCGATCGACTTAAAGCCGCCGCCGCGGGTGAGCTGCTCGGCGATCTCAAAGACCTTCGCCTCAGCGGCGTCGAGGATCTCGGCCTCGCTTCGGCCCTTGGTGTCAAAGGCCAGATCGGCAATGCCAGTGCCGGCTCGGATCAGCTGGCGCAAGACCGAGTTGAAGCGGACGATACGCGCGTAATGCGCCGCGTTGGCCGCCGAGCCTGTGTTGCGGTCGATCTCGGCTAGATAGTGCATGCCGCCCATGTCATCGAGCAGCTTGCGTTTCTCCAGCGCCTCGGCCAGCGTGATGACATCGAACGGCTGATCTTGCTCGGCCAGGATGTGGATCGCGCGGAAGATCAGCTGATGTTCTTGGCGGTAGAAATCGGTCTCGCGCACCTTGTCCGCGACCTGCTCCCAGACGCTGTTCTCAAGCATCAGGGCACCGAGCAGCGACTGTTCAGCCTGCAGGTTGTGCGGCGGAATGCGCATCCCCGGCATGGTCTCAGCCATCTCTGATAGTGCGTCGGTTGGTGAGCCTGGTGGCTCAATCCCGAAATCATCCGGGAGCGCCGGTGGCGGGCCTTCCATGGCCTCCTGCGCAGGATCTTCGGGTGGGGGTTTACGATCGGTCAAAACGGCAGCCTCTTGCATCAACGACCCATTGATCGTTCTTGCTGCTCATTCTCAGCGCTCGCGCTCCATCGAGCAATTCAGGTTTTCAGCTTCTCCACCGCAACCCGACCTGAGTCGACCTCTCAGACCCTGCCAAGCGCAGTCCCCAAGGATTGTTCAGCTCAACCCCGCAGGGTCTGGATCTGCGAAAATGGTTTAGAGACCTACTTTAACATACTGTTTTTAAATACCATCATAATCTGCACGAGGAAATATGCATAACCACCTGATATCAAACAAAGCCACACTTTTGACTCAAAGCAATTTCTCAATAGCCTTTACTAACTTGCTACTGTCTGGTGAGGTAATGCTGGAGAAGTAGTCGACGACCTGTCCATCTCGCCCGATCAGATACTTATAGAAGTTCCATTTCGGGTACACGCCAGTTTGTGCGGCAAGATACTGATAAAGCGGGTCGGCCTTCCCCTTCTTCACGTGCATCTTCTCGAACATCGGAAATTCGACCGAGTAGGTCAGCCGGCAAAATTGCTGGATCTGCTCTTCACTGCCTGGCTCCTGATTGCCAAAGTCGTTCGAGGGGAAGCCCAGCACGACCAGACCACGATCCTTGTACTTGTCGTAGAGCGCCTCGAGCCCCTCATACTGGCCGGTGAAACCGCACTTACTCGCGGTGTTCACCATCAAGATGACATCACCCTGGTAGGCATCGCAGAGCTTGACGGTTTCATCGCCCGCGAGACGGCGAAGCTCGAAATCAAGCGCAGGGCCGCAGTTAGCAGTCACGTTTGTGGTCATGGTTAATCCTCCAAGTGCTATCAGATAGGTTAGCAGTCGCATCGGTTCGTCTCTTCTTGGGTTGTACAAATCATCGACAGGAGCAAGATGGGACGCACACTAGATGAACACAACGGGTCGGTAGCGACCATCCAAACGACGCCAGTGCCTGGGTTTCAGCGATCTCGGGACCATCCTGAACACCCATCAGAAGGTCGGGTCTAATGGAAAATAGGGCTGAACATTCGCTGCACATGGTTTGAAAAGGCCGTTCCGGGG
>CAZEZH010000217.1:0-3099 GCA_964516305.1 uncultured Halochromatium sp. | reverse complement strand
AGCCTTCTTGAAACTTGTTGAATTCGAGGCGGGTCTGGCGGTCGAGATCCTTGCGGTCGACGACGAACAGGCATTTCTCGATGTTGGGATCGTCCTTGAGCAGGGTCGCGGCCTTGAACGAGGTCAGGGTCTTGCCGCTGCCGGTGGTGTGCCAGATAAAGCCGTTGCCGCGGTATTGGTGGATGCAGTCGATGATGGCCTTGACCGCATAGATCTGGTACGGGCGCATGATCAGCAGCCGCTGCTCGCTGGCGACCAGGACCATGTAGCGGCTGATCATCTGGGCGAGGCTGCACTTGGCGAGGAAGACCTCGGCGAAGTCGTCGAGGTGGGTGATCTTGCGGTTCTTCACATCGGCCCATTGGTAGATGGGCAGGAAGCGCTCCTCGGCGTTGAAGGCGAAGTGCTGGCTGTGGTTGTTGGTGAAGTAGTAGGTCTGATCGCGATTGCTGACGATGAACAGCTGCATGAAGCAGAGCAGCGTGTTGGCGTAGCCGTTGCCGAGGTCGTTCTTGTACTCGACGATCTGCTCCATGGCGCGGCGCGGGGTGATGCCGAGCGTCTTGAGCTCGATCTGCACGAGTGGCAGGCCGTTGATGAGCAGGATCACGTCGTAGCGGTGGTGGCTGCTGTCGGTGTTGATGCGCAGCTGGTGGATGACCTCGAAGTGGTTTTTGCACCAGTCCTTGAGGTTGACCAGCATGTAATGCAGCGGGGTGCCGTCGTCGCGCTGGAAGTAGCCGTATTCGCGCAGGCGCTTGGCGGCTTGGTAGACATCGGCGGTGATGATGTCGTCGCGCAGGCGGGCGAATTCGGCGTTGGTGAGGCTGACTTGGTTCAGGGCCTCGAACTTCTGGCGAAAGTTGGCCTCGAGCGCGGCTTTGTCGTGGATGTCGGGGCGGACGCTGTATTTGAGCTCGTCGAGCTTGGCGAGGAGCTTTTGTTCGATTTCGGCTTCTTTTAGGGTCATGCGTTGGTCGCTCCTTTGGCCTGTCTCAGGGTGCGGCGGCTAGAGACGGCGCGCCTGAGCCTCGGTGTCGGACGGCGCTGCGGCGCTTTGCTCGGCTTGGTTGATCTGCCAGGGTGCGGTCGGGGTCGTCGGGATCGCGACCGTGGAGCAGGTAGACGCCGGTGCGGGCAACCTCGGGACGGGCGAGGAACTTGGGTAGCTCGGTGCGTGGGCAGGACAGGACATGACCGGTCCAGTTCATGATCTCGGCGGTGATCAGGCCGGTGGACTTGCCGTCGACGAGGAAGAGCCGGACGCTGCGGCCGATGGCATCGGTCATCGGGCGGCGCTCCGTTGCGGGCGGGTACCTTTGGTCAGGAAGGCTCGGTTGGCGCTACTGGGGGCGATCAGATGATGAGATGTTCTGGCCATCGTTCGATGTTCCTGCAGTCTTCCTTTTGTCCTTGGGCCGGAACGGCGTTGACGTATGCGTTCCGAGTATAGCGCCAGATATGCCTGTGGATAATAGCTCGGGGCGATAATCGGCGGGAGCAGCGAGGCAGGAGCCGAGCATGGCAGAGCGCCGGCGCGCGTTAACACTGCCGGTGCGGAGCGACCAGGGATGGAGCGTGCGATGTGCCCACGTTGTGGGCTCCGGGGCTGGTTTCGGAGCGCGGTGCTGGACGCCGCGCGCGACAGCGTTGCGCAGCATCGCTGCCTGATTCCGGCCGATGCCTTCTACGAGTGGCAGCCCGGCAAGGATGGCAAGCAGCCCTATGCGATCCGCCGCAAAGATCGGGCGCCCTTCGCGATGGCCAGACTCTGGGAGCACTGGGAAGGCGACGATGGATCTGTGATCGACTCCTGCACCATCACCATCACCATCATCGTCAACGAGGCCAACGCCCTGCTCCGCCCGATCCATGAGCGCATGCCGGTGATCCTCGATCCCACGGACTATGGCTCCTGGCTAGGTGCCAAGCACAGCGACCGGGAGGCCGACAAGGCGACGCTGCAGGCATTGCTCAAGCCCACCGAACCGAGCGGCTGGGAGGCCTATCCGATCTCGCGGGCGGTGAACAATCCGGGCAACGACAACGCGAAACTGCTTGCAACGATCACCAGAGGCTAACGATCCCAATGAGTGACCTGACTGATCCGCATGAGCTGGCCCGCTTCGTAAACGCACAGGAGCCTGTCTACGCGCAGGCGCTGGCCGAGATCAACGCCGGCCAGAAGCGCTCGCACTGGATGTGGTTCATCTTTCCGCAGTTCGTCGGGCTCGGCACCAGCGCGACCGCTCAACACTTCGCGATCCGCTCGCGCGCCGAAGCCGAGGCCTATCTGGCGCATTCGGTGCTCGGACCGCGCCTGCTCGCCTGTGCCGAGGCCGCACTGGCGATCCAGGGCCGCAGCGCGCGCGCCGTCTTCGGCACACCGGATGACCTTAAGCTGCGCTCCTGCGCAACGCTGTTTGCCCAGGTCGCGCCGGAGGGGTCCGTGTTCGAACAGCTGCTGGAGCGCTATTTTGATGGTCAGCCCGATGCGCGGACGCTGGCGCTGCTTGAGCGCGCAGACGGGGATGCGAGCTGACCGGCATCGGCGCCTTGCGCCCGCCCCGCGCGCATCATCAGACTTGCTCAGTCGGCAGCGACCCCCCGGCCCGGCCAAGTCCAACCACGGCCCGACGGATCAAGGCTTCAGATCGAGCACCGGGGTATCCGCGAAGGCGTCGATGTCATCGATCTCGATGACGTTGCCCTCGACGCCGAGCACGCGGCAGCGGCTCATGGCGATCAGGTTCGGGCGCAGCGGCGCGTGGGTGGCGAACACACCGCGCAGCGGATTGGCGGGGTTACCGCGCGGGTGGACCTGGAGGACGGCGCGGTCCTCGGGGGTGTCGTTGCGGTCGAACCAGTAGAGCACCCAGATGTGCTCGAGCGCATCGACGCCGAGTAGCGCGGGGCGGTATTGCTCATAGAGCTCAATGAAGGTGCGGCTCTCGCGTTTGCGCACCCAGCCGATGGGCTCGACCTGGTAGGTCGGCGGAGGTGTCGGCAGCGCCGCCTTGGCTGTGGAGGCCGGCTCGCCAGGCGCAGGCGGCGCGGCCTGGGCCTGTGACAGGGCGATGCCAAGCAGCAGCATGACGA
>CAZEZH010000216.1:0-3107 GCA_964516305.1 uncultured Halochromatium sp. | reverse complement strand
TGCGCGATAACCTTCAACCCAATCGTTGATCATGTGGTTGAGATCTGTCAATCTTTGCGGCCATCAAGATCGCCCAAGCATCACCGAGAAATCCATTCATGACCAAGACACCCGAGCAGAGTCTTGCCACCCGCTGCGTCCACGCCGGCGAGGCCGCCGACGCCCACGGCAGCCCGCACACGCCGATCTACAGCACCAGCACCTTCGCCTTTCCGTCCACCGCAGCGATCCTCGACGTGGTCGAGGGTCGTGCCAGCGGCAGTCTCTATACCCGCTATGGCCTGAACCCGACGATCCAGGCGCTGGAGGCCAAGCTCGCCGCGATCGAGGGCGCCGAGGCCGCGCTCGCCTTCGCCTCCGGCATGGCCGCCGAGGCAGCGGTGTTCCTGGCCCATGGGCGCGATGGCATCGTCTGCATCGGCGACGCCTACGGCGGCACGCTCGAGCTGCTGGCGGATCAGCTACCGCTGCTCGGCATCCCGACTCACCTCTTGATCGGCGCCGAGCTGGACCAGCTCGACGAGCGGCTCGCCAGTCTGTCCGGGAACGCCGGTCGGCTGGTGTTCCTGGAGACGCCGACCAACCCGGCGCTCGAGGTCTTCGACATCGCCGCCATTGCCGAGCGAGCCCATGCCCAAGGCGCGCGGCTGGTGGTCGACAACACCTTCGCCTCGCCGGTGAACCAGCAGCCGCTCGCGCTCGGCGCCGACCTGGTGGTGCACAGCGCCACCAAATATCTGGGCGGCCACAGCGATCTGACCGCCGGCGCGCTGATGGGCTCGGCCGAGCTGGTTGGAGCGGTCGCGGGCTGGCGCAAGAACCTGGGCACCACGCCAGCGCCCGAGACGGCGGCGCTGCTCGCGCGCAGTCTGCGCACCCTGCCGGTGCGGGTGCAGGCGCAGAACGCCTCGGCGCTGGCCATCGCCGAGGCCATGCAGGCGCATCCGCGGGTCGCGCGCGTGCTGCATCCGGGGCTCGCATCCTTCCCCGGGCACGCGTTGGCGGCGCGGCAGATGAGCGGCTTCGGCGGCATGCTGACGTTGGAGGTCGCCGCCGAGGGTGCTGATCCGGCGGCGGCTGCCGCAGCCGTGGTGGATCGGCTCAAGCTGTTCACGCTCGCGCCCAGCCTGGGCGGTGTCGAGAGCCTGGTCACCCAGCCCTGCACCACCACGCATCACGGTCTGACGCCCGAGGAGCGCCAGCGGCGCGGCATCAGCGATGCGATGATCCGCCTCTCGATCGGGCTCGAGGACCCGGCGGAGCTGATTGCCGATCTGGAGCAGGCGCTGGCTGGTGCCGCCGGATGAGGCGGGCATCTCCCCAGCGCAGGTGCTCCGGGTTACGAGAACAAGCGCGCGTAGGCGGTCTGAGGAACATGACATCCGTCGGCAGCTCAACCCTGCCGCGTAGCGAGCTGCCCATGGGCACTGAGACCAACTGCCAGATCAATTCAGAGGAGCAAGGCGTGAAACCCTCGAGGGCACAGAACCCGACTTGGCTAACCCTGCCACTGCGAACGCTGGGCCTCATTCTGATCACCTATGGTCTTTGCAACGTGGCTGCAGCCGAGCCCGACCGGGTCGACCAGGTCACCGGCGCCGCGACCTGGGCGATGCAGCGCGACGGCGTCAGCCTGTCCCTGACCCAGCTCCTGCCGGATCAGGTTCGGGCCTTCTACGTCAACCGCGGCTTCGATCTGGACGATGTCGAGCCCTTCGTCAACGCCTGCGTCTTTATGGCGGTGATGCGCAACGTCGCCGCCGAGGGCGTGATCGTGTTTCGCCAGGCCGACTGGGAGATCGAGACCGAAGGCGAGTCACGCGCGGTTCCATCCTTGGCCTCCTGGCTCGACCAGTGGCAGGCACGCGAGGTGCCGCCGGCAGCCCAGCTCGCCTTTCGCTGGGCACAATTGCCGTCCGAACAGCAGTATGCCCTCGGCGAGTGGAACCAAGGCATGCTCGCCATGGGGCTGCCTGCGGGCAGTCATTTCGACCTGATCGCCCGCTGGACTCAGGCGGGCAAGCCTTACGAGGGGAGACTGAGCCATGTCCGTTGTGCCGACTGAAACCCACCGTTTCCGCGGGCCGTTGCTGCTCGGCCTTGTCCTCGCCGCTGTCGGGATGCTGCTGTGTACCGGTTCTGCGCTCAGCGCCGAGCTGCCGCCGCTCAGCAATAGGGTGACCCTGCTCGAGGAACCCCAGCCGGCGCCGCCGCTGCGTCTAATAGACCTCGACGAGGTCGAGCAGGATCTTGCGGACCTCCGCGGCCGACTGGTGCTGGTCAACTTCTGGGCCACCTGGTGCCCACCCTGCCGGCGCGAGATGCCGTCGATGGAGCGCCTGCACCAAGCGCTCAAGGATCAAGGGGTGACGGTCCTTGCAGTGGATGTGGGCGAGGACCTGGACACCGTCTTCGCCTTCACCGGTCAGCTCGAGCCGGCCCCAACCTTCCCGCTCCTGGCGGATCTGGATGGCAGCACCGCCGAGGCTTGGGGCGTGCTCGGCCTGCCCACCAGCTTCGTCGTCGATCCTGAGGGCCAGATCGTGATGCGTGCGGTGGGTGGTACCGAATTCGATGATCCGGCGTTGATCGAAAGGCTCAAGCGCTATCTGCCCGAGCCTAGGCCATCGGCAGCCGAGCAGCCGTGATGCAGCGCAGCGGCCTGGGCCGAGGGACGATCGGTGCGGCAGATCAGCGCGAGCGGTCGCTCGAGGTCATCCTCAACGCCATGGCCATGTTCAACCACGCCAATGTCGCGCTGCCGGCCCAGGTTGATCGCATGCTGCGCTGGGTCATCGTCACTCCGGCCGATGCGTCCGCTGCGTCTGACGCTCCAGGTGGCATCGAAGTGAGCACACAGGCGAGCACCGGAGCCTACAGTTGATCTACCTCGACCACAACGCCAGCACGCCCCTCGCGCCCGAGGTCATCGCGGCGATGCAAGCGGCGCTCAGCGATGGCTTCGGCAACCCGTCGAGCCCCCACTGGGCGGGGGTGCCGGCGCGGGCGCTGGTGGAAGGCGCGCGTGCCGACGTCGCCACGCTGCTCGGCAGCGCGCCAGACGAGATCGTCTTCACCAGCGGCGGCACCGAAGCCAACAATCTCGC
>CAZEZH010000215.1:0-3186 GCA_964516305.1 uncultured Halochromatium sp. | reverse complement strand
GCAGTCGAACGAATCGATCTACGCCAATGCCGGATAGGTGAGATCCAAGGCTTCGAGTGATCGCGCCGCGCCGGGTGGGGTGTAGGGGGCAAACCGTAGGGTGTCGGCGCCGCTCATTGGGCCAGCGATCTGGCTGAGTCGGGTCAGGCGGGCGCCTTGGCGGACCAAGTACAGCAGATAGGTGTCGCGCACTGTGGTGGCGTTGACCTCGCTGGCGTGGGCGATTCCCGCATCGGCGGCAAGTAGGCTCAAGCGGTGTGTCAGATCATCGAACGCGTCGCGGTCTAGGCCCGCCCAGGCCGGCAGTGGTTCGGCCTCGGCGAGCAGTCTGTGCAAACGTGGCGGTAACTTGAGGACGCGGGTGCCGAGATGTAGGTTGCCGTCGGCAAGGTCGAAAGCCTCGTGGGTCAACTCGGCGGCTTCGTCTAGCTGGACGCCGCAGAGTAGAAGCCCAATCAGTTGACGCTCGTTGGCATCGGCAAGCTCCCAGAGGGCGTCGACTTCACCGATCATCAGTTGCCGTGGCGCCTGACTCGATGCATCGGGTGTCGATGCGTCAGGCCCTGCGGTACCGAGCAGGGCTGGCTGGGTCGCCGCTCGGCGTGCACTGGGGGCGTCCAGTTCACCTGCATGGTCACGCCTTGGTAGCCGGGTTCCGGTCTCGGTACTGTCCGCTTGGCCATTGGCTTCGGTCCCCCAGATGCGCACGCCGGTCACCGGAAAGGGGGATCTTGAGCCTCGCGCTTTGGCATCGAGCCATAGCAGGATGAGGATGGTGACCAGTCCGGCGGCAGTGGCTGCGGCCAGTGTCAGTGCCAGATCGCGCCCATAGCTGGGGCTGATCGGATCGCGCGGTGCGAAGGCGGGTTCGATGATCTCGATCTGCGGATAGCTGGCGAGCGCCGTCGTCTGCAGATTCATCCGCTGCCCTTCGACCTCGCGTTGCATCTCCTCCAGGCTGCTCAGGTCCTGTTGTAGATCTTCGAATTCGGCGAAGCCGGACGAGAACGTTGACGCCCGCGCCTTCTGCTCGGTTAGCTCACCGCGCAATTCAAGCACCCGGCGGCTGGCCTGATCGACAGCGTCCCTTGCTGCAACCAATGCCTGCCCTCGTCCTTCGCGCTCGACCTCATTGAATTGCGCCTCAAGCGATTCGAGACGGTCGATGATCCTACGCTTGTTCGGGTCTTTCTGGATGAAGAGATCGGTATAACGTTCGCGCAGTTGCCGTGCCTGGGCGCGGGCCTGCTCGAGCTGCTGATTGAGCCGCGAGAGTTCATTCGCGAATCGCTCCGGCAACGCCTGCTGGCCAAGGGTGGCGCCGCCCTCCAGGGTTTCCAGACGTGCGCGGGCGGTCATCGAGGCGTTCTCGGCTTCACCTAACGACTCCTGCAGCATGTCCAGGCGTTTGAGTGCTTGGTTGCTGTCGCGCTCTAGGGTCACGATGTCGAAGCGTTGGCGGAACGCGTCCAGCGTCTGGCGCTTCTCTTGGATGCGCTCTTCGAGCAGGCGGGCGCGCTCATCAAGATTGTCGATCCGATCGCCGACCTGGGTCTCGATCTCGCGCTCGCGCAGGGCTTGATAGGCGGCGAGCCATTCATTGACGAGGTTGGCCAACAGTGCGGGCTCGGCGCCGAGTGCACTCATCTCAACCAGGTTGGTTTGTGGCACCGGGAAGACCTGAAGCATCGTCAAAAGGTCGTCCGCTGTCAGCGCTGTGGCGCCTGACGGGCGCGTGAGATTCGCATCGCTTTCTAACGTGCTGCGCAGGCGCGCCAAGGTACTGTCCAGTAGCTGCCGGCCGAGCAACAGGCTGCGCTGAATGGCGACGTGTTGCTGGTCGGCCACCGCAGCGCCGAAGCCGCTGCGCTCCTCGGGGACTGTCGTCAGTACCGTGGCGGCGGCCTGATAGACGGGCGGTCGACTGAAATTCCACAGGCTCGCCGGTGCAGCGATCAACGCAAAAACGGCAAAGAACCAGGCGAGGTAAGACCACTTAGGCCGTGCTGGTGGAGGTGGCCGATCATCCGCCGCATCCCGGGTGACGACCTCAATCTGGGGCGGCCGGCTGCCACCGCCGGTTTGATTGGGTTCTTGAGCGCCCGGCGGAGGTGACAGCAAGTGATCGAACGTGCCCATGATTCGAGTTTCCTTAGGTCAACTCTGTCAGCCGTTGCTCTGCCTCGGCATACTTGGCAGCGGTCTGCGCGATGATGGTCTCTGGCAACAGCGGGCCGGGCGGGGTCTTGTCCCAGCCAAGGGTCTCGAGGTAATCGCGGACGAACTGCTTGTCGAAGCTCGGCGGGCTGCTACCGGGTTGGTATTGATCGACCGGCCAGAAGCGCGACGAATCCGGCGTCAGCACCTCGTCGATCAGATGGAGCTGGCCGTCGGCGTCGAGCCCGAACTCGAACTTGGTATCGGCGATGATGATGCCGCGCTCGAGCGCATAGGCGGCACTCTCTTGATAGGTGCGCAGGCTGATCGCGCGCACCTGCTCAGCGAGTTCGACGCCGATGCGATCGGCGGCGCCGGCGAAGTCGATGTTCTCGTCATGATCGCCGACCGCAGCCTTGGTCGATGGGGTGAAGATCGGCTCCGGCAGGCGATCGGCCTGGCGCAGGCCCGTTGGCAGCTCGATGCCGCTGACAGCGCCGCTGGCCTGATAGTCTTTCCAGCCCGAGCCGATCAGATAGCCGCGTACGATGGCCTCGAGGGGTAATGGGCTCAGCTTGCGTACCAGCATGGCGCGATCACCGAGCGCGCGGCGCTGCTCGGGATCGGTGACGAAGGTTTCGACCGGCAGACCGCTGAGCTGGTTAGGGATGATGCCGGCGGTGCGCTCTAGCCAGAAGCGGCTGACGCGGGTCAGCACTTCACCCTTGCCGGGTATCGGCTGCGGCAGCACCACATCGAAGGCGGAGAGTCGATCGCTGGTGACGATGAGCAGATGCTCATCGCCGGCGGCATAGATATCGCGGACCTTGCCGCGGCTGAGCAGCGGTAGCGCGCTGAGCTCGGATTGGTAGAGGCTGGTCATGGCGTTTGTCGCTCGATCGGTGAAGCTGAGGCGATTTCTGTCGAAGCTCGTACCGCGTTGCTTGTCTTTTCGCTCGCCTTCTGCGTCGCGTCGTCGGTCACAGAGCCCGGCTATGCTCCCGACGACGCTCCTTGAAGGCAAACGAA
>CAZEZH010000214.1:0-3290 GCA_964516305.1 uncultured Halochromatium sp. | reverse complement strand
AGCGCCGCACGCCAATCCGCATTGAGCGTGATTCTTAGTGTTCGCTTCTCCATCGGTCCACCTCTGTCATCAGATCCTCGATCAGCTGATCGACACCTGTAAATTGGTACGGCTGTTCCTGCCCCTGGCGGTGGCAGTGATCGCCCTTGCCGCGCTCGTTATCGAAGCCAATCACCCGTTCGCCGTTGACCACAAACACCGCCCGGTATTTATAGCGGTGTATGCAAGGTGGTACCGCTGCTGGTAGACGCCAGATCACCAGCTCAAGGATTCCGCCCTCTGGCGTGATGTCTTTGAAACTCGTGATGAGCGTGGCTTTCATGTTGGCAACAATGCCAACGCCAGCAGCCGTTGTCAATGACGTCAACGAATTGAAAATCGCAGCCTGACGCGGTCGCGGATCGAGCTTCGCGATGGAACTCTCCCAGCGGGGTGTTGGATTGATGGAGTCAAGCCATCGTCAAGGGAAGCAGCCCGGCTCCTCAGACAATGGACCCACTGCGCTCCGGTCACCGATGGGCGCCGGCCAACCCATGGAGACTGTTTCTGGTTCCCCGAGGGCAGGCGCTCAGCGGACGGGGAGCTGCAGGCGTTTCGCTCGGGCATCGGCTCGCTGGCCCTCGCCGCCAAGGTGCCCATCCTGCCGGTGCATCTCAGTGGCACCCGCGAGGCACTGCCGCCCGGCTCGCTGCGGCTCCGCCCACGCCCGGTCGAGCTGCGCATCGGCGCCCCGGTCGACGCCGAGACGCTCGCGCGGGAAGGTCAGGGAGAGGGCGATGCCGAGCGCATCGCCGATGCGCTTCAGGAGCGGGTCCGCGCCCTGGGTGCCGACTCCGACAACGCCTGAACACCCAGCAAAGTGCAGGTCGCGACAAGCCGAGGTCGGGCGCTCCAGAGCTCAATCATCAACGAAAAACACGCTCAACCCTCTCCGCGGTCAGGATGCGCTCGGACCATTGCTCCAACTACTCCAACTGCTCAGGATAGGCCGCTTCGACCTGTTCGCGTGCGTCTCAGAGAGACATTATGAAACTATTTTCCTGTGATGCCTGCGGGCACACCCTCTACTTCGACAACGTCGAGTGCACCTGCTGCGGCCACCGGTTGGGCTTCGATCCAGCGAGACTCGATCTCGTCGCCTTCGACTTGGCCGCTAACGGCGACTGGCAGCCTACCAAGACCAGGGGCACGAACCCAGGCTTCCGCCCCTGCGCGAACTACGCCGAGCACGATGCCTGCAATTGGGTGGTACCTGCGACGGAAACGGATCGGTTCTGCCCAGCCTGTCGCTTGAACCGGACGATCCCGGATCTCTCGGTGCCTGGGAATCTGCTGCTCTGGCAGCGCCTGCAGACGGAAAAGAATCGCCTGGTGTATAGCCTGCTGCGCCTCGGCCTGGCGCCCGTGAGCAAACAGCAGTCGCCCGAGCATGGGCTCGCATTCGATTTTCTCGGTGACCCGAACCCTCGGTTTCACGAAGACAGCAGCGTGATGACGGGCCATGCGCAAGGCCTCATCACCATCGACATCGCCGAGGCCGATGACGCCGTGCGCGAAAAGGTGCGCCAAGAGATGGCCGAGCCCTATCGCACGATCCTTGGCCACTTCCGCCATGAGTCCGGCCACTATTATTGGGATCGCTTGGTGCGTGACTCGAGCAAGCTGGCCGATTTTCGCGACTGCTTCGGCGATGAGCGCATCGACTATGACGCGGCGCTGCAACAACATTATGCCGAGGGTCCACCAACGGACTGGATGCAAGACTACGTGAGCAGTTACGCCACGACCCATCCCTGGGAGGACTGGGCCGAGACTTGGGCCCACTACCTGCACATGGTCGACACGCTCGAGACCGCCTGGCAATTCGGTTTGAGCCTGGCCCCCCGTGTTGAGCAAACAGAGGATCTGGCGACGAGAGCGTCTTTTGATCCCTATACGGCCCAGGATTTTCACAGCCTCACTGCGGCTTGGCTCCCCCTAACGATCGCGCTCAACAGTCTTAACCGCAGCATGGGTCAGACGGATGCCTACCCCTTTGTCCTCACCCCCAAAATCCAGGACAAGCTGCAGCTCGTTCACAGGATCATCCAAGACCAGCGCGAGCCACAAGCGCAAGCACGATCTTAAGCGCATCGACAGGCGAGAATAAAGTTGCCGCCCTTGCGCACGACGAATTAGAGTACCCGCGCCGACGCGGGCATGCAGGAGACCATCGCCGAGCTACAATCGCGTCAAGACGAGGCAAAGCAGACACTTGAAGAACTACGCTCGGCCAGCGATGACGCCTGGGAAGACATGAAGGCCGGTGCCGACGAAGCCTGGAACAAGCTCTCTGCCTCGGTCAACGATGCCGTTGAGCGCTTTAGGTAACCTTCGCACGATCACCTCAGCACAACACTTCATCGCCCCGCGCATTGCGGGGCGCGCCCGCCTATCAACGCTAGCTGGTCTTGCGACTCGCTTCTCCAACGCCTCCGACTCAGCAGGTATTGCCCTCATGAAACAGAACCTGAAACTCGGCCTTCTTATCCTCATCGTGCTGGTTCTCGGCTTCGGTTATCTTCTCTGGGGCCCGAAATCTTGGGAGGTACAGATTACCGGCGCGACCGGCGATGGCCAGCACGTCCAATATCGCCTCGAAACGGTCAAGGCCGGCACGTCAGACACCTTGATCTTCAGAAACGAGGACGCCGGCTTTATGCCGCCTTATTTCAAGTTCGATGCTGCTAGGCTGCAATCCATTGCCCGCAGAGTGAGTGACAAATGCCCCCAAGAGTTCGTCGACATCAATGGCTATGGCCTTCGTATCCCTTGGTTGAGCATGTTTCCTAATGCTGTCTCCATCGACGCGCCGGAGCGTTGCCGCACGGCTATGTCTGGTGAATCATGACAATGAAGATTGAATCCCAGTGAACGTCGAGAACTGGACCTACGCTATCAACAGCAGCCGGATATCGACCTCACTGATTCCTCGTCTTCCGCGGCAACGCTCGCGATATCGGCTCACTTACCCTGGCCAGCAAGGTGCCCATCCTGCCGGTGCATCTCAGCGGCACCCGCGAGGCACTGCTGCCCGGCTCGCTGCGGCTCCGCCCACGGCCGGTCGAGCTGCACATCGGCGCCCCGGTCGACGCCGAGACGCTCGCGCGGGAAGGTCAGGAAGAGGACAATGCCGAGCGCATCGCCCATGCGCTTCAGGAGCGGGTCCGCGCCCTGGGTGCCGGCTCTGACGACGCTTAGAGGCTTGCGGCGGCGGCGCCAGAGCCCGAGTCCGAGCCTGCTATGCTTGG
>CAZEZH010000213.1:0-3293 GCA_964516305.1 uncultured Halochromatium sp. | reverse complement strand
GTGTTGTAGAAGAGCTGGTCGGGCAGCGCGATGATGGCATCGAGCCAGTCGTGCTCGATGATCCAGCGGCGGATGTTGGATGGCCCCGAGCCAGCATCGCCGGAGAACAGTGGCGAGCCGTTGAAGACGATGGCGATCTTGGAGCCGGGCCGCTCTTCGTCGCCATCGGCGAAGGGGTGCATCTTCGCGATCATGTGCTGCAAGAACAGCAGCGAACCGTCATTGATGGCCGGCAGCCCGGCACCGAAGCGGCCGGAGAAGCCCCGGTTCTGGTGCTCGCGCTCAACCACCTGCTTCTGGTCTTTCCATTCGACGCCGAAGGGCGGGTTGGCCATCATGTAGTGGAAGCGCTCGCCCTCGAAGCCGTCTCCCGTCTTGCCGTCGCCGAGGGTGTCGCCGAGCACGATATTGGCGGTGTCCTCGTCTTTGATCAGCAGGTCGGCGCAGCAGATGGCCCAGGCCTCGTCGTTGTATTCCTGCCCGTAGAGGGCGAGCAAGGCGCGTTGGTTCTGAGAGAGGATCAGCTCTTCGGAGACCGAGAGCATGCCGCCGGTGGCGCAGGTCGGATCGTAGATGGTGTAGGGGCTGGTGTTGTAGAGCGGATGCTTGCGGGTCGGATCGGCGGCCTTGCCGAGCAGCTTATCCATGGCCGCTTCCGGCATCTGTTGGGCCTGCAGGGTTTGATATCGCTCGAGCACGGCATCCTTGGTCGGCGCCAGCACGCAGTCGAGTCGGCGCAGCACCACTATCGGCAGCATCACGAGGCGGTACTGGGGCGGTCGGTAAGGTCCACGCAGGCGGTTGGCGATCTCCCAGATCTTGGCTTTGAGTGCTTCGTGGGCCTGGACGTTCACAGATGGTCTTGTGTCCCTTTTGGTGGGCTTGGGAGGATGAGAGTGATACTACGCGCATCCTTTGTCAGCAAGCACTGATCTGAACCCGCCCACTGGCTGGCGATGATCAGGAATACGATCTGCTGGGGCATTTCATCCTATCCTGAGCGGCCAGATCCGTGACCGGACGACCGTAATAGGCATTGTTCGCATCTTGATCCCAGAAGATGTCCGAGACGCTGGCGGCGAAGTCGCCATAGAGTCCCTCAGTGCCGGACCAGACGGCGACATCGGTGCCATTGCCGATCGAGGTCTGCGTGCGCTCCGAATCCTCGACGACGACATCGTCAATGTGCTTGACCCGACAGCCTTCGCGCAGGCACATATCCCTGACTCGCACACAGCAACGCACTGATCATCAATCAGTATGCATGACGACCGAGAAGACACCGACCAAGAGCGCTCTGCACCAATGAGCGCTTTCCCACGCGAGTTTTGCCCGCGCGAGCTTGCCCCCACGAGTCTTTTCTCTGAGAGCGCAGTCGATGACTGATCCCTATCTCCTCTTCCATCTGAGCGACATCCATTTCGGGCTCGAGGACAATCGCGCGCTCGATTGGGTGAAGCAAGAGATTGCCGACAAGCGTCCCGATGCCTTCGACCTCACCGAGGAGACGCGACAGGGGTCGGTGCGCATGATCGGTGCTGGCACCCTGTCCCGGCGCCTGCGCTCGACACCGCCGAGCTTCAACGAGCTGCGTTGGGATGGCGAGCAGCTCGCGGTGTCCGTGCGCAATCTCGAGGGTTACGATACACCGGAGATGATGATCGGCGAGGTTCCCGAGGACGCAACGCCGCCGCGCAAGCCAGACGAGCCGAGCGCCCCGGTCGATGAGGTCCCGCGCACCGACCCACCGGTGCATTGAAGCCCTTGCAATGGTCTGCCATCCCTCCTCAGGCCGCAATGTTACGCGGCTCGCCCTCGGCGCTTCTCGGCCACTATGGTCAAGGCCGGCTGCATGGTCCCACTAAATCGACAACCCTGGGCCTCGGCGGCATGCTTGCGGCCTCAGTGAGTGACGGGGTCCGCATCTCAGCGTCAAGGGGCCAAGATGCAGCGCCGTCGGTTTCAAGAATCGATCCTGCTCGGTGCCGCCGATGCCGTTCAGACATCGCTGAGGCGCCCGTCAGGCCTCTCAGCCTGGCAGCAGGTCAGGCAGTCTTCATGCCTCGTGCGGCTTGCCAGTAGCGCTGCAGGCGTCGGTCGAGCCGCTTCGGCTTCTCCGCATACAGCCGCAAGCCGAGCCAATAGGCCGCGTTGCGAAGCTGCTCGCTGCGTTGTGCGGCGAGCGCGAGCAGGATCTGCTCGGCATCATGGGTTGGGCTCAGCGCCTCGGCCTCCTCGATGACCTGCTCGAGCACGGCAAGGTCATGATCATCGCCAAGCAGATCGCCCAGCTGTTTGGTCTCCTTATAGGTCGCTTTGAGCACGCGTGGCCAGCTCGCACGCAGCAGCCTGACCTGATAGCGCAGATACTTGGCGCGTTTGCGCCATTCATGGAAGGCTGCGACGCCCGGCTGCGCGTAGGCCGCTTGCATGGCCCGGCGCCCGCGTTTGTAGGTCTTGCGCAGTCCGGGTCCGATCAGGGACCAGCCCGCGTCATCAGCGGGATCATCGGCGGGATCAGTGATCTCCGATGGAAGCTCCCATCCCGGAACGCGCTCGCGGGCTGCGCCCAAGGCCGTGCGCGCACCATCGAGCTGCTCGTCGAGTGCTTGCGCGCCCGCTGCAACCTGTGCCTTGTGGTCCTCGAGCCGTTGCCGCAGCGGGGCGAGCGACCCAGGGTCGAGGTTGTCGCGGAAATGATCGATCAACCGAGACTCGGCAGATAAAACTGTTTGAAGAACATCGAAGCACTCCTCGATACGGAAAACAGGTCGTTCCCCTTGTTGAGTGCAAACGCCACGCCAGTCGCAGAAGCGACCAGTCAAGCTCGCCCTCTCCCACTCAGCGACAGCTGACCAGCCCAACAGTACTCACAGAGACATAGCGCGTCGGGCTTAGGGCTTAGGCCCACAGCTAAAGCAGCGGCCTAGCCCCGCACGGGACCACCAGATCACCGCAGCGGTCTTTATAAACCAACGGCTGGGGCAAATGGCCCAGCTCGGCCCTGTCGGCACGGTCTAAAGTCTCTCCCCATCCCGCACAAAGCCGTTGGCAAAGCCTCTGGCATGGCCGCTGCATCCCTCAAATCAGTCACAACTCGCGGACGAGCTGGCTCCGGCGCCAGCGTTACCGTTACTAATCACGCTAATGCGCCCCCCGCAAACCCACCGATCGCATCTATGGGCCATCAACATTGTGCTTAATCTCTCACGCCTCCCGTCGACCATGCAGCCGACCGTCGTGCCGGTGCTGATCACCTTCCTCTGGCTCACCGTGTTCGGTGGCACCGGGCT
>CAZEZH010000212.1:0-3375 GCA_964516305.1 uncultured Halochromatium sp. | reverse complement strand
GGCCTCGGCGTGGCCTATGTGCGGCGGGTGGCCGCAGCGCATCATTGGGTGTTCTCGCTCGAATCGACAGCAGATTCTGGGACTGTTGCGCGATTGCTGCTGTAGCGAGGTCTGCCAGCGTGCTTGGACAACTCTGCTGACCGCGATGGCCTCATGGTCGAGGCCGGTGCGGCAGAGACACGGGCCCAATTGATTTCCGGCCGTCCGCTGAACGAGCCGATCGTGCAGCACGGGCCGTTCGTGATGAACAGTCATCATCAGTCGGGCCTTTCGCTGACCCTTGTGATGAAATCCGCCAGCCTGTCGGCATAGTCCTCGGTATTCGCCAACTCATGGCCGCCACGCGGAAGCACCAGCCTCTCACCGCCAACAGCCAACGCCTGAGTCTCCTGCGCGTCGACCACCTCATCATCCTGCGCGACCACGACCAGCCCCGGCACCGACTGATCCACCGGCTCCTCCTCATAGGCCCGATAGGCGAGGGCATCAGCCGTAGTCCAGTCGAAGCTCGCCTCGACATCAAAGCGTTGCAAGCGGCCCGGATAACGCGCCAGTGTTGCCGACGGGCGCAGGGCCGGATTCAAACCGATCCAGGGGTGGCCGTGCCGAGCACCCAGGTAACGCGCCCAAAACCCGCCCAGGCTACTGCCGACCAACAGCTGTGGGGCTGCTGACATGCCCAATGCCGCCTCGGTAGCATGCAGATAGTGCTCAGGCCGATAGCCGCCCTGCGTCGCCAGACAGTGGACCTCATGACCGAGTGCACGCAGCAGGTCGACCTTGGGACTGTTGGGCTTCGGCCCGCTGGCAAAGCCGTGTAAATAGACGATCAGGGCTATGGTCAGACTCCGGTTGCGGGGGAGAACAGCGGTGACGGTGGCTTGGCAGACGCTGGGGCTGCATCGTCGGCGCGTTCTGCGGCATCATGCCGGCTTTGACGCGCTCGGCTCAAATCGCCATCGCCTGACCGAGCCGGCAACCCATGATGGATCACACCCAACACAAGCCAGCCTATCACTGGCTGATGCATCCAGACAGCGCCAGTGCGGTGGCCGATTACCGCCAGCACCTGGCCGAGCAGGGTCTATTCAAGGCCGGTGCCTACTTGCGCGACCTCTTGAGCGACGACGACCCCGCAACCTTGAGCGATGCCACCTTCCTCGAGCGGCTGGTGCAGACGATGGGGTCAAGGCCGCCGCGAGCGATCTGATGCGCGCCATCACCGGGGTCGAAGGCGCTTACGACGCGCGGGCGAGCGGCTATCAGCCGCCAGCGCCCTATCCGACCTGGGAGACGCTGGTGCAGGATCAGAATACACAGCTGCAGTTGGTCGATCGGCTGCAGATCCTCGGCTGATCGGGTACGTGCGTATTCAGTCCCGCAGGCCCGCCGCCTCGACTCAGCGGCGCTGACCTCTCACAGCGACACCGCCCGGCGCGCTGAGGAGGGAGTGCATGCGCACGACAACAGAGATCAACGAGCCGCTCAAGGTGATCGATCTGCAGCGCATCCGCAAAGCCTTGGCAGACAGAGACGATCAGGCCATGATCGTAGTCCGTTCAGCCGCGTCTTGTGGCCGCTGACACCCCGACCACCAGCAACCCTCTCACCACCTGAGGAACGCCGCATGTCTGCTCAGACCAGCTACCTGATCCCCAAGCGCAGCCGTCCGACCTGGTCCCCAGCCCTCGAGCCCCTGGATCTGGAGACCGAGGTGGCGGTTGAGCTACCGTTGCTCGGCTACGTCAGCGCCGGCCGTCCGGTGGAGACGCCCGAAGACAACCAAACGGTCAAGGTCCCAAGTCACATCGCGCGCAAGGCCAGCTATGCCCTGCGGGTGCGCGGGCATTCGATGATCGACGACCAGATCCAGGACGGCGACATCATCCTCGTCGAGCAACGCCAGACGGCGGAGAACGGCGAGACCATCGTCGCGCTCATCAACAACGAGCGCGTCACCCTGAAGCGTTTCTATGTCGAGACCGATGGCATCCGCCTGCAACCGGCCAACCCGGAGATGGCGCCGATCTATCTCAAGCATGAAGAGCTGGAGATCCTGGGCATCGTCACCGGCGTGATGCGCATGACCGAGTGATGGATTGAGACCAACCGCTCAGGTGCTGGTCGAAGCACTGGCGCGGTCCGCACCGGCTGGGCTGGACGCGACCGCAAGCGACGGCAGGACCCAGGTCGGACGAACAGCCGTCGCTGCCCTGCCGGACGCGGGTGCCAACCCGGTACCGACCAAGACCGCATCGATGCCCGCTGCCCGCGCCCCAGCGATATCGGTGGCGAGCTGATCGCCGAGCATCACCAACCGGGTGACACCGAGCTGGCGACGGGCGATCTCAAACAGCGCCGGGGCGGGCTTGCCGAGTCGGACGAAGCCGATGCCCTGATCGGGCCACCGCTCGCGGATGATGGCCTCGAGCATCGCCGCCAAGGCCCCGGCGGTGAGGCCGACCCGCCCGGGCGCCACCGGATAGATCAGGTCGGGATTACAGAGCAACAGCCGCAACGGCAGACCGGCATCGAGCCGACGCAGCAAGAGGCTCGCGGCCAGATCCATGTGCTCGGGCCAGCGCAGATCCTGCTGATCGGCGATGATGAGCGCCTCGGCCTCGAGCGCCTCCTCGAACGGCACCGGGATGATGCCTGCACGCTCGGCATAGCGACGTGCCCCGGCTGGACCTAGGACCAAGGCCCGTATCCCGGAAAGATCACCACTCACCGCAGGCTCGGCCAATAGCGAGCCCGAGGTCAGGATGCGCTCGGCCGGGATCGACAGCCCAAGGGCCGCGAAGGTCTCACTGAGTTCCTCCGGTAGACGACTGGCAGCATTGGTGAGCACCCGCCAAGGACAGCCGGTGCGCTCCAGCTCCTCGAGCAGGGCGGCTGCACCGGGCAGAGCACGCTCGCGATCGACCAGCACGCCGTAGGCATCGAGCAGGAACCCTTCATAGCGGTCGTGCAGGGAGGGCAGGTCAATCAGCGGTGCAAGGTCTGTCATCGGCGTCTCGCCTGGAGTGATCCCGTATCATCGTCGAGCCGTCCACAGGCGATCGATCACCATCATCGCTGCTTGACAGCCTGGCGGCGGCACCGGCACTGACAACAGGCGGCTCTTCTCGCGCATCATCATGACTGACATCGATCCTGTTCACATCCACACCTACTCCGGCATCGCCTTCGACCTGCGCGATCCGCAACCGGCGATGGTTCGCCTGGATGACATCGTCCATTCGCTGTCGTTGATGAACCGTTTCAACGGTGCCGCCCTGTTTCCCTACAGCGTTGCCCAGCATTCGCTGCATGTCGCTGAACTGCTGCCGGCCGAGCTGCGGCTCGAAGGCCTGCTGCACGATGCCGCCGAGG
>CAZEZH010000211.1:0-3401 GCA_964516305.1 uncultured Halochromatium sp. | reverse complement strand
CATCACCGAGGCCGTTGAGCCCATCTTCGCCAATGCCGACCACCGTCAGCCAGGTCCGATCTTTCATCGCGTCCCCAATGGTGAGCAAAGGCTACGGCAGACCGTCGCATCCCTGCCATTCATCGCATGCTTCATCGCGCGCTTCATCGTGTGGAAATCTGCCGCACTGCGACATCCGTTGTTAACAGAGCGCTCAACGCGGTCATCTTGACGGTGAAGGCACCACAACGCCGTTGAAGACCAGTTGCCCCAGTGCCAGCAGGCCAAAGCCGATGAAAAGGATCGCCGCGGCACGGTGCACCCAATGCGTTGGCAACCGCCGCAGTAGGGTGCAGCCAAACAGGACGCCGATCAGCGAGACGCTCCACAGCGCCAGCGTGCCACCGAGCAGCACCGCCCAGAGGTCACCGGTGCTGGCAACCAACGCCAGTATCGCCAGCTGCGACTTGTCGCCCATCTCGGCGAGAAACACCAACGCAAAGGCAGAGAGGGCAACGGAGAGGTCCATCAGCGAGAACGAGGCCGTTAAGCGGCGGAATGAGGCTAAACCGCACAAAGTAGCATGACCGAATACCCGACGACCTGGCCTCTGACAATCAGGTCGATGCCATCGGTCCAGCGGAGGTCCGTCGACCTAAGCGTCTCCAACTGGCCAGTGCTCCACGAGGGTTGGAGACCAGGTCAAACGAAGGCGAAGCGTCTACAATCGCCCCGGAGCAAACCGACCAACGGCCAGATACTGGCCGTTCGAGGATTCGCGCCCATCATGTACAACAGACTTGTCATCGTCAGGCTGAAGGGGGAATCATGATCACTGCCCGCAACAACATCCGTCATTGGATCTCCACCGCCATTGCAACCGCCGCCATTGCCACCGCGAGCATGGCCTTCCAGGCCAACAGCGTCGCCTCAACGGATGCTGAGGGGCTATCCGCCGAGGAGCGAGAGCAACTGGAGCGACAGCTCGCCATCGCCCGCGAGGAGCGCGATGCACTGGTGCTCCAGACCGAGGCCCGAATCACCGAGCTTACCGAGACCCTCGAGAGAGAGCGTGCGGCGCTGGCCACGCAACGCGAGGAGTTGGAAGCCGCCGAGTCGCGCCAGGCAGATGCCAAGGCCCAAATTGCCGAACTCACTGAAGCCCTTGAGCGCGAGCGCGCGGCTCTGGCGGCCCTGAGCGAGGAACTAGATGCGGCCAAGACAGACCTCGACGAAGCCGCGGCAGAGGGAGAGGAGCGCGACCAGCTGGAGCAACAGCTGACCATCGCTCGGGAGGAACGCGATGCGCTGGTGCTCCAGTCCGAGGCCCAAATCGCCGAGTTCACCGAAGCCCTCGAGGACGAACGCGCGGCACTGGCGGCTTTGCGCGATGAGCTGGCATCCACCGAGTCGGCCCTTGCCAAAGCGGAGGCTGAAGCCGAGGCCGATCATTCGGTCAGCAACCCGGGCCTTTCACAAGAAGACGCCGCCGAGATCGGCGGACAGCTCACCGAAAAAGGCATCCTCGTAAATGTCGATCCTGATGAACTCTGGTTCGACATTGCAAGCGCAGTCCTGCCGACGACGAAGCTGCCGACGCTCGATCGAATCTCAACGTGGCTTAAGGACCGCCCGGAGCTGAGCGTCCGCATCGAAGGACATACCGATAGCCTCGGCAGCCCCGAGATCAACCAGCCGCTCTCCCAGCAACGTGCCGAGGCGGTGCGTCAGGCCTTGATCGAACGCGGCATAGCCGCCGAGCGAGTGGTGGCGCAAGGCGCCGGCTCCACCCAGCCCATCGCAGATAACGCGACCCCGGAGGGTCAGCGTCAGAATCGCCGTGTCGAGCTTTACCTGATGGCAGAGCAGGAGGACTAGGCCAGCGCTGCTAGGGACGCCGGTGAGTGCTTCGTCGAGGCTACCCGCTAGTGCTCAGCGGGTCCCATGGGCACCATCGCCGGCTGACCTGGCGGCGCCTGGTCGCGGGTGCTGACACCTGCGTCGAGTAGTCCCCTCGGAACCGAATTTCGAGGGGTAACGATCGATTTTTTTCGCGAGATAGCGATCAGGCGTAGGTATTGATTTGGGTGCCGAGGTTACCTTCAGATGCCAGGTTAGAACCAGAGTCTGTACCAGAACCTGCCATTGAGGATTCCATCAAAGCGGACACCTGCTGCGCTTGATTATCAAGAGCGTCTCGAAAGATCTGCATCTGCGCCTGTTGCGCGGTCTGCGCTTGGTTCATATACAGTGATGCACTGACGGCATTGTTGATGGACGCATCCATAGCGAGGACCTCTCTAACGTGAACGATATAAGTAAACCTAGCAGAAGATCAGGAAACACGCAAAAGTCGATGATGCCCTAAGCTGAAGGATGTGAATCAGGTCTCAACACCGACTTCATTGGCGAGGTCAGTGGCTTTGAGATCAGCACCAACTCGTGATGCAAACACTAAATCTCATCATCGCCCTCGCGCTCTACCTCGGCCTTGAGCTCGGCGCCGGCCCGCTGCTCGGCGAGGTCGCCAGCGGGCTCGCGATCCTGGCCGCGATCGCCTGGCTCTGGCTCAGCGAGGCCCTGCATCTGAGCGTCACCGCGCTGCTGGTGCCCTTGCTCGCAACCACGAGCGGGATCATGCCGCTGGATCAGGCCCTAGCGGCCTTTGCCAATCCGGTGATCTTCCTGTTCCTCGGTGGCTTCGCGCTCGCCACCGGCTTGCGCGAGCAAGGCCTCGACCGCTG
The DNA here is from genome assembly GCA_964516305.1 of uncultured Halochromatium sp. Lineage (GTDB taxonomy): Bacteria > Pseudomonadota > Gammaproteobacteria > Chromatiales > Chromatiaceae > Lamprobacter. The sequence continues at coordinate 678 of CAZEZH010000211.1, read as the reverse complement.
GCTGGCAACCTGGGTGGTGCAGCGCGCTGGCCCCGGGCTCGACCGCGCCGCGCGGGCGCTGTTCTGGCTCACGGCGCTGTTATCGATGTGGATCAGCAACACCGCGACCGCGGCGATGATGCTGCCGTTAGCGCTTGGCCTGCTTGCGACCTTGCCCGCTGCGCCCAAGACCGAGCCCGAGACCAAAACCGAGCGCAACACGCGCATCTATGTGCTGCTCGGGATCGCCTTCGCGGCCAACATCGGCGGCATCGGCACCCTGGTGGGGAGCCCGCCGAACGCGATCGCGGCCGCGAATACCGGCCTCGGTTTCGCCGCCTGGCTGCTGATCGGCGTACCCCTGGTGATCCTGATGCTGCCGCTGATGGAATTCGCCTTGCGCCTTAGCCTGCGACCGCAACTCACCGGCCAGGTCGAGCCGGTCGGCGAGCCCCTGCGCTGGGGCCGAGCACAGTGGCTCATGCTGCTGGTGTTCGCAAGCACCGTGCTCGCCTGGGTGTTCGGCAGCCTGATTGCCGATTGGCTGCAGATCAGCACAGGCTATGATGCGGCGGTGGCGCTGCTTGCGCTGATCGCACTACATGCCTTTGGCCTAGCACCCTGGCGCGCGATCGCCGAGCGCACGGACTGGGGCGTGCTATTGCTGTTCGGCGGCGGACTGACGCTGAGCTTGGTCCT
>CAZEZH010000210.1:2269-3488 GCA_964516305.1 uncultured Halochromatium sp. | reverse complement strand
CGGATGGAGTTCATCGTCAATCAGCACATCAAGATCCACCCGATGGCGCTGATCCATCCGGACGCGGTGGAGGATGAGGATGCGAGCAAGCAGATCGCCGCGCTGACCGCTGGCTGGGATGACCCGCAGGCGTACTTCGTCGATCATCTGGCGCGTGGTATTGCCCGGATCGCTGCTGGCAGCCATCCGCATCCGGTCATCGTGCGCATGAGCGACTTCAAGACCAACGAGTATGCGGATCTGATCGGCGGTCGCGCCTTCGAGCCGGTCGAGGCCAATCCGATGCTCGGCTGGCGGGGCGCCAGTCGCTATTACAGCGATGAGTACCGGGAGGGCTTCGCCCTGGAATGCCGGGCGATCCGTAAGGCGCGCGAAGAGCTCGGCTTCGACAACATCCTGGTGATGATCCCCTTCTGCCGCACGCCACTGGAGGCCGACCGGGTGCTCGAGGTCATGGCCGAAGAGGGACTGAAGCGCGGCGAGCGCGGGCTCGAGGTCTATGTGATGTGCGAGATCCCAGCGAATGTGATCCTGGCGCGCGACTTCGCCGCCCGCTTCGATGGCTTCTCGATCGGCAGCAATGACCTGACTCAGTTGGTGCTCGGCGTCGATCGGGATTCGGATCGGCTGGCGCATCTGTTCGACGAGCGCAACGATGCCGTGCGCCAGATGATCAGCTCGGTGATCACCGACGCCCATGAGCGCGAGCGCAAGGTCGGACTCTGCGGCCAGGCGCCGAGCGATCACCCGGACTTCGCCGCCTTCCTGGTGCGCGCCGGGATCGATTCGATCTCAGTCAACCCGGACAGCTTCCTGTCGGTTAAGCAAGCCGTCGCCGAGATCGAGCAAGCAGGTTAAGTTGGACAAGGTAGGCGCCGCCCACTCGGGCGTCGCGGCGGGCTCGTCCGAGCGGCAGACCAAGGCTATCACCGCGCGCCCGAATCGAGGGCGCCACAATCGACCATGGACGAGCGGCGCCGAGCACAACGGTCACCGTCATCGGTCCCACCAACCGGCACCGCGCTGAACACCCGACTGATCTGGCCCCAGGAGTATCAATCGCCGCTCCCGGTCAAATGTCGGTTTCCTGCAAGCTGGGACTGATCGGGGCAGCTCGATGAGGTGACGCACTCGTTGACATCCGAGAGAGCGCTCAGTACAGTCGAAAAAACTAACCGATATGGTTAATTCTTCGCGTGGAAAAACGTAAGCCCCACTA
>CAZEZH010000210.1:0-2169 GCA_964516305.1 uncultured Halochromatium sp. | reverse complement strand
GACGGTGCCATCGTGATTTCCTTCAAGAGGCTGTAGTGATGACCACACGAACCTGCATGCTTTGCGAAACCGGGCAGATAACGCTCGAAACGCGCACCGTGAAGGCCAGCCTGGATGGGCTTACCCAGGAGGTGAGCGACGTGCGCGGCTGGTTCTGCGACCAGTGTGGGGAGATCGATTTCGCCGACAGTGACAGCGCAGCCCGATATGCCTCGGCGATGGATGATCTGGTGATTGAGCGCCGCAGGCAGCGAGGCAAGGAAGTGCGCCGAATACGCACCCGCCTAAGACTGACCCAGAAGGCCGCCGCCGAGGTATTCGGCGGGGGCGTGAATGCCTTCAGCCGCTATGAGCGGGGGGAAGTCGATCCCCCCCGAGCCTTAGTGAAGTTTCTGCGGGTGCTGGATCGTCATCCGGAATTGCTAGACGAAGCAAAGCAGGCGTGAAGCTGCTGATGAAGCAACTAACGATCCAATGCTAGTTGCTCAGCACTCACCCGCACACTCTGCACTCAGGCGGCGACGGCCAGCGCCTCGCGCTCGATCTGCTGGCCCGAGATCCGATGGCGCTCCATCAGCTCATCTGGCGCGCCGGAGCGCGGCTCACCGCTAACGCCGAGCTGAAACACCCGACCGAGCCGACCGACCTGCGCCGCAACCGCATCGCCGAGCCCGCCGTCGCGATGGTGATCCTCAATCACGAGCAGGGTGCCGGTCTCCTCGGCGGCCCGCTGCAGGGTCTCCACGTCGAGCGGCTTGACGGAGTAGGCATCGATCACCCGCGTGCACATCCCCTGCTCGCGCAGCCGTGTGCTGGTCTCCAGGGCGGTGTGGACGGTGATGCCGGCGGCCACCAGCGTAAGCCGGTCCTCGGTCGATTCGGCCAGGGTCTTGCTGCCACCGATCTCGAAGCGCTCGTCCGAGGGGTAGAGCACCGGCGTCTTGCCGCGCGTGGTGCGCAGATAGACGATGCCCTCGTGCTCGAGTCCGGCCTCGGTCAGGCGCTCGGCGCTGACGGCATCGGCGGGATAGAGCACCGTGGTGCCATTGAGGGCGCGAAACATCGCGATATCCTCGAGCCCCATCTGCGACGGCCCATCCTCCCCGATCGAGATCCCAGCATGGCTGCCACAGATCAGCATGCGCGGTTGTTGCGAATGCGCTGCCATGCGGATGAAGTCGTGCGCCCGCGTGAGAAAGGCGGCAAAGGTGGCGATGCAAGGCCGCTTGCCGCTGGCGGACAGACCGAGCGCCGCGCCGAGCATGTTCTGCTCGGCGATCTGCGCCTCGACGAAGCGCTCCGGATAGGCCTTGGCGAAGTCCTGGGTCTTGGTCGAGTTCTTCACGTCGCCATCGAGCACGACGAGGTCGGGAAAGCGGCTGCCAAGCTTCTGCAGGGCGGCACCGAAGGCGGCTCGGGTCGCGACCTGCTCGCCAAGCTCATACTCGACCTTGAGCGGTAGGCTGCTCGCTTCCTGCGCTCGCTCCGAGGCGACCTGGGCGACCGTCGCGGCCGTCGGCTCGGCGCTCGGCACGCGGCGCGGTTCCACTAAGAGGCGCACATCCGGCTCGGCGAGCTCGGCGAGCGCTTGGGCGAGCTGGTCGTCGTCCAAGGCCTTGCCGTGCCACCCCTCAGCCCCTTCGAGAAACGAGATCCCCTTGCCCTTGACGGTGCGGGCGATAATCGCCGTCGGTCCCGGCGCTCGGGTCGCCTTGAGCGCCGGCAGAATGGCACCGAAGTCGTGGCCGTCGATCTCCAGGGCGCGCCAGCCGAAGGCTCGGAAGCGCCCGGCCAGCACCGAGGTGTCATGCTCATAGGGCGCCGGCCCACTTTGCTCCAGGCCGTTGGCGTCGACAATGGCCACCACCTGTTCGAGGCGCTGTTCAGCAGCGAACTGAGCGGCCTCCCAGACCGAGCCCTCCGAACACTCGCCATCGCCGAGCAGGCAGAACAGCCGGGCATTGATCCCGTCCAGGCGGTCGGCCAGGGCCATCCCGTTGACCGCAGCCAGGCCCTGCCCTAATGAGCCGGTCGCGACTGGAATCCAGGGGTTGCGCGGGGTCGGATGGCCTTCGAGATCGCTGTCGAGCTGCCGCAGGGTCAGTGGATCGGTCTCGATGGCACCGGCCTCGGATAAGGCCGCCCATAAGATCGGCGCTGCATGACCCT
>CAZEZH010000209.1:0-3490 GCA_964516305.1 uncultured Halochromatium sp. | reverse complement strand
CCGCCCACGCGGTCAAAGTACTGGAGGATCTCCGGTCGTGTGTCGCCGCGCAGTGGGGCGTCCTCCATGCCGTGCAAATCGATGTAGCCCCAGCCGCGGGCGCCGGTGACCTTGCGAGGGAAGGCGAAGGTCTGGTCGATGGTCGCTCCAATGCTGGTGTGACAGCCCATGCAGAACAGGCCTTCCTCGTGGGTCTGCGGGCGCAGGGCGCCCTCGGCGTCTTCGATGAAGCCGAGCACGTACCAGCCGAAGCCATTGTCCATGCCGTAGCCCGGCACCTCTTGGAAGCCACCCTCTGCTTCCTCGAAGGCCGCGTAGCGCGCTGCCACCTCGTCGGGTCCGAGGAAGCTGTGCTTCTTCATGTAGCGCAGCTCCTTCATGCGCGGCGGTGCCGCGATGGCACCGTCCTTTCCAATGCCCAGGTAGCGGACGCTGTGCAGGAACTCGGTACCCTCTGGGTAGAGGAATCGAGCCAGGGGCTCGTCTGCCGCAGCGCCAAAATAGCTCGTCGGGCGGCGCAGCCGGGTAACCTGCTTGCTTAGCGCGCCGTCGCCGTCGAGGTCCCGGCCCAAGGCCGTCTCGTCGGTCGTTGGGATGGAGAGGCTGTCCAGGTCCTTGATGGCCGCCTCCAGGGCGCTGAGGTTGAGCTGATAGATGCGCCGGTCCGGCTCGCCGTCAGCATTCTTCTGGAACCGCGGCGGTAGGCGGACGAAGACGTCATCGATGGAGCCGTTGGTGGGCCAGAAGGTGCTCGGCAAAGGCTTGTAATTGAAGGCGACCCAGCCGCTGCCATCGCGGGCGAAACCGTCCTCGTCGAAGGCGTCGGAGGCCTTGTCCAGATTCTGCATGCGCGGCACATAGCCCGGCCAGTCTTGCTCATCGAGGCGGGCGGCCAGCGGCGTGACATTATCCTCGGCCACGTAGGCGAGGATCTCGCGGTCGCTGATCGCGGCGATACGCTCGCTGCGGTCGACGAAGAGGTTGGTCCAGTGGTTGTGGAAGGCCTCCTCGGCGAAGTCGTACTCCGACTGCAGCCGCGCATCGTTCATCGCATTGAGCCGCGGCTCGCCCTGATGACTTTGGTGGCAGACGTAGCAGGGATTGTGTTTGCCTTCGTGCTTGGTATAGCACTGCGGCGGGACTACCGCTTCGGGATTGTAGAGGGACGCGCCGCTGGCTCCGACGGACGCGACCGGGAGCGAGGCGAGCAGGCTGAAGGTGGTGCCGAGGAGCAGAGGGTGGAGGGGCGGATGCATGGTGAGTCTTTCCTTCTGGCCTTGCCAACGATGATCTGCCCCCGGCACGCCCTGCACTGGCAGCGGGGGGCGGTCGGAGCCGATCAATCGTCGAGCTGATTGAGATAGCTGGCTACGGCTTCCAGCTGGAGCTTGCTTGCCGGCACTGCTTCTTCGTGCTGCTCGGTATTTCAATGTGACATCTTGCCTTCGCTGCCGGCATCGAACAGGCGTTGATAGTCGGCCGGGAGCTGATCGCGCACATGGTCGATGGCGCCCGGTGTCACTGCATCCTTCAGGACATTCAGCACGGCCCGGGTATGGAACACACTCGCCGGCAGGTCGGCGCCCTCGCGCTCGCTGACGCGTTGCAGGAAGTCGTCCGAGGAGAAGGTCTCGGTCTTGTCGCGATGGCTGTCGAGCATGAGCTTGAGCTCGCCCGGCAATTGCGCACCAAGATGCTCGGGCTCGCCGCCCTGCAGACGCTCGCTGAGCGTTTCGAGCGTCGCCCGGGTGGCGCTCAGCGCTTCATCGATCGAGCTCATCCGAGCCTGATGTTGGACCTGTCCGAGAAACTCTTGCAGTTGCATGGCTCATATCTCCATGGGTTATTGATGATCAAGAGGGATTGGATGGCGCAGTGGCGCTCGCTTTGATGCGCCTCGTCGCTGCGCCTCCTCCGAGCTCAAAGAGCTTTTGCAATGGGCGTGCCGTTCTCGTGATCGTCTATCGCCGACCATGGCACGACGCTCCAGTCACTGACCTGCCGGCCAGGATCGGGTCTTTAGAACCAAGGGGCTGTCTAAAGCAACCATTTGGATGCCCGCACTCCCTGTGCCTCGCCATTGCGACGGCCAAGCGATAAGGCTGGCGCCGAATTTGCTCCGGTTTATGGGAACAAGACACTGACCCATCCTATGCACACAGCGAGAGCGCAAGACCGCGAGGCGGCGATCGATGAGGTAGGCATGACTGATGACGCAAGGGCGCCCGGTGATGAAAGGGCGCCCAGCCTAAATGTGCTGAGCAAGCCCGAGCTGGCGCGTCGGCTCGATCAGCTGATCAGTGAATTGCTGGACGGCGGACGAGCCAACGACGCGACCCGGGAACTGCTACTCGAGCTGCAAACGCACCAGGTGGAGCTTGAGCTGCAGGGGCGCGAGCTGGCCGAGGCGCGCCACATCCTGGAGGTCTCGCGCGACCATTACGCTCGCTTGTTCGATCTGGCGCCGGTCGGCTTTGCGGTCTTCGATCGGCGCGGACGCATTCGCGAGATCAATCTCACGGCCTCGCAGATGCTCGGGCGCGATCGCTTGCGGCTCAGTGGGACGCCGTTTCCGGTCCTGTTGGCAGGCGGAGAGATGAGGCGCTTCCTCGACCATGTCTCGGCCGTGATCGGCGCCGCTGAGGGGTCGCAGATCGAGCCACTTGACGTCGATCTGGAATCGCGCCGACCGCGTCCCGAGCCGGCGCCCCAAGCCTTGCGTTTGGTATCGTCACGACGCCATGGCGACGACGGTCCTGAGTGCTTCAGCGCGCTGGTCGATATCACCGCCGAGCGCCGGCTCGAGCGCAGCAAGCGGGCGACCGAGCACCGCGCCCATGCCATCCTCGACGCCCTGCCGGCCGAGGTCCTCGTTCTGGATGCGAAGGGCCGGATCATCTTCGCAAATGACGCCTGGAAGCGCTTTGCCGACTGCCCGAAGCGCTCGATCTTGGCGCCCTCGGAGCGACGGAACGATGTCGGATGGAACTATCTCGCCGCCTGTCGCGATGAGGCCTCCAGATTAGAGGCTGAGAGTCCTGCGTCAGGTGCCGAGACCGCTGCCATAGCCGACGGCGTGGCGGCCGTCCTCGAGCGGCGTCGCGAGCGGTTCGTCGCCGAGTATGCTTGTGAACGCCGGGATGGTGAGCACTGGCTGGCGTTGACCGCCGCGCCGCTCGATGCCGAGGGAGAGGAGGCTGAGGAAGAGGAGAAAGGGCAGGGGGCAGTGATCGTGCAGATCGATGTCACCGACCGCAAGCGCGCCGAGCAGAATACCCAGCTCGCCCGCGAGGCCGCGGCCCATGCGGCGCGCGTCAATGCGGTGGGTGTGCTCGCCACATCACTGGTGCATGAGCTGGCGCAGCCATTGAATGCCGCGGCCTTCTTCGGGCGCGCTGCGCTCGAGCTGCTGCAAGGCTCGGATGCCAAGGAGCGTCCAGCAGAAACGGCGACGTTGGAGCCGATGATCGCCAAGGCCGATGCCCAGCTC
>CAZEZH010000208.1:0-3505 GCA_964516305.1 uncultured Halochromatium sp. | reverse complement strand
CGGCAGTGTCGCGCAACCGGTCGATGGCTTCGACCGCGGTGTTGAGTGCCGTATCCCGCCCAGCGCCTCTTCTCCAGCGATTGGGTACGCATCCTCGATGCGCCCGAGGAGCGGCTGATCGAGCGCACGCAGGCCGCCGCACAGCGCGGCCTGTTGGTGTTTCGCCGCACCGGCGGCGTCATCGAGGTCCGTTTCCCCGACTATCTGACCGCACAGGAACAGGAGTGGCTCAGTGAGCAGGCTTGAGCGTTTGATCCAAGGCTACACCGATCACATCACCACCCCCTGGCCCGTCGGGATCTCAGGAATCGAGCGTGTGATCTTCGTCGTGTATCCCCCGGCCGATGAGCTGAAGCTTCGCACCTACATCGATGAGTTCGAGCTACGCACGCGCGAGGCCGGCCACGGCTGGCGTCTGCTCGATCTCACGGACGCCTTTCCGCAATGGATGGCATCGCACCCCTACCGGGACAAATACTTCCGCCGCCCCAGGCTGCTGGCCGGCTATACCGAAGGGCGACTGAGCGAATTCACCGCGCATCTGGTGGAGCAGACCCGCGCGCAAGTCGCCGAGGCGTCCGCAAACACTGTGGTCGCCCTCGCCGGGATGAGCAGCCTGTTCGGGGTCTCCAGCGTCTCAGCGGTCGTCAACGGGGCCGCGTCCACCATCAATGGTCGGCTGGTCGTGTTCTTCCCCGGCGAGAAGGAGCACAACATCTACCGGTTGCTCGATGCTCGCGACGGCTGGGACTACATGGCGCACGCCATCACCGCAGACTGAACCAAGGAGCGCCTATCACTCATGAAGAACCGAGCGATCTTCGTCAAGGACCCACTGGCCAACCGTCTCCTCAACAATGGCGTCGCCGAGGTCTCGGAGGACCGATCCGCCGCCGCGCTCGAGGTCCTTCGCTACGAGCTGGAGACCTTCGTCTGCGACGGCGAATACGCCAAGGGGCTGCAGAAGATCCTGCAGACCTACCTCGACAACCTGGGCGCCGCGCCTGAGCAGCCCGGCGTCTGGATCAGCGGCTTCTTCGGCAGCGGCAAGTCGCATCTGGCCAAGATGCTCCGCGCCCTGTGGGTGGATGTCGCGTTCACCGATGGCGCCACCGCGCGCAGCCTGGTCAAGCTTCCAACCGAGATCACCGACCACCTCCGTGAGCTGAAGACCCAGGCCAAGCGCTACGGTGGCCTGCATGCCGCCTCTGGCAAGCTTGGCTCTGGTACCGGCAACAACGTGCGTCTCGCCCTGCTCGGCATCGTCTTCAAATCTGCCGGCCTGCCTGAAAAGTACAACCAGGCGCAGCTGCTGCTCTGGCTGAGGCGCGAAGGCATCCTCGAGCGGGTCGAGCAGGCACTTTCAGCGCAGGGAACGAGCCTCACACGCGAGCTGCCAAACCTCTTCGTCTCCGACGTCCTGCACGCAGCTCTGCTCGACGCCAAGCCCGAATTGGCGCCAGACGCGATGAGCGTCGGTGACCGCCTCATCGCCCAGTATCCGGAGGTGCAGGACGTCTCCAACGACGAGATGATCCGCGCCATCAAGGACGCGCTCAGCAACGACAACGGCTTCCCGCTGACGCTCATCGTCCTCGACGAGGTCCAGCAGTTCATCGGCGACAGCGGCGACCGCGCCTACAGCATCCAGGAGGTGGTCGAGACCTGCTGCAAGCACTTCGGCGGCCGGCTGCTCTTCGTCGGCACCGGCCAGACTGCCATGTCCGGCACCCCCTCGCTGCAGAAGATCATGGGCCGCTTCACGGTCCCGGTGCAGCTCTCCGACACCGATGTCGAGGCCGTGATCCGCAAGATCATCCTGCAGAAAACACAGGCTGCGGTGCCCGCGATCCAGCAGACCCTCTCCGACAACCTCGGCGAGATCTCCCGCCACCTGCGCGGCACCAAGCTGGAGCACAGCACCGAGGACGAGCAGATCATGGTGGCGGACTACCCCCTGCTGCCGGTGCGTCGACGCTTCTGGGAGAGGGTCCTGCACAAGCTCGACGAGTCCGGCACCATCTCGCAGCTGCGCAACCAACTGCGCATCGTCCACGAGGCCGCCTGTGCCACCGCCGAGCAGACGCTCGGCCAGGTGGTGCCCGGGGATTTCATCTACGACCAGCTCAACACCAAGCTGCTCCAGCACGGTCTGCTCTCGCGCGAGGTCTACGACCGCATCGGCAAGCTCGCGGCCGGCAGCGACGATGAGCTGCTCAAGGCCAGGCTGCTCAAGCTCATCTACCTGATCGGCAAACTCCCTAGCGACCCGATGGCCGACATCGGACTGCGCGCCACCGAGGACAGCCTGGCAGACCTCCTGGTCACGGAGCTGGCCGCCGGGTCCAGCGCGCTGCGCAAGCGCATACCGACCTTGCTCGATGCGCTCCACAACAACGACGGGCTGGTGATGGCCATCGCCACCCCCGCCGGCACCGAGTACCGCCTGCAGACCGCCGAGAGCAGCGCCTGGCATGACGAGTACCGCAAACAGGTCTCGGAGCTCTCAGCGAACACCCAGCGCCTGGAGATGGAGCGGATCGACCTGCTCAAGTCCGCCTACCGAGAGGCCCTCAAGGGCGTGCATCTGACACAAGGGCAGTGCAACGAGGCACGCAGCCTCAGCCCCTGCTACGACGACGCGCTGCCGCCGAACGCCGACCAGCAGATCGTCGCCTGGTTCCGCGACGGCTGGAGCAGCTCCGAGGCCGAGGTCAAGGGCGACGCCCGCAACGCCGGCCCCGGCAGCCCGGTCATCTTCGTCTTCCTGCCCGCACAGAACCGCAACGCGCTGCGCTCGGCCATTATCGAGCACAAGGCCGCCCAGCTCACGCTCGACGTGCGCGGCCAGCCCGCCACGCCCGAGGGCCAAGATGCCCGCTCGGCGATGGAGACCCGGCGCAATGACGCCGCCCGGCGCATCACCCAGCTCGTCAAGGCCCTGGTGGCCGATGCCCAGGTCTACCAGGGCGGCAGCCAACGCGTCCTCGGCAACGATCTGAGCGAGCAACTGCAGACCGCCGGCGCCGCCTCGATCGTGCGCCTGTATCGCGACTTCGATACCGCCGATCAGCTCGGCTGGGACAAGGTCATCGAGCGCGCGCGCAAGGGCGAGACCCAGCCCCTGCAGCCGATCAAGCACAGCGCCGACACCGATCAACACCCGGTCTGCGCCGCCCTCCTCAAGCATCTGGGCGCCGGCAAGAAGGGCAACGATCTGCGCGACGACTTCAAGGCGCCGCCCTACGGCTGGCCGCAGGACGTCATCGATGGCGCCCTCTATGCGCTGGTCGCCAGCGGCCATCTGCTGGCGCTGAACAGCCTCGGCAAGCCGGTCGACGCCAAGGGCCTAGAGCGCCGCCAGATCACCCAATGCAGCTTCAAGCCCGAGACCGTCACCATCAGCCCGGTGCAGAAGATCCAGATCCGCAAGGTGTTCCAGGCCGCGGGCGTCGGCTGCCAGCCGGGTCAGGAGGTCGACAAGGCGCCGGAGCTGCTGCGCCGC
>CAZEZH010000207.1:0-3511 GCA_964516305.1 uncultured Halochromatium sp. | reverse complement strand
TCGTTTTTGAGGCGATCCAGTCGCATTGAATTTGGCGCTATGTCAGGAGTTCTGCGATGGCACCGGCCTCGGATAAGGCCGCCCATAAGATCGGCGCTGCATGACCCTTGGACAGCAGAAAGCGATCTTGATCGCGGGCGCCTGCAGTGCTCGGGTCCCAGCGCATCTCGTGGAAGAAGAGCGCGGTCACCAGGTCCGCGCAGGACAGCGACGAGGTCGCATGGCCAGAGCCCGCGCGGCTGGTCATCCGCAGCACCTCGGCACGCAGCCGGCTTGCCTCACCCACCAAGGGCGTCGCGAGCGCAGCGTCCTGCATGGACGACTGCCTGTGCTCGATGCGCTCGGCGAGCCGTTGCATCAGTTGATCATAGGGATCGATGAACTTCTGCACGCCTTCGGCGACCAGTTGATGAGTGATCGCATCGAAATCGATCTCGAGCTTACGCTGCAGGCGCTCGAGCACGGCGGCTGCATCGGTGGGGCTGTCTGCCGCCGAGACCTCGATCCAGCCATGATGGTCGAAGGCATCGGCGGTCGCCTCCGGCATCGTCGAGATGGTTCGCGGCAGGATCAGCGATTCCACATAGTGGGTGTCCGACAGGCTTGGGTCCTTAGTGCCGGTACTGGCCCAGACCAGCCGCTGCGGACGCGCGCCTGCTTGGGCTAAGCGCTGCCAACGCTCGCTCGCACTGACATCCACGAACCGATCATAGGCCAGCTTGGCATTGGCGACCGCGGTGCGTCCAAGCAAGGATTCCGCCTCGGCGACAATGCGCTCATCGACCTGCGGATCGATGCGTTGGCGCAGCTCGCGGTCCACAGCGGTATCGATGCGGCTTAAGAAGAAGCTGGCCACCGAGGCGACAGTGTGAAGATCCTTCCCGTCGCGCAGGCGCTGCTCCATGGCGCGCAAGTAGGTTTGCAGGGTCTGCTCATAGGCATCGAGGCCGAACAGCAGCGTGATATTGACGTTGATCCCATCCACCAGCAGGGCCTCAACCGCGTGCAGCCCCTGCGGCGTACCTGGCACCTTGATGAACAGGTTTGGACGCCCGACGCGGTCCCAAAGCTCGCGGGCTTGGCGAAGCGTCGCAACCGGATCATAGGCCAGGTGGGGCGAGACCTCGAGGCTGATAAAGCCATCGAGTCCGTCGGTCGCTTCATGCACCGGTAGCAGCAGATCACAGGCGTCGCGCACATCATCGGTGGCGAGGCGCTCGTAGACCGCCTCGGCGGCCACCGAGCCGTTGCGCTCCAGGGTCTCGACCGCAACGGCGATGCGATCCTCGTAGCTCGCAGAGTCCGCCATGGCCTTCGCGAAGATCGCGGGATTGGAGGTGATCCCAGACAGGCCCTGCTCGCGGATGCGCGATTCGAGCTGGCCGTTGTCGAGCATGTCGCGTGACAGGCTATCGAGCCAGAAGCGCTGACCGTGACTGTTGAGCGTGGCGAGTTGATGAGTCGGCATTCCGGTCTCCCCTCGATGATTGGCACAGATGGCAAGGATTGACGGACCTGCGCGCGCTGGCGGTCAGGATCTCGTCGAGTCAAAAATCATTTGCAAAAGATCGTGTGCAAGAGAAAGGCCAGATCAGTGAGTGGGTATGATCTGTTTTAAGTGTCGCGCTTCTCGATCACACCGCAGGCGATGCGCGGCCCGGCCGCGCCCGACGGCTGCGAGTGGTAATCGTCGGCACCTTCGTGGATCACCAGGGCGGCGCCGTCGCGATCAAAGAGCTGCTTGTCCATGTCTGAGACGCGGGTCATCACCTCGATCTCGAGCCGGCCGTTGTCGGGGATATGGATGTTGGGCATGTCACCCAGATGGGGGCCATCTTCGACCAGATAGCCGTGGGCATTGGCCTCCTCAGCGGTGAGATGGCCGCCCGCGGAATCAAAGGGCGGCTCGCAGGCACCAGTCTCGTGGATATGGAAGGCATGCACGCCCGCCGGCAGTCCACCGAGGCGCGCGTGCAATAACACCCCATTGGGGGTCTCGCTCAGCAGCACCGCGCCAACGGTGTTGCCATCGCGGTCCTGCATCAGGCTCTCGCCTAAGGTCGGCTCTGCGGCGACGGCCAGGCTCAGCGTGACGCCAAGCAAGCCCATAGGAAGGCTGAGCCAGGCCCTCTGTGGGATGCTGGTGCGGATGCTGGTGCGGACGCTGGGACGGATTCGAGTGGAAGCGGAATCGATGCGGGGCATTGAAGGTCTCCGTGTCGGTTCGAGGGGATGGCTGCTCGCTGATCGTGAGCGCGTGCTGAGACGCGCCCAATCCGGATAGTCAGTCTCGGATCGTCAATCTCCGGGCGATCAGCCGGTTTGTCGGCAGCAACCGACAAGCAAGCGCGATGCCGGAATCAACCTCCATGCCCACGCCCTTTCCCTGGCCCCTTCTCCAGCTAGCTGCCTCGGTCTTCCAACAACCGTTGCCGATATCCACCATCGACGGGTGGTATTGACCCGCGGCTAGCCAACCACGGCGCACTGCCCCGAACGCTCAGTCGCCCAGCTGAATACGGCCTGGGTTCAGGGTTCAGGATGCTGGCCCGCTTGTTGCTGCCTCTCGGTCTAATAGGTTTTTCAGCCGGAGGTTGTTCAAGATGGAAGGCTTCACGCCCGTCCTATCAACGATCGGCGGGGTGCTTATCGGTTTCGCAGCCCTTGCCTTACTCTATTTCAACGGCCGCATCGCCGGCATCAGCGGCATCATGGGCGGCGTGCTCAGGCCACAGAAGGGCGACACGCTCTGGCGGGCGGTCTTTCTGCTCGGACTCGTGACCGGGGCGGCCCTGATCCTGCTGCTGCATCCAGCGGCGATGGACCTGCGCTTCGACGTCTCCGATTCCGCCATCATTCTGGGTGGCTTCCTGGTCGGCATCGGCACCCGCATCGGCACCGGCTGCACCAGCGGCCATGGGGTCTGCGGCGTCGGTCGGCTGGCGCCGCGATCGCTGGTCGCGAGCGCGGTCTTCGTCGGCTTCGCGATCGCCACCGCGACCATGGTCCGGCATGTCTGGGAGGGATTCTGATGCTTGGCTATCTCGTCGTCTTCCTCTCCGGAACCCTGTTTGCGGTGGGCTTGGCGTCTCCGGTATGACCCTGCCGCAAAAGGTCATCGGCTTTCTCGACCTCGGCGGCCACTGGGACCCCAGCCTCGCCTTCGTGATGGCCGGCTCCGCCGGCGTCTACCTGCTGTTCTACCGCTGGATCAAGCAGCGCTCGAGCCCGCTCTTCGACACCGAGTTCCACATCCCAACCCGTCACGACATCGATCAACGGCTGCTCGTCGGCGCCGCGCTCTTCGGTGTCGGCTGGGGACTGGTCGGTCTCTGTCCCGGCCCGGCCATGACCGCCCTGGTGAGCGGCCATCCTGAGGCGTTGATCTTCTTCACCGCCATGGTGACCGGCATGTACGCCCATCGCACGGTGGACCAGCTCGCCGAGAATCGGACACCGACCGGGAGCATGAGTGATGGATGAGCTGAGTTGCAGGCTGCCAGACAGCGCA
>CAZEZH010000206.1:0-3564 GCA_964516305.1 uncultured Halochromatium sp. | reverse complement strand
GCACTGCCTTCACACGGCAGGGGTCGCTGGTTCGAACCCAGCCGCGCCCACCAAACCCCAAGACTATCAGTCTAATAAGAGGCTCGCTTAGGCGGGCCTCTTGTCGTTTGAGTCTAAGATGCAGTGAAACTTGGGTGGCGAGACGAGAAGCATCGCGCAATCGCAGCACCGGAGTGCCGAGGAGCCAGGAGCCAGGAGCCAGGAGCCAGGAGCCAGGAGCCAGGAGCGATGCTCCATTAGCAGGTTTCACTGAACCAGACGTTTAACCTCATCAAAGGTACCCCCGAGCGACTTGGAGCAAATCTCGCTGACCGAGATGACCATTGACGATCTACAGTCATTCTGCTCAACCCCGGCTCCCAGGCGTTCGGTCACGACCCAAACCGGACGCTGAACAGCCGCGTCGCGCTTGGCATTGGCGCGGATGATTTGCGAGCGATCCCCCAGTGGTTGACCTTTAAGCTGCGGCTCTGGAGGCCACCGTCGGTGCCGAAGACCCACGCGCCGACCGGAACCGGCGCGTACTCCGTACCGGACCAGTAAATACTGTCCTTCCAGGTCAATCCCTGTCCGTCTAGAACCAGATCAGCCCCGCCTGAGCCATGCTGCCTGCCAGCAACAGCCCCGCTGCCGCCACAGATTGCCATGACGTCTTCGTCATCGCTATAGCGTCCAAAGCGACGGATATGCTCGCGCAGGTTCGGACTCAGCCCTACGATGAGCGCGCGGGTCAGCTTCCAGCCCTCGGTCTCCATGTCGGCGAGGATGCCGGTCAGATCATGGACGTTGTGCAGCATGATCACATTAGCGACCAAGTCCATGTACTTGACCTGTTTTGCCTGCTCCACCGGGTCATCGCTCTTGAGCACTGGCCCGCCGAAGCCGACCCAATCGAGAAAGTCGTTGTAGGACTCGACCTTGGTGGTCTCCGCGCGGATGCTACGGCGGAAATCAGCCTCGGAGATGTAGCGCAACAGGAACATCGTGCGAACGACCCGCCCCAGCTCGCGGAACGCACGATTCAGTCTGTTCTGGCGACTATGGCTGCCAAGCTTGCGCAGCAGCGTCGAGGGCAGGATCTTGCCGGCCTGGATCGAGAGCACGACTTACATGAGATCCTGCCAGTGGGTCTCGATCAGGGCCCAGTCGATGGACTTGGTGAACAACGCATCGATGTGCTTGTAGGCGCGCCCCTTCTCCGGCCGGTAGAAGATCACGTCGTTCCAATTGCGCATCCGCGGGTAGAGCGTGATGCCGAGCAGGTGAGCCAAGCCGAAGACCGGCTCGCTCTGGCCTTGGGTGTCGGCATGGAGGATGTCCGGCTCCATCTCGGATTCCTGCTCGAGCAAGGCATCGAGGATGTAGACCGCCTCCCAGACACCGCAGGCAATAAACTTGCTGAACAACGCGATGTAGGTCGCCGAGATGTGGTGGTAGGCGATGCCGCCGAACCCACCGTAACGGATACGGCGCTCGCCGAGCAGGTTGTTCTCGCGCAGCTCCATCTGGGTACCGTCGGCGATCACCACCTTGTCGGAACCCCAGCAGCCGGGTAGCTCGAAGCGCCGGTACTCGTTGATGACGTCGGCGACGGCCGCTTCGAGCTTGTTCGCATCGACATACTGGGCGTTGATGCGTTGCAGGCTGTGTCGATTGATGCTGTCGGGCGCATGCCGCGCGGTCTCGCTCGCACCGAGGTTGCAGCCAAATCCAAACACGGTGAACAGATAGCGGCGGACGGAATCGGACAGTTTCGGGTCCGAGCCCGAGGGCGGTCCGAAGTGGCGTGTGTACGGAACCCAGTGATGGACAGATTTAAGGACATCGAGAAGGTGGCGCTCGGGCATGCGTGCATGCACCGCTTCCCGAAACGCCTTCAGCTCCGTCGGCGGTGGCTTGGCGCGTTGGATTTTCAGATGTGGCGTGCCATCGGCATCGATGCTGAACTCGCTGTTGGCTGGAAATCCCTTGTCGACTTTGTCTGCCCGTTCGTTGAGCCGTTGGCGGAGATCCGCAACCAACGCGTTGCCGGACAGCGGAATCTCCACCTCGTCGCAGTAGGTGGGCAGGCGGGCGGCGCATTCCTCCCAAGACAGCAGCTGGGTGCGGTAGTCACCGTAGGCCGCGGACCCTGGAACGCACAGATCACCGGCCTGGAGGGCTTTGGCAATGTGGGTGAAGATGCATACCTCGAGGGCGCGACGGTCCAGCGCCGTGTTCCCAGACTCATCGCGCGTTTCGACGAAGGCCATCCAGCGCTGCGAGAGGAACCCAAGGTCTATAGAGGGCCGCGGCACACTCATGGGTGAGGTCGGCGGTGATGGACTGATAGAGCTTGGCATGAACCTCCTGGCGCAGATGCCCGACGACGCGATCGAGCGCGCTGAACGCCGGTAGCTCCACGTTATCCTTGGTTAGCGTCTCGATCGCGAGCTCGATTTTTCAGGGGCTTACAAGCGGGCGTCAGAGGGTACTAAAACCAGTTGTTTTTGGTATACCCTTGGGCTTATGAACAAACGGGTTGCCATCTACGCCAGGGTCTCGACGGGCGAGCAGACGCCGGACAATCAGCTCCAAGAGCTGAGAGCCGTGGCCAAGCGCATGGGTTGGCACGTTGCGGCCGAGTACATCGACCACGGCATCAGCGGTGCCAAGGGACGGGACCGGCGGCCGGGACATGACCAGCTCTACGACGCCATCGTGCGCCGCGAGATCGACCTGGTGATGGCCTGGTCGGTTGATCGAACTGGGGCGGTCGTTGCAGCAACTCGTGGCGCTGCTTTCGGACCTGCAGGCCAAGAGCGTCGATCTGTATCTACATCAGCAGGGCATCGACACCACGACCGCGGCCGGCAAGGCCATGTTCCAGATGTGCGGCGTGTTTGCCGAATGCGAGCGCGCCATGATCCGCGAGCGTGTTCGCGCCGGTCTGGAGCGAGCGCGTGCACAAGGTAAGACCCTGGGACGGCCGCGTACGCCGGAGATCGTCGAGGAACGGATCCGAGCCGCGCGTCTACAGGGCAAAGGCATCAAGAAGATTGCCACCGAGTTGGGCGTCGGCGTCAGCACCGTGCAGCGTGTTGTGCATGGACCGGCCCCGAGCCCGGCACCTTGACTCACCGATATGAACCAGTGACAACCGTGAGCGAAGCCATGACGACCACGATCACCTTCGACTTCGATGCATCGGCCTTCGGCGCACTCCGCCTGGCGCCGAGGGAGTTCGCACGGGAGATGCGCATCGCCGCGGCAGTCCAGTGGTACGCACAAGGGATCGTTTCGCAGGGCAAGGCTGCCGAGCTCGCCGAACTGACACGAGCGGAATTCCTGGAAGAGCTTCATCGCCGCAAGGTTGCGGCTTGCCAGGTCACAGCTGACGAGCTCGCCGACGAAATCCATGGCGCCTGAACGCTGGGTCGTCAATGCCTCGCCCCTGATCCTGCTTGGCAAGGTCGAGCAGATACCGCTGCTCGGCGCCTTGGCGGGAGAACTTGCGGTTCCCAGAGCGGTGATTCGCGAGGTCGGCGCCAAACCGGACGGCGAGCGCACGGTACAAACGCTGAC
>CAZEZH010000205.1:0-3579 GCA_964516305.1 uncultured Halochromatium sp. | reverse complement strand
CGATCACGCCGCTCGACGGTCTCCGGATCGACGGTGATGGGGCGGTAGATCTCAACGCGATCGCCGTCGCTGACCGGCGCATCCAGCTTGCTGAGCTTGCCAAAGATGCCGACGCGCTGGGTGGCAAGATCGATATCCGGGTATTGGCGCAACAGACCCGAATGCTCGATGGCCTCGCGCACCGTGCTGCCGTCCGGGACATCGAGCCTGAGCCAGGTGCGTTTGAACTTGTCTGCGTAGGCGACACCGATAAGCATGGTTGGTCTCCTGATCAGCGGTTTAACTCGAGGCGACCGAGACCTTGGCAGCAGCCCGACGGGTCGGCAGTCGGACACGTTTGAGCAAGCGTTGGCCGGCCAGCAGGAAGCCGAGCGCTAGGAAGCCACCGGGCGGCAGGATCATCAGCAGAAAGCCGCGATAGTCCGGGATGACCGTCGTCTCCAAGAACCCCATCGCCTCACCGAGCAGCAGCGAGGCATTGGCGAACAGGGTGCCGGAGCCGATGACCTCGCGAACCGCACCCAGCGCGACCAGCACCAGCGTGAAGCCAAGGCCCATCATCAGCCCATCGAAGGCGGCTGGCGCCATGCGGTTGCGCGAGGCGAATGACTCGGCGCGGCCGAGGATGGCGCAGTTGGTGACGATCAGCGGGATGAACAGCCCGAGCACCTTGTGCAGGTCGTGCAGCCAGGCGTTCATCGCCAGATCGACCAGGGTCACCAGGGTGGCGATGATCAACACGAACACTGGGATGCGCACCTGCGGCGTGATCAGTCCACGCAGACTCGAGACCAACAGCCCCGAGGCGACCATCACCGCCAAGGATGCCAGGCCGAGCCCCAGGCCATTGGTCGCGGTGCCAGTGACCGCCAGCAGCGGGCAGAGCGCGAGCATCTGCGCCAGCACCACATTGTTGTCCCAGAGCCCATCACGGGCGATGCGACCCCAGGGCGTGCGGTCGCGGGCGGTGTCATCAACCTCAGCAGTCATTGCGGGAGCTTCCAGTGATTCAATGAAGAGAACAGCGAATGCGTGTCGCGGTATTGCTCGGGACCGAGCGTCCTCTGGCTTCCATTGCCGATCCCGTCAGGCCGAGAAGCCCGGTTCCATGCATCCAGCCGCCAGCCGCCCCAATGCGCCGCCCCAATGAGGCAGTAACCGACAAGGTCTTCACGACAACAGTCATCATTGGCTAGTCTCCGTATTGATCACGGCCGAGGCGGTCAGGGCATCACGCTGCGCGGCAAAGGTCTCAAGCCCACCCTTGATGGCGGCCACCACCGCGCGTGGCGTGATGGTCGCGCCGCTGAACTGATCGAAGACACCACCGTCTTTCTTCACCGCCCATTGCTTGGGTGGTGGATCGGTCAGATCGCGGCCATTGAACGCGGTGATCCAGTCATCGCGACTGATCTCGATCTTGTCGCCCAGCCCGGGTGTCTCGCTGTGCGCCAGCACCCGAGCGCCGAGGATGCGCCCATCGGCCCCGATGCCGAGCAGCACGCGGATCGGCCCGGCATAACCTTGTCCGACCGTCTCGAATGCCACCGCGGTCACGTCCAGTCCATCGAGCGCGCGGTAGACGGTCAGGGCCTCGTCACCGTCTCGGCTCGCGCTCGCGCTGGAACTAGAGCTAGAGCTAGAGCTAGAGCTAGAGCCCTGGCTCGGCGTGGGAATCGTCATGGGATTTGCCAACAGATCGTTGTCGTAACGCTCGGCCGGAATGACCTGCTCGAGCGAGGCCCGCAGATCCTCGGCCTCGCGCTCAGCGATCGGCCCCTTGGTCAGCAAATTGCCTACCACCAGCAGCGCCGAGGCCGCCAGCGCGAAGCCGCCGAGCAGCAGCGTCTGATAGCCGACGCCATCGCGATCGAGTGCAGGCAGGATTCGGCTTTGGTTCATCGCTTAGGCTCCGAAGCGCCATCGCCAGCCACCGGCAGCGGTTGCCCGCGCCGATCGCGGCCGAAGATGCGTGGCTTTAGATAATGATCGATCATCGGTGTCGCCGCGTTCATCAGCAGGATGGCGAAGGCGGCACCCTCGGGATAGGCGCCAAAGGTCCGAATCAAGTAGATCAGCAGCCCGATCCCCGCCCCAAAGACCGCCTGACCCAGCCGCGAGACCGGCGAGGTGACCGGATCGGTGGCGATGAAGAAGGCAGTCAACAGGGTCGCACCGGCGAGCAGATGCAGCAGCGGGCCGGCAAAGCGGGTCGGGTCGATCAGGTGCAGTAGGCTCGCCGGCAGTGCGACGCCCAGCAGCACCGCGACCGGGATCACCCAGTCGATCACGCCCTTGCGCAGCAGGAACAGTCCGCCGAGCAGCAGCAACAACGCCGAGGTCTCGCCGAGGCTGCCGGGAATCCCGCCGAGCAGCGCGCTGACTGGCGGGAACAGCGCCGGCATCGCCGCGACCAGATCATTGCCCTGCTGCAGCGCCAGATCGACCTGGCCGAGGATCGAGGCACCACTCATTGCATCCCAGGGCGCGGTCAGCCCGTCGAGGCTGATCGTCAGCGCATCGCCGATGCCTGGCGTCTGCGCGAAGAACAGCGGCTCTGGGCCGACCCACTGCGTCATCTCCAGCGGAAACGAGACCAGCAGCACCACCCGCGCCACCATCGCTGGATTGAATAGATTTTGGCCAAGCCCACCGAACACCTGCTTGCCGACGATGATGGCAACGAAGGCGCCGACCACGCCGATCCACCAAGGCGCCCAGGGCGGCAGCGTCAGCGCCAGCAGCCAGCCGGTGAGCAGCGCGGAGCCATCCAGCAGACTGGGCTTGAGTGGCTTGCCGGCCAGGATCAGTGCCAGCGCCTCGAACAGCAGCGCGGCGCTCAGCGTTACCGCGAACAGGAAGATCGCCGGCCAGCCGAACTGCCAGAGACCGAGCAGTGTGGCTGGCAGCAGTGCCAGCATGACCAGTCGCATGGTGCGCTCGATGCTGACCGGCGCATGCGCATGCGGGCTGGCGACCAGGGCTGGCGCTAGCATGCGTCCACCTCCGCAACCGCCTGTTTCCTAGCTGACTCAGGCGCCTGCTCGGGCCTGTTCACAACCTTGGGCTCGGTCTGGGCTGCGGCCTCATTTGCGGCCTGTTCAGCCTGCTTCTTCGCATCGGCCTCACGCTTGCGCTTCGCCATCGCCTCGCGCTTGGCGATCTTCTGCGCCTCCAGCCGCTGCGCGCGATGCTCGGCCAGGCGCTTGGTCTCGGTCTGCTTCTGCTTGGCCCGACCGCGCGCGGCCAACTCGCCCTTGGCATGATTGAAGAACTGCACCAGCGGCAGATGGGCCGGGCAGACATAGGCGCAGGAGCCGCAGCCGATGCAGTCCATCAGACCGCTCGAGACCGCGGCATCGAGATCCCCGCCGCGCACCTGGGCCGCCATACCCAGGGGCAATAGCCCGCAAGGACAGGCCTGCACACAGCTGCCGCAGCGGATGCACGGCCCGGGCTCGCGCTTGCCGGTCTCCGCCGCTGTTAGCGCCAGAATACCGTTGGTGCCCTTCATTACCGGCACCCGCAGCTCCGGAATCGGCTGGCCCATCATCGGCCCGCCGGCGATCAGCCGCGCCG
>CAZEZH010000204.1:0-3604 GCA_964516305.1 uncultured Halochromatium sp. | reverse complement strand
CGGTACGAGCTTTTCCGGCAACCGCCTAATACCGACCGCTATGCCCGAAACCGCCCTCGCCACGTGTGCTCTGATCAAACGCGCTCACCAGTTCAAGCTCGGCATGGACCACCGGCACCAGGATCAGCTGCGCAATGCGCTCGCCGGTCTCGATGCGGAACGGCGCAGCGCCGCGATTCCAGCAAGACACCATCAATTGGCCTTGGTAATCGGAATCGATCAGCCCGACCAGGTTACCGAGCACGATGCCATGCTTATGGCCAAGCCCAGAGCGCGGCAGGATCATCGCCGCCAGTCCAGGATCGGCGACATGGATCGCCAGCCCAGTTGGGATCAACTCGACCGCGCCCGCAGCAAGCTCAAGCGGCGCTGCCAGCATCGCACGCAGATCCAGCCCGGCGGAGCCAGCGGTGGCATAGGCCGGCAGCGGAAATTCGCCACCCAACCGTTCATCCAAGACCTTAACCTGCAGACTGTGCGGCATAGCGTTCAGCAATTAGATCAGCCAGCGCCGTGGCCAGCGCCAGTTTCGACATCAGTGGCAGCTCACGCCGGCCGCCGTCGGGCCACAGACAGAGCAGCGCGTTCTCATCGGACTCAAACCCAGCAGGACCATGACCCACCCGATTGGCGGCCACCATCGACAGACCCTTGGCCTCGAGCTTACCTCGCGCATAGCCTTCGAGATCATCGGTTTCTGCGGCAAAACCAACCGTAAACGGCGGCCTCGGCAGGGCCGCAACCCGAGCTAGGATATCGGGATTGCGGACCAACTGTAGGGTCACTTCCTCTGCCGCCTTCTTGAGCTTGCTATCAGCGGCGAGCGCGGGTCGATAGTCAGCGACCGCTGCGGTGGCGATGAACAGATCACTGTGAGCAGCGCGCGCCATCACCGCCGCCTCCATCTCCAAGGCCGACTCGACATCCAACCTCGCGATCCCGACCGGCGCCGCGGCGCTAGTCGGCCCGGCAACCAGCGTCACCAAGGCACCGCAAGCGCGCAACGCCTCGGCAAGCGCATAGCCCATCTTGCCGGAACTCCGATTGCCGATGAAACGCACCGGATCGATCGCCTCGCGCGTTGGGCCAACGGTCATCAGCACCCGTTGCTGGGCAAGCGGATGGTCGCTGGAGAAGCCTGCTGACAGCAACGCTGAATCAAGCACTTCAGCACGGCTAGTCGATGCGGCAGAGTCCACACTCTTGCTCTGCCCCATGTTGGAAAAAGCTCCCATCTCTGCGCGCGCGTTCGCGTGACTAACAACTGAGCGCGAATCAGAGCCAGCGGCCGCCGAATCCTTCCTGATCAGGCCAGATCCAGTCGGACCTGAAAAGCCACCATCCTGACGCTGCGCCAGTTGGCGTTCCTCATGGCCTGCAAAAATCGCCTCAGCAATCGCGACCGGCTCCTCCATGCGCCCCGCGCCCTGCTCGCCACAGGCCTGCTCGCCAACGGCCGGCCCGATGATACGCACCCCGCGCGCGGCCAAGCGTTCCGCATTCTCCTGCGTTGCAGGATGCGCCCACATCTGATGGTTCATCGCCGGGGCAATCGCCACCGGCGCATCAGTCGCTAACACCAGCGTGGTCAGCAGATCATTGCCCAGCCCGCAGGCCAGGCGCGCGATCAGATCGGCGGTCGCCGGCGCGATCAGCACCTGATCGGCCCAACGCGCCAATGCGATATGGTCCATCCCCGCCTCGGCCTCCGGGTTCAGCAGATCGCTGCGCACCGGTTGTCCACTTAGTGCCTGCAGGGTCAGCGGCGTGATGAAGGCCTGCGCCGCACGCGTCATCACTACCCGCACCTCGGCGCCGCGCTCGACCAGGCACCGCACCAGTTCGGCGCTCTTGTAAGCCGCGATCCCGCCACTGATGCCGAGCAGTACTCGAGCCGGGGCATTCAACGCACTGGATTCGGACGCTGCTGACATCGGTGGCTACTCTGACCGGTTGTTGGGCATGCCTCAATCATACTCGATCGCCCGATGCTTGCAGCCTAGCCAGCCTGAACGGATCAGCCGTCGCACCCAATCGAGGCCAAACCGATGGCATATCGAAGCGACCTCGTCACCTGAGCGAGTTGGTTCAACGGACAGAGTCTCGTACCCTCAGCCTTCCCCCACTGATTCCATGGCATTGACCCCATCAAGAGGCCCTCCCCATGACCAAGATCACCGACATGCCAGAGGATGAGCGCCCGCGCGAGAAGCTGCTCAAACGCGGCGCCAATTCGCTCACCGATGCCGAACTGCTGGCCATCTTTCTCCGCACCGGCATTGCCGGCAAGAGCGCCATCGATCTTGCCCGCGATCTGATCCAGACCTTCGGTGGCCTGTCCGGCCTGCTCGCCGCAAGCCAAAGCGATTTCTGCAAGGCCAAGGGCCTGGGTGATGCCAAGTTCGTCCAACTGCAGGCCGTGATGGAGATCAACCGCCGCTATCTGCGCGAAGAACTCACCGGCCGCGACGTGCTGACCAGCCCAAACGCCACTCGAGACTATCTCAAATTACGCCTGCGCGGACTCTCGCATGAGGTCTTCGCTTGCCTGTTCCTCGATAACCGCCACCGCGTCATCGAGTATCAAGAACTGTTCCGCGGCACCATCGATGGCGCTAGCGTGCATCCGCGCGAGGTGGTCAAGGAGGCCATCCGCTGGAACGCCGCCGCAGTGATCTTCGCCCACAATCACCCCAGCGGTGTCGCCGAGCCCAGCCAGGCTGACCTGCGCATCACCAAGCGCCTACAGGACGCGCTTGAGCTGATCGATGTGCGTGTGCTCGATCACATCATCGTCGGCGAGCAAGACGGCACCTCGTTCGCCGAGCGTGGCTTGATTTAGCACCATGGATGGAACCGCTGCGTTTGCGCCGACCTCGCGAACTGGGCAGTGATTTTGCATCACGACCTGCCGAGTTAAGGCTGCTTTCAGCAGCCCAACGCCGTCGAAGTGCAATTTGACGATCTGGGAGTTGACGCTCGCCGCGTTTTCCATTAGCTTTTACCGGCTTAGTATTTTGCGTTCGTCGCGACATCTTTCGTCCCGCGTCGGCGGCGCGCGTCGCGGCAGCGGTCGGCCCGAGGCTCAAGGACTCGCCCGCCCCATCGCCGCAGAGATCATCTGCATCGGAGCCCTGCATCATGTCCAAGATCTGTCAGGTCACCGGCAAACGGCCGCTGACCGGTAATAATGTTTCTCACGCCCACAACAAGACCAAACGTCGGTTCCTGCCGAACCTGCACTACCACCGCTTCTGGGTCGAGAGCGAGAATCGCTGGATTCGCCTGCGCGTCTCGACCAAGGGTATGCGCGTCATCGACAAGCTCGGTATCGACTCCGTGCTCTCTGACATGCGCCAGCGCGGCGAGCGCGTCTGAGCCGTCGCCGTCACTGAATCAACACCTAGGAGCGAGCAACCATGGCCAAGGCCGCACGCGATAAGATTCGCCTGAACTCCAGCGCTGGAACCGGTCATTTCTATACCACGACCAAGAACAAGCGCAATCAACCGGGCAAGATGGAGATGAAGATGTTCGATCCGGTCGTCCGCCAGCACGTGATGTACAAGGAAGGCAAGATCAAGTAAGCCTTGGTCGCCCTCGC
>CAZEZH010000203.1:0-3605 GCA_964516305.1 uncultured Halochromatium sp. | reverse complement strand
GATGCGCTCGCCGGCTGGCTGGCAGGCTGGAATTATCTCGGTTACCTGTCGGGTGTGCTGTTAGTCACAGGGCTCAAGGATCTGATGCTCAAGGACAATCTGTATCGCATCAGCCTGCTGTTGGCGGTGTTGACCACGGCGATGATGCCACTGGCTGGCATGCCGTCATCAATGTTCCTCGCCGATGCGCCGCTGATCTGGGGGCTGAGCCGCTTTCTGGCTGGGCTCAGCACGGCTGGCGGGTTGATGCTCGGCTCCGGGCTGATCCTGAACTGGTTGATCCGCCATGGCCACCGCAGTGAGCTGGGCATCCATTTCAGCGGACTCGGGCTGGGGATTGTGCTCGGTGGCCTGCTGGTCGAGCTGGCCGCGCCCTATACCGACTGGCGAGGCCAATGGTGGCTGCTCACCGCTGTTGGGCTGCTGCTGTTGATCCCGGCCTGGCGTTGGCTGCCGCGGCCGAATCAGGGCATGCAGCTCCAAGCTGGCGCGGGTGCGGCCGAGGGCGAGCCCGGCCCGCTCTGGTTATGGCTGCTGCAGGCGGCCTATCTCTGCGCCGGCTTTGGCTATGCGATCAATGCCACCTTTACCGTGCTGATCACCGAGCAGCAGCCGGCCCTGAGCGGGCAGGGTGGGTTGATGTGGCTGCTGGTCGGGCTGGCCGCGGCCCCAGCGCCGATCCTCTGGGACCGGATCGCGCGCCGCTTGGGTTATCTGCGCACGCTGCAGGTCGCCTATCTGTTGCAGATCATCGGTATCGTGCTGCCGGTGCTCAGCGGATCATTGGCCGCCGCGGTGGCCAGCTCGCTGTTGTTCGGGCTGACCTTCATCGGTATCGTCTCGCTGGTGCTGACCATGGTTGGTGTGCGCTACCCGGCGCATCCAGCGCAGATTATGGCGCGGCTGACGGTCGGCTACGGCATCGCGCAGATCATCGCGCCGGTGGTCGCTGGCGAGCTGGCTGAGGTGACGGGCAGCTTCGATGGCTCGCTGATCTGGGTCAGTGCGATGATGGGGCTCGGCTTGTTGTGTCTGGTGGCGATGGCGATGATTGCGGCTCGGGATCGCGGTAGGGGCGCTCAACAACCTCAACAGCCGCCAACGACCGCGCCCTGAAGGGCGGGTCAGGTGCAAACTTGGCTTATGTCAGGCCGCGCGTAAACTGCTCGAGCATGCCTACCGCGAACAGCTCGAAGGCACCTACGACATCCTCGGCGATGTAGCCATCGTTGAGGTAGCCGCATACTGTTTGGTCAAAACACCCGGAAGCACATGAGGCGATGCATGCAAGACGTCACCTTCGAGACAGAGATCACAGGCAATCACCTACTCCGGCTCCCCGATGCGCTCCCCGTCGGGGCGTGGGCAAGGGTCAGGGTCGAGATCCTGACATCAGACGACCGAGAGGCTGCAAAGGATGCCTCCGGCTGCGAGATCGCTCGCTTGGACCAGCCCGCGCGCGCGCTCGGCGTCGAGGCGCCCCCTGTTAGCACGCTCGGCCAGAGGCTTGCCGCCATTAGGCAGCTCGCTATCGAGCGCGGCATGGTCCTGAAGAGCGCCGATGAGATCCTTGCCGAGGTCCACGAAGGCCGTGCCGAGGCTGCCGATGATCAAGACCTACGTTGACGCCAATGCCTTGATCGCCGCCTTTGGGGGCAATAATCCGGCGTCCGAGCCGTCTCTGATTCGTCTACATATCACGCGTGAGGAGGCTATTGCTGCATGAAATCGACACGCGACCGGTTAGGTCAAGGGCTTGTGTGAATGAGACTCAAGGACAAGGAAATCGCCGCAATTCGTGCCACCGTGGAAGACCACTTCGGGCGCGGCAGTGCAATCTGGTTGTTTGGCTCGGCGCTTGACGATCGTGCCATCGGCGGTGATGTCGATCTCTATATCGAGCCGACCGCACCGGTCGTGGACAATCTCTTGCTCGCCCGTCAGGCCTGCGGTCGCGAGTTGGAGCGGCGGCTCAAGCGGCCGGTTGATGTGGTGGTGCGACGCGGATCGCCAACGGCCTTCATGTGCCAGGCCATGGCGGAAGGACAACGGTTATGAGTGTGCATGCAAAGGTGTTGGCGGAAACCGTTCAGGCGCTGAGTCAAGCTGCGGCCCGCTTGCGCGCCACCCAGGGTGATCTGGCGGGGCATTTCCCGCTGACATCGGGGCGGCTCAACGCGTTGAGCCAAATCGACCAGGAGCGGCTTGATGCCCTGGCCGTGCGTTATGCGCGTTGCCAGGATCTGCTTGCACCGGCCATGCGCGCGCGGATGCGTGGGAAACCGCTGCCACACTGCTCCATCAGGCCAAGGTCGAAGAGCACATTGGCGATCGATTCGTTCCTGGAGCGAGGCGTTCCGCCGGCGAGCACCGACTCGCGCCGCTTGTGGTTGGGAAAGGCACCGGGGCTGGTCACCACCACCCGATCATCGAAGACCTCAACCAAGATGCGACTGCCGAGGATGGCATAGTCGCGATGGGCGACGGCGTTGACCACGTATTACTAGATTTTAGCTCCAGAGGTTGCTGAGCTTGAGCCTCAGCGCCTCGAAGGGGGCGACCGCGATGCAGTCGTTGCCGGCTGCCTCCGCGAGTAACCGCCATTCGCCGCTATCCAGTTTATAGGCCTCCAAGGTTCGTTGTTTGGGATCAACGAGCCAGGCGTAGGTAACCCCGTAGTGGGCGTAGATAGGCATCTTGATGTGACGGTCTTTGCTTTCGGTCGATGGGGATAGGATCTCGCAGATCCAGTCCGGGACGACCTCGAAGCGATGTCCCTCGGGGATTTGAGGCATGCGCGTTTTGCGCCAACCCGCAAGGTCCGGAACCGTGACCTCCGTATCGGTGATGAAGTGGATCTCGGGCTCGACGATAATCCACCAGCCGCCCGGTCCGCCCCGGCCGCGCCCATAGCTACCAACCAGATCGTAGGTCAGCTCAGTCTCTGCTTTAGCGTGAGGCCCGGCTGGCCGAGGCTGGGCGTGCAATTGGCCGTTGAGGATCTCTCCAGTCAGCCCCTCGGGCAGGGTTTCGAGCTGTTCGTACAGCGTTTGCTTGTAAGCATGTTGCATGGCTAACGATAGACCTCGTCGTGAGTGCCGATGTCGAGCAGGACGACCTTCTGCTCGGTCACCCTAACCTGCAGAGCTAGCCGATATGAATAGGTCAGGCTGACCGCCTGCACTCCGCCTAAATTGCCGGAGAGCGGATGGATGCGGGCGCGCAGACGCTCCCAGAGCGCGTTGGCGTCTCGCCGCGATCGGTGCCCTTATTCGTGAGCGCTTAACGATCGGGCCGACGCGCGATCAGCGCCCGTATTTCAGGCGCGAGGCTGGCGGGTACAGCCATCATGATCATGTCTTCTTGCTCAAAGGCCGCTTCAATGTCGGCGAACTGTTCGTCCTCCGACTGGCCCTCATAATGAGCAATCACTTGATTTACACGCTCTTCATCCCAGCCTTTTGGAAATCGATTACTCATCGCTTTTTCCATGTTTGGTGAGCCCTTTAGTCGTCGTTGGATCAATCAAAAAACCAGCCCATGCGCATCAAACAACGCATCCAACTGCGGGTTAGAGGTGACCAGCAAGACCTGTTTGCAGATGC
>CAZEZH010000202.1:0-3706 GCA_964516305.1 uncultured Halochromatium sp. | reverse complement strand
GTTTGGGCGTTGATAAAGTGCTTGCATCAAACGCCAGGGGGCTTCGGTATCGATCTGCGCCAAGAAATCAGGCGCGAACATCTCATCGAGAGAGAGGCGATGCAGATAATTGTAGGTCTGCAGCCGATCTGGCAGTGGGATGCGCGCCTGTGCGACATAGCTGCGCGCCTTGCTCACCAAGGGAATGCTGCGAGGCAGGCGGGTAAACAACGGCTCCAGCAGCGTCTTACGCAGGGGCGCTGGAATCCGGTTCCAATGCTCGAACACCCCCTGCTTGGCGTAGCGCTCATTGCCGGCGAACAGCTCATCACCGCCATCGCCCCCAAGCAGATGGGTGACGCCGGTCTCGGCTGCGAGCCGAGCGCAGAAGTAAGCGGGCAGGGCGGAGGAATTACCGAAGGGTTCGTCGTAGCTGGCCGCGATCAGTGGCACCGCCTCGACGACGTCCTCTGGGGTCACATAGTATTCGTGGGGTCGCAGCACGAAATGCCGGGCGGCCAGACGGGCGTAAGGCATCTCGTCGTAGCCCTCGGCATTGAAGCCGATGCTGAAGCTATCAGCGGCGCCGGGGCGGATCTCGGCCAGTAGGCCGGCCACAGTGGAGCTGTCCAGCCCGCCGCTGAGGAAGGCGCCGGTGGAGGAGGCAGATCCAGATTCGGCTAAAGAACCGGCTGCGTCTCCGGCTCCTCCGATCTGGTCCGGGTTTGCAGCACGCGCGACCGAGGCCCTGAGCAACGCGTTCATCTCTGCGCCCAAGGCGGCCTGATCGGCATCCGCCGGCTCCATGAACGATGGCAGCCAGTACGGCGTGGTGCGCCAACCGCCGCGATCGACATCAAGGCGATGAGCGGCCTGCAGCTTGTGCAGCCCAGCGAACAGGCTTACCGGCGCAGGCAGCATGTGGAAGAACAGGTAATGGAACAGCCCATCGGCGGTCAGGCGACGCTCCAGGCCCGGATGCGCCAGCACGCTATCGGCCGAGGTGCCGAAGACCAGCCCGCCGGGAATCGGCGCAAAATGCAGCGGCAACTGTCCGGTGCGATCGATGCCGGCCAAGAGTCGCGGCTTGTTGGGGTCCAGGATCACCAGCGCGAAATCGCCGGCGATGCGCTCGAAGAGTCCGTCGCCAAAGCGTTGATAGGCGCTCAGCAGCGCGACGGCGGGATCATGGGCGCGCGCCTGCTCGGCTAGCTCGGCATCGCGCCAGCGCGGATGGCCGGCGAGTGCGGCGATGCAGTCTGTCGCGTCCTGGCTGATCCAGCCGGCGCGGACCAGGCAGGCGCCATGCGGATGATGCCGATGGTTCGTGCTGGCCCCGGTCGCGGCTGGCAGATGCTGGGCGCGTGCCTCAAGGTCGATGGATGCCTGTCCCTGTCCTTGCCCCTGCTCGAGGTTGAACCAGCCGCAAAGTCCCGTCATCAAGTTGGCCCGCACAGGTTGCTGATATAGTCTGCGCGCAATGATAAAGCATCCATGCCGCAAGCGGGCAGGGCAAGCTTCGAGAGGACGAGACGATGGCAGCGACGGTCTACGACGAGGATTTCTATACCTGGACCAAGGAGCAGGCCGTTCTGATGCGTGCGCGGCGCTTCGAGGAACTGGATCTCGAGCACCTGATCGAGGAGGTCGAAGACATGGGCAAGTCGGAGAAACGGGCCTTGCAGTCCTTTCTGGAAACCCTGTTGATGCACCTGCTCAAATGGCAGTATCAGCCGGCGTACCAGGGCCACAGTTGGAAATACACCATCATCGAGCAGCGCAAGCGGATACAGGCGCATCTGAAGGAAAACCCGGGCCTCAAGACCCTGCTGCCCGAGCTGATCGAGACCGCCTACGGCTATGCCACCACCGCTGCGGTCCGCGAAACCGGGCTTGCGCCGGCAAGCTTTCCCGAGCATTGCCCTTGGGTGTACGAGCAACTGATCGATGCCGAGTTCTGGCCTGGCGGTGAGATATGAGCAACGCGACTGATGATCCGCTGATCCGCTTCGCCTGCGGGTGTGCTGATATACTGCGCCAGACTGAATATCGTACATCATCGGCCCCGGCAGACTCGCTGCCGGCAGCTTTGGGAACAGGTTTATGGCTACTAGTCTCGACGAGGTTCGCAACATCCTGGACAGCACGCTCAGCCTCAACGGCCGCGCACAGTCTTTTGATACCGAGACGGCCCTGCTGGGGAATATCCCCGAGCTGGACTCGATGGCCGTGGTCGGGCTGATCACTGCCATCGAAGAGCACTTCGGCCTCATGGTCGATGATGACGAGGTCAGTGCCGAGACCTTTGAGACCCTCGGCAGCCTGGTTGCCTTCGTGGATCAGAAGCGCGAGTCTTCAGGCGCTTAGCAATGTGCTAACCTGTGTACATCCAAGTGACCGGGGGTACACCGATGGCGGATTCCACCACCATGACGATCCGGCTAGACGAGGCGTTAAAGTCCCGCTTAAGTGCTCTAGCACGCACCATGCAGCGCAGCAAGTCTTTCCTTGCCGCCGAGGCGTTGCGCGACTATGTGGAACTGAACGAATGGCAATTGCATGAACTCGAAACAGCCGTAAAGGAAGCGGATGCCGATGATTTTGCGAGCACCGACCAAATCCGTTCTGTTCTAAGCAAATGGGGCCTAGATGGAGATTAAGTGGCTACGGAAGGCACTGGAAAATTTGGACCAGGAAGCGACCTATATCGCTAAGGATAATCCACAAGCTGCACGAGACGTGGTGCGAAAAATCGTACAGACGGTCTCTCTGCTAGCGGACAATCCCGGTCTTGGACATCCAGGCCGACTGCCTGAAACGCGAGAAATTCCGGTTCCCGGAACCAGATACCTAATCCCTTACCGTGTTCGTCCAAGGCTGCAGCGAATTGAGATTCTGAGGGTCTTCCACATGTCACGTCGGCTGCCGATGCGATGGTAGCTCGCGCTGCCTTCATCAAAGGCGAGCAGGGGGCTCTGTTCCAGATCCTGTACGAGCCAGCCGCCCAGCCCGCGCGCGGCGCCGTGCTCTATGTCCACCCGTTTGCCGAAGAACTGAACAAATCCCGGCGCATGGTCGCGCTGCAGGCGCGCCGCCTAGCCGAGTTGGGTTACGCGGTGCTGATGCCTGATCTCCACGGCTGCGGCGATAGCAGCGGTGATTTCTCCGATGCCCGCTGGGAGATCTGGCTGCGGGATCTCGATCAGTGCCTGGAACAGTTGCAAGCAACCTACCAAGCACCGCTGATCCTCTGGGGCCTGCGCGCTGGCTGCCTGCTGATCAGCGATCTGCTGCAGACCCGCGACGAGATGCCCGCCGCGACGCTATTTTGGCAGCCCGTGACCAATGGTGAGCTGCATCTGACCCAATTCCTACGCCTGCGCATGGCCGCTGGCATGATCGGCGGCGCCAAGGAAACCACCGCCCAACTCCGAGCGCACTTGGACGTTGGCGAAGTGCTGGAAGTGGCCGGCTACGGTCTCGCGCCAGCACTGGCTGAACGGCTCGCTGCGGCTCGCCTGCAGCCGCCTAAGAGTGGCGCGGTCTGCTGGCTGGAGGTGACGCAGGCGGAGACACCGACGCTCCCGCCGGCCAGCGCCCGAGTCGTGGATGCCTGGCAGCAAGCCGCTGAGCAAGCCATCAGGATCGAAACCGCCGTCGTCCAAGGCGAACCCACATAGAATTTAATCCATTATGTATAAGGGAATTTCTTAAATTCCAAATGGCA
>CAZEZH010000201.1:0-3742 GCA_964516305.1 uncultured Halochromatium sp. | reverse complement strand
CGTCGGCCCTGACGGCGAAGGGCTGGGGCTTCCAAGATGTGAGCTTCGACGGCAAGCCGATTCGCCTCGAGCAGCCGTTCGGCACCTACGTCATGGAAAACGTATTGTTCAAGATCAGCTATCCGGCCGAGTTTCATGCGCAGACCGCGGTTGAGGCGGCGATCAGCCTGCATCCACAGGTCAAGGATCGGCTCGGCGAGATCGAGCGCATCCTGATCGAGACCACCGAATCCGGCGACCGGATCATCAACAAGACCGGGCCGCTGAGCAACCCGGCCGACCGCGATCATTGCCTGCAATACATGGTCGCTGTGCCGCTGATCCAGGGCAGCCTCAGCGCCGATGACTATGAGGACAGCGCTGCGGCCAATCCACTGATCGATCAGCTGCGCGCGAAGATGGAGGTGGTCGAGAACGAGCGCTTTACGCGCGAGTATCTGGAGGCAGACAAGCGCGCGATCGGCAACGCGGTGCAGGTGTTCTTCACCGATGGTTCCAGCAGCGACAAGGTCAGCGTCGACTATCCGGTCGGTCATCGGCGGCGCCGGGGCGAGGGCATCCCGCTGCTGGAGGCCAAGTTCGAGCGCTATCTGCGCGGGCGCATCAGCCAGAAGAATAGCGACGAGATCCTTGCCCTCTGTGCCGATCAGGCGGCCTTCGAGGCCTGTCCGGTGGAGCGGATGATGACGCTGTTGAGTCTCTGAGCCAACGACTGAGTAAGTCCTTGAGTTAGCGCGCTGACTGCCCTTAGCATGAGGCGTTGAGGGCGATTCTTCGGTGTAGGCTGCGATCTGATATGGATGATGCGCAAGCGCGGGTGACATCTCTGCTTGAGCAAGACTCTGAGCGGAGCATCGCGCAGGACAGGGAGCGCGACTTCAGTCCGGGTCGCGCACAACGTCGGTTGCGGGGTTTTAGCCTCATCGAGCTGATGATCGTTGTCGCCGTCGTCGGGATCTTGGCGGCCATCTCGGTCCCTGCGTATCAAGACTTTGTGACCCGAGCCAAGGTCAGCGAGGGCCTGGTGTTGCTGGCCCCGGTAAAGAATGCGGTGCTCGAATACCAGATGGTCAACGGTGCGCTGCCAAGCTCGACAAACTGGCTCACGCTGCTGCAGGAACTGGGTCTGCCGGTGAGCACAACATCGGGTGCGGCATCCGGTCAGTATGTTGAACGTATCTGGTGGAACAGCGCCGATAAGCAGATCCGGATTCGCTATGGCATGGCTCCGATTGAAGACAAATTGCTTTATCTTCAGGCGGACATCGGAGAGCTTGGCCAGATGGTCTGGCGCTGCTTCGCGCCGTCTGGAATCGAGGGCGTTCCCGCGCGATATCTGCCCGCAAGCTGTCGCAATTGATGCCTAAGCTGGTAGCTGCATCGTGATGCAGTGCAGGCTGCCGCCCTGGCGAATGAGAGGCCGGCAATCGACGGGATCAATGCGTCGTTCGGGAAAACAGGCGGCAAGGCGCCCGCAGGCGATCCAGTCCGCTGGATCGCCGTAGACCGGAACGATCACAGACTGATTGGTGATCAGGAAGTTGGCATAGCCTGCTGGCAGTCGCTGGCCGTCCTCGTCGTGGATCGGTGCCGGCTGCGGGAGTGCGACCAGCCGATAGGGCTCGCCGTTGCGCCGACGCAGCGACCGCAACTCGGCGGTTAGGGCCTCGAGTGCCGGGTAATCTGGGTCTTGGGGGTTATCGCTCGCCGCGTAGCAGAGGGTCTGCGGATCGGTGAATCGTGCGAGGGTATCAATGTGGCCATCGGTATCATCTCCACTGAGCTGGCCATGCTCGAGCCAGAGGATGCGCTCGATGCCGAGCCGCAAGTGCAGTTCTTGCTCGATCTCCGCTTGGCTCCAACCTGGGTTGCGTGCCGGATCGACGATCGTGCGTCTGACGGCGAGTAAGCTGCCAGCCCCATCGCTCTCGATCGCGCCGCCTTCAAGCACCAGCGGGCTCGACTCGATCCGGTCTGCCCCAGCAAAGACGGTCGCGGTGATGCGATCATCGAGTTCGGCAGGATACTTACCGCCCCAGCCGTTGAAGCGAAAATCGATCAAGATGCGTTCATCGGTCGTGCGCTCGGTCACGCTGATCGGCCCATGATCCCGGGCCCAGCTGTCATTGCTCGGGGCTATTGCGAAGCGAATGCGCCCGACTGGGGCCTGTGCTGAGAGATCGACGTTCAGCGCGATCCGAACATCGGCCGTAGCCCCGACGTCGACAACGACCTTGGTCTCGGTGCTGAACTCAGCCTGGCCTCTGTTGGTGAGCTCGGCCAGCTGCGCTTGGATGGCGCGCTGATGCGCCTCGTCCTGACAGACGATCAGCAACTGCTGATCGCGCGTGATCAACTGCGCCAAGCGCCGATAGACAGCCTCGACCGAATCCAGCGTGCGGGCCCAATCCGTGCCCGCATGCGGCCAGGTCAGCATCACCGCCTGTTGCGGCTCCCATTCAGCGGGTAGATGGCGCGTGGGTTGATGGTGCATGACGAGGCTCTGATGACGGTGACGACTGATGAGGCGGTTGGCGTGCTACGCACGTTGTTCAAACTCAACCAGACGATTGCCAACTGGCAATGAGATCTCGGTAGGCGATGGTGCGACCGGGCGGTTTCTCGTTCTCCAGCGCTGGCTTGGGCGCGCCTGGCCGGGCGATCCAGGCGGCGGGGTCTTCGGCGGCGCCGATCTTCGGCGCGCAGCGCAGCTCGGGCTCGGCGCGGGCGAGGCGCTCTAGCGTTTCATCCTGGGTCTGGGCGAGACCGTCCATCACGGCTTGGGGACTCGCGCGGCCGGTCACGGCCTGGCCGATCCGCGTCCACCAGAGCTGGGCGAGCAGGGCATAGTCCGGCACATTGAGGCCGGTCGGGGTCCAGACATTGCGCGCCGGGCTGCGATAGAACTCGACCAAACCGCCTAAGCTCGGCGCTGCCGCGGTCATCGCCTGTGATCGCAGGTCGCTGTCGCGAAACGGGGTCAGCCCGACCAGCGTCTTCTTCAGCGAGACCGTCTTGCAGACGCAGAACTGGGCATAGAGCCAGGCCGCGCGGCGGCGATCGAGCGGGGTGCTGGCGGGTAGGGTCCAGGCGCCGCAGTCCTGATAGCCGAGCTTCATGCCTGGCTCCCAGTAGGCACCGTGCGGCGAGGGTGCGACGCGCCATTTCGGGCTGCCGTCGGCGTTCATCACCTGAGAGCCGGCGCGCACCATGTCCGGCGTGAAGGCGGTGTACCAGAAGACCTGCTGGGCGATGTCGCCGCGTGCCGGCACCGGGCCGGCGTCGGTGAAGGTCATCTGCCGCGCCTCGGGTGGCGCGAAGCGTTCAAGCCAGTCGAGATAGGTGCGCAGCGCATAGACCGCGGCCGGGCTGTTGGTGGCGCCGCCTCGGCTGACCGAGGAGCCGACCGGGTGGCAGCCCTCGGCGCGGATGCCCCAGTCATCGACCGGCTGGCCATTCGGCAGCCCCTGATCGCCGACGCCGGCCATCGACAGCCAGGCATCGGTGAAGCGCCAACCGAGCGAGGGGTCGACCTTGGCGTAGTCCATGTGGCCCCAAACACGCTGGCCATCGAGCTCCTTGACCTGGTTGGTGAAGAAGTCGGCGATGTCCTCGTAGGCGGACCAGTTCAGCGGTACGCCGAGCGGATAGCCATAGCGCTGCTGGAATGCGCGTTTGAGGTCATCGCGCTCGAACCAGTCGAGCCGGAACCAATAGAGGTTGGCGAACTGTTGGTCGGGCA
>CAZEZH010000200.1:0-3777 GCA_964516305.1 uncultured Halochromatium sp. | reverse complement strand
AAGATTGACAGATCTCAACCACATGATCAACGATTGGGTTGAAGGTTATCGCGCATAGCCCGCTCGACCCGACAATGGGCGCGTAGATGACCTGAGCCCTACCTCGGTGCGATCGCGGCTTTGATGCCGCGATGCCACTGCAGCGCCGCCATTCTCACCCCTGGAGTCACAAACAGCATGATGAACAGACCTCTCCTCGCCGCTTGCGCGGCCCTCACCCTGCTGGCCGCCCCGCTCCAAGCCGATGACAGCTCGGCTCTGGCCGAGGCCATGGAAGAGTACCTGGATTTCACCGAATACGGCTCGAGCGTCATTCTGCCCGAGCAGATCCCGGCCGAGGACTGGCCCAACATCCTGGTCATCGATGCCCGCGATGCGGCGCAGTTCAAGGCCGATCACATCCCTGGAGCAACCAACATCGAGTGGCGCGAGGTGGTGGCACGACGCGACGAAATCCCCCGCGACCAACCTGTCGTCATCTACTGCAACACCGGCTCGCTGTCGGCTCAGGCCGGCTTCGCCTTGCGCCTGCTGGGCTGGGACAATGTGCGCATCCTGCAAGACGGCCTGGTGGGCTGGAAGGACAAGGGCGGCTTTGAGGCCAACCAACGGGCCATCGATGCCGCGGAAGAGGCTGGCACGTCCTGACGACACTTTCCTGCTTTGAGGCAGCTCGCGGTCAACAAAGGGCTGGGCTTCATCAGCACCGCGGCTGGCCTCGAGCCGGAATAAGGCGCTGCAGCGGTTGTGCTCGGGCAGCGCGCCGGTTTTGGCGCGCCTGCTTGTCGAGCAGCAGTTAGGCTTGTCGGGGCCGATGGTACCGAGCACTGGCGGCGCTGGCTCGATCAACGCCTCGAAGGTTTCCGTTGCGCCCCATGGGCTGGCGCCGTTGTAGAGCACCAGCGGTAGCACGGGCGGCAAACGCCCGCTGTTGCTTAAGCTGTCGGCCCGCACCAGGGCCTCGACCTCACTGAGCTGTCCGCTCAGGCGCGCGGCATAGCAGTCCGGCAGCAGACTGAAGGTCCGATGGCCCTCAGGACAGTAGTAACGGGTGATCAGGGTTCCAGGCGGGGAGACGCGCGCATAGGTGCCATGGCGGGCGAAACGGCAACCGCCCTGGGGATGCAGCGGACAACGACTCAGCGTTGCCTGCTGCCAGCCCTTGCGCTTAACGTACTCCTCGCCGGTGTGTGCGTAGGCAAACC
Organism: uncultured Halochromatium sp.; assembly: GCA_964516305.1. Taxonomy (GTDB): domain Bacteria; phylum Pseudomonadota; class Gammaproteobacteria; order Chromatiales; family Chromatiaceae; genus Lamprobacter. The sequence goes on along the minus strand of CAZEZH010000200.1, from coordinate 2,572 downwards.
GCAGTTGCACCGGCTTCGGCCCGTCCACGGCTGCAACCGGGCCGGGCCACCTCTCTCATCAATCGAACGTCTCAAGATTGTCGCTGCCGCTGAGGCGCCAATCCAGCGCTTGGCGGTGGCGCCTCTGAGAAGGCCGCTTCAAAACTCGACCGCTCTGTACCACCCCATCTTCACTTCACCGGTGCATGAGTGGCTGCGCATCTTGGCGGTGGTGTGTGGATCACGGCGGGAAACAACAACTTGGAAAAGGCACTCGTGGACTCTAGCTCGGGGGGCAGACGGGTTGACGTTAAAGGCTCGGTGAAACAAGCCCCAACCACCGCTGACGCTAGCCTGCGAGGGAGCGACCGCGTCGGCCTCTGAGGTAGCCATGATCCGGTCGGGTTGGGTAGTTGAAGAAATCGGTCAACGAACGCTAAGCGGCTACAACAAATTCCGGAGCCCGCACGCTGGAATCCAGCATCACCGATTGGTTGATCAGGCCCTGAGCGCATTCCGCGCATCGTCCGCAGCAGGTGGCAACCCTTAACCGGTCGCGGAGACATTGCATGGAGTGCGCTCCGTCGTTGCAGGCTTCGTGGATTTGTCGATCCGTAACCTTGTTGCAGACACAGACATACATGGCGGGTTAACCTTCACTATCAGTTAGCGTCAAGCCAAGGATATCGTTGACGCGAGTAATTCGCAATTACTTTCCTTACCCCGGCGTCAGCGCCCAGTCCGTGCGCATCGACGAAAAGAAAAGACAAATTCCCTGCCGGAGTCAACGGCACACCGCACGACTCGAAGCAATTCTGACATCCTCCGGCGTTGTTTAGCGCGACGCCTCCAGGCGCAACCGCAATAGTCCAAAACCCTCAAGGAGACGCGCTGTGCAAGGCGACAACCCCATCGTGCTCGTCCTGAACGATTGCCTCAAGGACCAGCTGACCTCAATCAACCAGCTGTTTCTCCATGCGCGCATGACCAAGAACTGGGGTCTGCATGCGTTCAACGACTACGAGTACAAACGCTCCATCCAGGCCATGAAGATGGCCGACGACCTCGTTGAGCGCATCCTGTTCCTGGAAGGTCTGCCGAACCTGCAAGACCTCGGCAAACTGCTGATCGGTGAAGATGTGCCGGAGATCCTCACCGGCGACATGTCCATGCTGAACAGCATACGCGCCCGTCTCATCAGCGCGATCAAGCTCTGCGAGGATCATAAGGACTACGTGAGCCGCAACGAGCTGACCGAAATTCTGGAAGACATCGAAGAGCACATCGACTGGGTCGAGTCCCAGCAGTGGTTGATCGCCAACACCGGTCTCGAGAATTATTTACAGTCCATGATGGGGGATGACTGACGATGAAAGGTAACCCGAAGGTCGTCGAACATCTGCAACGCCTGCTCAACTGCGAGCTCGCCGCCCGCCATCAATACCTCGGCCACGCGCGCAAACTGCACGATTGGGGCCTGCACAAGCTCGCGGAGCATATGGAGCATGAGCTCCTAGAGGAGGCCGCACACGCAGACAAGCTCATCGAGCGGATGCTGTTCCTCGAGGCGGAGCCGGACTACAACAGCGTAGACAAGGTCAACATCGGTAGCGACGTCGAGGCGATGCTGAAGCTGGATCTAAACGTGGAATACAGTGTTGCCGCTGCTTTGAAAGAGGCCATGGCCGTCTGTGAGGCCGAGCAGGACTATGACACCCGCGATATCCTGCTGCAGCTGCTGGATGACACGGAGATGGACCACGCCTGGTGGCTGGAGCAGCAGCTCCACCGTATCCGGCTTATGGGTATCCAGAACTACACCCAGTCCCAGATGGGCGAAGGGACGCAGCCGGCCGCCGATCGATAGGCAATCCAAGCCGCACTGAGATGACGAGTCTATCTGGGAGCACGACACGAATGAGGGCAGCTGGGAGTCTGGAGTTGGCCGGTTGCGGACGTCTGGACCGACGGCCTTGAACCACGAGTTGCTGCCTACCATCACAGCCAGAGCCAGCCGTGACTGCCCGCCACTGCCCCGGCAACCGTCACCAGGCTCAGTGTCAGCAGAAGCCAGTGCATGCGCTCCATCCAGGCGAAGACTCGGCGTGGATGCTTGGCCGCGTGGCGCACGAACAGCCTCCGCAGCACCAAGGGCTCCAGCACGAACAGCATGAGCGTGAACAACACCCACACGAGCACCATGGCGTGCATCCACCAGAACGACAGCTGGGTAAAACGCTCCCAGCCGTGCAGCAGGTGCACCAGATAGAAGCCGCTGAGGCCTGTCAGCAAGGTTGTGAACCGGGCCTGCCAGGCGAAACGATGCTCGATCTGCTCAAACAACGCCACCTGATCGTCCGGCGCCGCAAGGCGCTTGACGGCGGGAAGGATGACCGTCGTGACCATGGCAACGCCACCGATCCAGAGAACGACGCCGAGGACGTGCAGCACGCGCGCGAGACCCAGCTCGGTCATGACAACAGGCCGCGGAGGGCGTCAGGTCTGAAGGCGGAACGCGCGACGATGTCGCAGAGGATGTTCAGACAATTAAAGGATTGGGGGTTCTGCAAGACAGCGCTCCAATGACGACGTT
>CAZEZH010000199.1:0-3789 GCA_964516305.1 uncultured Halochromatium sp. | reverse complement strand
ATTGTTGGAGATGACCGGTGAAAAGCGCCAGTTGTGTGCCGAGGTTGCGGTTTCCCGAGTTTCGGGAGGCGGGGGAGTGGGAGGAGAAACCGCTCGGAAAGCTGTTCTCAATTGGCAACGGTCGCGACCATAAGCATTTGCCTGAGGGCGACATTCCAGTCTATGGATCAGGCGGTTATATGCGCTCAGTCAATGAGTATCTTTATGATGGTGAGAGCGTCTGTATTGGCCGAAAAGGGACGATTGATAATCCCATTTTTCTAACTGGTAAGTTCTGGACTGTAGACACTCTTTTCTATACACATTCTTTCAAGAATTGCTTGCCTTGGTTCATGTACCTGGTATTTCAGAACATTGACTGGAAAACACATAACGAAGCTGGTGGTGTTCCTAGCTTATCGAAAACGAATATCGAGAAGATCCCGGTACTTGTTCCTGACTTGCCTGAACAACAAAAAATCGCCGCCTGCCTCTCCTCCCTCGACGCCCTGATCGCCGCGCACGCGGACAAACTCGACGCCCTCAAGACCCACAAGAAAGGGCTGATGCAGCAGTTCTTCCCCCGCGAGGGCGAAACCGTCCCCCGCCTGCGCTTTCCCGAGTTTCGGGAGGCGGGTGAGTGGGAGGAGAAGAAACTCTCCGAACTTTTTGCATTTCGTAACGGACTGAATGCGGATAAAGAGAAATACGGAAAAGGCCATAAGTACATCAGTGTGCTAGACATCATCAGCGGAAAACCAATAACGTATGATTCGATACACAGCAGTGTGGAAATAACTGAGAAAGAGCTTGAATTATTCAAGGTTGAATATGGAGATATTGTTTTCCAAAGAAGCTCAGAAACTCAGGACGAAGCCGGGCAGGCAAGTGTATACCTTGATCGCAAAAAGGCAGCTATCTTTGGTGGGTTTGTCATTAGAGGAAAAAGGATTTCAGACTATCACCCTTTATTTATGAGTGCGTTGTTAGCTTCCGCACATGTCCGGAAAGAGATTAGCTCACATAGCGCTGGCAGTACCCGTTACAACATAGGTCAAGAAACGCTGAGTGTAATAGCCGTCTTGATTCCTAGTCTTCCGGAACAACAAAAAATTGCCGCCTGTCTCTGCTCCCTCGACGCCCTCATCACCGCCCAAGCCGAAAAAATCGAAGCCCTCAAGACCAACAAAAAGGGCCTGATGCAACAACTCTTCCCCAGCCCGGAGGCGTGACATGCGGCTCTATCTCGATAACTGCATGTTCAACCGGCCTTATGACGATCAGACCCAGATCCTGATTCGACTGGAGGCGGAAGCTAAACTTGAGATACAGCAACAGGTTCGTGACGGTCAGCATCAATTGATTTGGTCATACCTTCTGGACTTCGAGAATGCCAGCAACCCCTATGAAGATCGCCGCGAGCAGATCGGAACCTGGAATCGCTACGCCCAACTGGTGGTAACGGAATCTCCGGTGCTTCTCCAGTTATCCCAAAAGCTCAATCAGCTTGGTTTGCATAAAGTAGACGCCTTGCATGTGGCCTGCGCTGTAACCGCCGAGGCCGATGCCTTTCTAACCACCGATAAAGGCATTCTGAAAAAGGTTGCCTTGGTGCAGCCTGTTCGCATCCTAGATCCTATCGCCTTTCTAAGAGAATGACGCTTATGATGACTGATACCGAAATCCGCCGAAGGGGCGTGCAACTGTTGGCAAAACATCTGGGTGATGTCGAGATGGAGCGGTTCATCGCCCTTATCCAGCGCGAACCCTTCGACTATAGCCGCTGGCGTCAACAGTGGGTTGCCGAGTGCGAAGAATCCTCCATTGAAGACATCAGTCGCCAGGCCATGGCGCTCAAGGAGTCTGTCTCATGACCATCGATGACATCCTCCCTTCCGTCGGCGCTCTCTCCCATGCGGACAAGCTCCGCTTAGCGCAGGTCGTTCTGCAACAGCTCGCCCAGGAAGAGCGCGCCTTTATGCAATCCGAGCCATCGCATGTTAGCCGGCATCATCCGCTAAAAGGCAGTGTGACCTTCGAAAAGGATATCGTCTCACCGATTGATGTCGACTGGGATGCCGGCCAATGATTATCCTCGACACCCATGCCTGGATCTGGTGGGTTGACGAGTCGCCAAAACTTCCCGAAGCGACTCGGCAATTAATTGATCATGCCGATTACGTCGGGATTCCCGCTATCTGCTGTTGGGAGCTCGCCATGCTGGTCGCAAAGCAACGGATTGGCTTGAGTATGGATGTCGCAGTTTGGATCAAGCTGGCGTTCCAGCGCCCTGGTGTCGGGTTGTTGCCTTTAACGCCGGAGATCGCCGTGCTTTCGACCCGCCTGCCCGGCGAGTTTCATGGTGATCCGGCGGATCGCCTGATTGTCGCCAGCAGTTTGACGCACAATGCCCTGCTGGTGACAAGGGATGAAAAGATCACGGATTGGGGAATGGTTCCAGTTTGTTGGCGCTAAGACCGGCCCGTAGGGACAGATTCAATACGTACAACCCAAAAAAGAGAAAGCGTTTCTCATTCATGACCGAAGAACAACTTAGCCAGCTCGGCCGAACCCTCTGGGCCATCGCCGACGACCTGCGCGGCGCCATGAACGCGGACGACTTCCGCGACTACATGCTCTCGTTCCTGTTCCTGCGCTACCTCTCCGACAACTATGCGGCCGCTGCCAAGAAAGAGCTTGGAGCGGACTACCCCCAGCTCGCCGCCGATGACCGCCGCCCCGCGCTCTCGGTCTGGTACGCCGACAACGCCGCCGACACGCCCGCCTTTGAGACCCAGATGCGGCGCAAGGTCCACTACGTCATCCACCCGGACTATCTCTGGAACAGCATCCACGAGCGCGCCCGCACCCAAGACCCGGAACTGCTGCAGACCCTCGAGCGCGCCTTCCAGTACATCGAGAACCAATCCTTCGAGAGCCGCTTCCAGGGCCTGTTCTCCGAGATCAACCTCAACTCCGAGAAGCTCGGCCGCACCCCGGCCGATCGCAACCGCAAGCTCTGCACCATCATCGCCAAGATCGGCGACGGCATCGCCCAGTTCTCCACCGCCCGCGACATCCTCGGCGACGCCTACGAATACCTGATCGGCCAATTCGCCGCCGGCTCCGGCAAGAAGGCCGGCGAGTTCTACACCCCGCAGACCGCCTCAACCATCCTCTCGCGCATCGTCAGCCTCGACAGCCAAGACCCCGCCACCGGCAAGAAGAAACGCCTGAACTGCGTGCTCGACTTCGCCTGCGGCTCCGCCTCCCTGCTGCTCAACCTGCGCCACCAGATGGGACCGCACGGCATCGGCATGATCTACGGCCAAGAAAAGAACATCACCACCTACAACCTCGCGCGCATGAACATGCTGCTGCACGGGCTCAAGGACACCGAATTCGAGATCTACCACGGCGACTCCCTCACCAACGACTGGCCCCTGCTCAACGAGCGCAACCCGGCCAAGAAGCTCAAGTGCGATGGCGTCGTCGCCAATCCGCCCTTCAGCTACCGCTGGGAGCCCAACGAGGCCATGGGCGAAGACTTCCGCTTCAAGAACCACGGCCTCGCGCCCAAATCCGCCGCCGACTTCGCCTTCCTGCTGCACGGCTTCCACTACCTCAGCGACGAAGGCACCATGGCCATCATCCTGCCCCACGGCGTGCTCTTCCGCGGCGGCGCCGAGGGCCGCATCCGCGCCAAGCTCCTCAAAGACGGCCACATCGACACCGTCATCGGCCTCCCACCGCAACTGTTCTTCTCCACCGGCATCCCGGTCTGCATCCTAGTGCTAAAGAAGTGCAAGA
>CAZEZH010000198.1:0-3795 GCA_964516305.1 uncultured Halochromatium sp. | reverse complement strand
CGCACCGCTTCAAAGGGGGTGAGCGCCGTGCCCTCGCCATCATCGAACATCAGCAGATAAAAGAGGGCGCTCTCGGGCGGGAGTCTGGCCAACTGCGACAACAAGGTCGTCATCGGGACATCCAGCAGATAGTGCACGTCGATCCCCTGGCCAACCTCGGCGAAGGCGCGCTGAAACGACACTAACCGTTTTTCTTGACTGTGATAGTCGGTATCGATCACGACATAGACGCGCCGTGGGTCGGCCACCCGGATCATGTCCGCGATGGCTGTGCGAAAATCGGTCAGGATGCGCACGCGCTCCGCCTCGAAGGCCGGGTTGCTCAATGGGCTGGAGGGGGCATCCTGAACGGTCTGAAACGCAATGTGTCGGGCCGCTGGGAACAGCGCGGGATGGCGGTGGAAAAACGCCGCCGCGGCATCGCTTTCGGTGACGACGATCTCGATGGTCTTGCCGACATATTTGCCGGCCAGGAACCGCGCGAGGTGGTCATGTTGAGCCGGCCCGGGAAAGCGGCTGGTATCCATGTACTCTTCATAGAGGTGGTACGGCTCCGCGAAGGCGGCCATACCCTGATGCAATCCGCGACTGAACGCCTGGTTCCAGGGCATCTGCTTATGCCAGGAGTGCAGCACGAGAATGTCCATGTCATCGTCAACGTCAACGTCAGCGTCAACGTCAGCGACGCTGTGCAGTGGCTGCGCCGACCCCGGAGCGCAGCAGAGGCCGCCGAGCAAGACCAGCGTCAGCGCGCACCTTCGCGCCCGTGCCGCAGATGGTCGACGCCGGCCAGCGCCCCTCATCTGGAGCAGGCGCCGGGATGGGGCGAGCGATCCGCTGATTCGCTCAGGCACCAGGGGAGCCAGGCGCTTAGGACAGGCGCTGGCATGGCAAGACCCGGTGCAGTGGGCGGTTGTGATCTCGACATCGCAGGCTACTCACCGAACGCAAAGGGATTGAGAAACTGTCGGCGCCAGAGCAAGGCGCGCTCACCAACCGGCAGCTGCGCAGTGTCGCAGACGGATTCCCAATAGGCTTCGATCGTCTCGACCTGCCGCGCGACGACAGCCTCAGCCTCGTCCCGGGTCAAGCCGAACGTGGCGGCGGCCTGCAGACAGAGCGCGATCTGGCTCAGGCGTTGCTCGCCGACGATCGCCATCGCCTGAGAGGCCTCCCGCCCGGTTCGGGCCTGTGGGCAGAGGTCGAACGCAGGCGTCAGCGACAGCCTCGTGCCATCCCAAAAGGCGGCATGATTGCGCGCATGATCATCGGTATTGCCGCACAGGATGTTGAACACCAGCCGCGCGAATACCTCCTGAAGGGTCGCTGCGGGATCGGTGAAGCGCTGGCGAATCTGTTCAGCCAGATCCGCATAGCTGGCATAGCGCGCCATCATTGCCTCGAGGCCCAGCAGCGTCAGCGCCGAGACCACCGCGCGCCGCTGCCAGCCGGCAGGCGTCCAGCGCCGGTCGAAGCGCTCCACCAGCAGGACATCTTTGCCGAATGCCTGGGTCAGTCGGACCGGCGCGACGTCCAAGCCGGCCAGCGCCGCCAGGCGCATCGCGACAAACTCGGCCTTGACCACCGAAAAGCGATCGGTGCTGGAGGAAAACTTCGCGATCCATTTCGTCTGGCCGTCGGTGAGCCCCGCTTTCGGGCGCGCACCGCCGAGCGAGGTGCCGTGCTGCAAGGCCGCCTGCAGGGCTGGAGTCAATGCTAAGCCTTGGTCGATGCGCGAGCTCGCCTCGGCCAACGCCTCCAGCGAGGCGCTTGTCGGATCACGGGGCACATAGTTGGTCGCCGAGGCCTGCACATCGAGCGCGCCGACCCGATCGGAATCGGAGGCCAACAAATAGGCCAGCTCATCGAGCCGCTCCGTGTCGGCATCGCGCGCCGCGGCACCCAGTTGTCGATACAGGATCACCCGCCGGCCCCAGGCGTCAGGGGCGGCATCGCGCAGACAACCGGCCATGCGCAAGCCGGGCAGGGGCGTGATCGGCCCCGACTGCAGCGGCAGTTCCGGCAGGTACAGGGGGATCGCCTCCGCACGCGCGAGATAGCTGCGCCCATAGACGAACAGCAGCCGATCGCCTTGCACGACCAGCTTGCCGGCCACGACCGGCTCGATCGCCCCGGGCAGCCAGACCCAGACGAAGGCACTGCGCTCAGAAGTCGTCATCGACGCTCACCGGTGTGCGCACCCGCTTGGGCAGCAGCGCAAGCCGGTCATCAGCGCGGGCGATGGCCTGCCCAAGGGTCCTGATCGGCGGACTCGGCTCGGTGTCGGGAAACAACGGCACGCCGACCAGGTGCGCACAGTCGAACACGATCCCGATCGCCACGCTCGGATCGCCGCGCTCGACCTTCTGCAGGGTGCTGCGCGAGATCAGCGCCCGTTCGGCTAGCGCGTGCTCGCTCCAGCGCTGCTCCTTGCGCGCGATGCGAATCAACCGCCCAAGCAACGCGCAGGCGGCGAGCGTTGGTTGTAGGGAGACCCGTTGGCGCTTCATTGATCGATAAAACAGTCAGTAATTGAATTTAAGACCAGTTTAACAGTCACTGACTCGGCAAGCCAGCGGCTGCCTGCCTGCAGATCGGTGCGGCAGTCGGCCAGATGGCCTGGCTCCGGCACGATCAGCCAACCCGCGCCACCGGCAGGAACCGGGGGCAGGGCGCCGGGATGCGGCGCGGTCTCCGTGGATGCGTCGCTCATGATGCCCTTCTGTTAAGGACAAGACAGCAGTAAACCGTCCTTCTCTGAAGGACAATCTGCCTCGAGCGTTTGACCAATGAGCCTTGCATTTAGGGAGCGAGACTCCCGATTTGCAAGGATCGACGGGAGCAAGGGTCACCGCGTCGATCTCAGCGACTTAGGGCGATCTGCAGCGCGGATATCTGACACCCGCTTTCACACCCGCAAACACCCCATTTTCTAAGCCGCCCCCCCCAACAGGCCGGCTTGCCTAGCCGGTGAGCCATGAGCGCACCCATTCAGGACGCCTCGCCGCACAGGTGCGCGGGGTGCGCTTCGGACGTCCGGCCAAGTTAACGAGCGATCAGGTGGCATTGGCCCAGCGACTCATCGGCGAAGGTCAGACAGTCCGTTAGGTCGCCAAGATGCTCAAGGTCCATCGCAGCACACTCTACCGGGCCATCGCGCCGGCGGACACAACCAGCGACATGTTGACGACCTCGATGCCTGTATCGATGCCTTCTTGGCGAGTCCCGGTCGTCGTCTTTACAAGCATCGCAGCGCATTGCAGGCGTTCCTAGCCTATCTGCGTGAGGCGAAGGTTCTGCCGCCACGCCCGATGGAACGATCGACGGCGGACGCGCTGCGCCACAGCTACCTTGAGCATCTGCAGTCCCAGCAAGGACTCAGCGCTCACTCGATCGCGGCTTACGCGGTCAGTGTGCGCGGTTTTATCGAAGCCATGCACCTGTCCGAAGAGGCCGCTGACCTGGATGCGCGCGCGATCCAGCGCAAGCAGGAGGTGGTCCAATGACCGACCTGCACACCGCTCTTGGTGAGTATCTGTCAATACGTCGAGCGCTGGGGACGCAATTGAAGTGGCCCGAATCGGTGTTGCGCCAGTTTGTCGATTTCCTCATCGCAGAGCAGACCGATGTGGTGACAATCGCCTTGGCCCTACGCTGGGCATGCCTGCCGGGCGGATTGCAACCGGCGACCTATGCGCGTCGCCTTGGTATCGTGCGCGGGTTTGCCAGCTGGCTGCGGGCCAGCGATCCGCGCACCGAGATTCCACCACGGCATCTCCTGCCGACACCACACCG
>CAZEZH010000197.1:0-3798 GCA_964516305.1 uncultured Halochromatium sp. | reverse complement strand
CCAGCGCCTCCGGCGTGAACAGCTGTCCGGTCTCTTGCGTGTGCTCGAGCAACAGCGTGCGGGTCTCCTCGGCGCTGAAGTCGCCCAGGCGCAGGGACTTGGCCTTGATGTTGAAGGCGCTGCCGCCGGTGATGACCTCGCGCTCGGAGCTGGCGTGGATGCGGTAGTCGCGCAGATCGCGCACGCCGCAGAGCACGACCGTCTGCGGGAACGCCGTCGGGCGCTGCGGGTAGCCGGCACGGAGTTGGCGTAGCAAGGAGAGTAGGGTGTCGCCAACGAGGGCGTCGACCTCGTCCAGCAACAGCACCAGGGGCTGCGCGCTGCGTTGACACCACTGACTCAGAAACACGCTCAATGCCGAGCCAGGCGCGGTGCTGGCGAGTACCTCCCGGGCGTGACCTGGCCGCTCCTCATCTCCAAGCCAGACCTGGGCCGAGGTGGCGATATCGGTGACGATGGTCGCCATGGCGTCGGCAAGGTGCTCGCGCCAGGCCTGGGCGCCTTCCAGGTTGGCATAGACCGCCCGATAGTGCCCATCCCGATTCAGATGCGCCATCAGCGCCAGCAGACAGGAGGTCTTGCCGGTCTGCCGCGGGGCGTGGAGCAGGAAATATTTCTTCTGCTCGATCAGGTTGAGAACCTGTTCGAGATCCCAGCGCGTCAGCGGTGGCAGGTTGTAATGGTCTTCGGGGCGGATCGGGCCTTCAGTGTTGAAGAAGCGCATCAGGGTACCTGGGCATGAGTCGAGGCGACAATCCGGGTTAAAGCCAGCGGTCAAGTTACCATGCACCGAACGGATCGGGCTGGCAACTGAGACCTCGCTGTACGTCTTCTGCGCCATCTCTCGTGGCTCCCGGCTGAACAATCGTTTGGTACTGCATGAACTTGGTACCCTTGTTGAAGCGTCTCTGGCTCAGCAGGTCTCTACCGCGAAGCCAACCACCCTGTCAGCCTTTCGTCAGCTCGGTTGGTGCAAACTCTGGCCCCATAATGTGTTATCCGAGCGAGCAATCGAGGAATACCGCTATGTCTCAACGTTCCGTCACCGACGCAATCACCCTCCTTGCCAGCACACTGCTGCTTGGCACCCTGCTTGTTGGCGCTAACGCCCAGGCCAGCCCCAAGGATCATGATCAGGCCAGGGCCGCGCTCGAGGCCGGCCAGATTCGCCCCATCACCGAGATCCTGGCCAAGGCAGGCACCGAGGTCCCCGGTGATGTGGTCGAGATCGAGCTCGAGCAGGAGCGCGGCCGCTGGGTCTATGAGCTGAAGATCATCGACCCCGATGGCCGTCTGCTCGAGGTCGAGATGGATGCCAGCGATGCCAGCCTGATCGAGGTCGAACAGGAACATCGCTAACAGGAGGCCAACGCATGCGCATCCTCTTGGTCGAAGACGATGACCGCCTCGCGGCCGGTCTCGGTGAAGCGCTGGACGCCGCCGGCTTTGTCAGCGATCGCGTCAGCGACGGCGAGGAGGCCTGGTTTCGCGGCGACACCGAGCACTGGTCGGCGGTGATCCTCGATCTCGGCTTGCCGCGCATGGATGGGCTCTCGGTGCTGCGGCGCTGGCGCGGTGCCGGCCAGCGCTTCCCGGTGTTGATCCTCACCGCGCGCGGCGACTGGCAGGAGCGGGTCGAAGGCATCGATGCCGGCGCCGATGACTACCTGCCGAAGCCGTTCCAGATGGAAGAACTGCTGGCGCGGTTGCGCGCCTTGGTGCGTCGTTCGGCCGGCCAGGCCTCAGCGCTGCTCGAGATCGGCGGCCTGCGCCTGGATACCCGGCGGATGCAGGTCAGTCGTGATGGCGTACCGGTGCATCTCTCGCCGCAAGAGTACCGGCTGGTCGCTTACCTGATGCAGCATGCCGGGCGGGTGATCTCCCAGCTGGAACTGACCGAGCAGCTCTATGCTCAGGATTTTGAACGTGAATCCAATGCGGTCGAGGTCTTGGTTGGCCGGGTGCGACGCAAGCTCGGCGGCGAACTGATCCAGACCCAGCGTGGCTTTGGTTATCTGATCGAGCCATGACATGACCCGCCGTTCCCTGCGCGCTCGACTTGGGCTGGCGGCCGCGATCTCCATTACCCTGGCCCTGCTGGTCGCAGCCGCCGGCCTGGTCGCGCTGTTCGAGCGTCATGTCGAGCGGCGCATCGGCGCTGAACTCAAGGCCCAGCTGGATCAGCTTGCGGCTAGCATTCAGATCGGTGCTGATGGGCGGCTGGAGGTTGTTCCAACACCGGTCGATCCGCGCCTCGAGCATCCGCTCGGCGGGCTCTATTGGCAGATCGATGACGAGACCGATCCCGAGCGCCAGCTCGGTATCGCCCGCTCACGCTCGCTCTGGGACAGCCTGCTGCGCTTGCCGCTGGATGAGCCCGAGCCCGGCACCGTCCATGCTCACCGCCTTGCTGGTCCCAATGGCGGCCCGAATGGCCAAGCGGTGCTGGTGCGCGAGCGCCTGATCTTGGTCGAACACGACAGCGGCCATCGTCGGTTGCGGCTGATCACCGCCATCGATGCCGATGAGCTGACCCGGGCGCGTAATGCCTTCGCCGCCGACATCCTGCCTTATCTGGCACTGCTGGCCTTGCTGCTCGGGCTCGCCACCCTGGCCCAGATCCGCGCCGGACTGGCGCCGCTTGAGACCCTACGTCGCGGCGTGGGTGCGGTGCGCTCGGGTCATGAGCAGCGGCTTGCCGATACCTATCCGGATGAGGTCATGCCCTTGGTCAGTGAGGTCAATGCGCTGCTCGCCGCGCGTGAGCAAGCGGTCGAGCGCGCCCGCGCCTGGACCGCCGACCTGGCGCATGGCCTGAAGACCCCGCTCGCGGCCTTGAGCGCCGATGCCGAGCGGCTGCGCACCGAGGGCAACCAGACACTCGCCCGCGACCTGGACCAGCTCGCCGAGGCCATGCGTCGCCGCGTCGATCGCGAGCTGATCCGCGCCCGCTTGCGCTCGGGCGCTGCCACCCATCAGGCCCAGGCCGAGGTTAGGGACGCCATCGAGCGCCTGCTGCGCACCTTGCGCCGCACGCCCTTCGGCGAGCGGATCGACTGGTCGGTGGATGCCCCGCAGCCGGCACTGGCCGCGCTGATGCCCGGCGACCTGTTGGAACTGCTCGGTAACCTGCTCGAGAACGCGGCGCACTGGGCGGTGGCGCGGGTTGAGATCCAGGTGCACAGCGCTGATCCGATCCAGATCCGGATTTGTGATGATGGCCCCGGTGTGCCGGCCGCTGAATGGACCCGGCTCGGCGAACGCGGCCTGCGGCTGGACCAACGCACCGACGGCAGCGGACTCGGGCTCGCCATCGTGCGCGATGTGGTCGATGCCTACGGCGGCAGCTTGGCGTTTGGGAGCGCTGCGATCGGCGGGCTCGAGGTGCGGCTCAGTCTGCCGGCGGCGTCAGCACGGCAGTGATGCGTTTTGTCACCGACCGTCCTCATGGCGCTCATGGCATCGATCCCATCCTGCGCGACCAGAACCTGACCATTCGCTGACAGTGGCGTGCAGGGTTCGGTCAGCGTCACCTCGTTAACCTGCTCCCAAGGTCGCGACCCATCGTGACCGACTGAACAACCGTCAATCAGGGGAGCCAACCAATGACGACACAGACCGCAGTTCCAACCGGGATCGATTCACTCGGAACCGATACAACCAGCCCGAGCACGAGGGTCCGCGTCTGGGACCCGCTGGTCCGCATCTTCCACTGGTCGCTGGCGGCCGGCTTCGCGACCGCTTTCATCGTCGAGGACGACCTGCTCGGCGTCCATGTCTGGGCTGGCTATCTGGTGC
>CAZEZH010000196.1:0-3826 GCA_964516305.1 uncultured Halochromatium sp. | reverse complement strand
CCGCTGCCGCTGCCGATCCGCGCCATGACCTACCGCGTCTGGCTCGACTCACAGGAGATCGCCAGTGGCGCCGGCAGCTTTGTGCGCTGGATTCCGGCACGCGGCGAAGACCTCATCGAGGTCGAGGTCAGCGGCGACATCAAGCGCCTGGTCCGCGCCTTCCCGGGGCTGGCACTGAAGCGCCAGCCCTGGCCTTACCGGCTCACCGGCACCCTCGCGCCGATCCCCGGTCTAGGTATCGCTTACGATCACCGTGGCGAGATCGACGCCCGCGGCATCCTCAAGCTCGCCGCATCGCTGCGCTGAAAGATCCGTTGCCGCAATCCCGGTCTTCAGAGTCAGAGACCTTGAATCGCATTCGCCGCGAATGCCGCAAGAGAGTGAGACCTCGCACCTCCAGAGCACCAAGTCATGAATCGCCAGCTACTGATCATCGAGGACGATGCCGCGTTGAGTGAGATGCTCGAGATGCATTTCGAGGATCTGGGCTTCAGCGTGACCCGTGCCCCCCGAGCGCAAGCCGGTCTCGAGCAGCTACGAGCCCGAGCATTCGATCTCGTCTTACTCGACCAACAACTCCCGGACGGCCTCGGCAGCGAGCTGATCGGTCCACTGCTCGAGCTGGACCCAGCGCTGCCGATCCTGATGATGACCGGCAAGCACGACCTCGAGCTGGCCATCGAGGCAATCCAGAACGGCGCCGCGGACTTCGTCCACAAGCCGATCAAGATCGACGATCTGCAGCAGGCGGTCGAGCGCTTGCTGCGCGAGCGCGAGGCCATCGACGCGTCCGCCAGCGCGCCGCCAAGCCTGGCAGCGGACGACGAGCCAACGCGCGAGCTGATCGGCCGCAGCGACGCCATGTTGACCGTGAGCAAAGCCATCGCGCTCAGCGCCCGCAGCAACGCAACCGTCCTCATCAGCGGCGAGTCCGGCACCGGCAAGGAGGTCGTCGCCCGGCTGATCCATCAGCACAGCGGCCGCAGTGGGCCGTTCGTCGCCATCAACTGCGCGGCCATCGTCGACACCCTGCTCGAGAGCGAGCTGTTCGGGCACGAGAAAGGCGCCTTCACCGGCGCCCAGGCGCGCAAACAGGGCCGCTTCGAGCTCGCTAGCGACGGCACCCTGTTTCTCGACGAGATCGGCGAGCTGGCACCCACGCTCCAGGCCAAACTGCTGCGCGCCCTGCAGGAGCGGGTGATTGAGCGGGTTGGCGGCAGCGAGCCCATCCCGACCGATGCGCGCGTGGTCGCCGCGACCAACCGCGACTTGCTCGCTGAGGCGGCAGCCGGGCGCTTCCGCGAGGACCTGGTCTACCGGCTCAACGTCATCCAGATCCGGATGCCCCCGCTGCGCGAGCGGCTTGAGGACCTGCCCCTGCTGGTCAGCGCACTGCTCGCCCGCATCGCCGAGCGGCTCGAGCGCCCCCGCCCGCGCATCACCGAGGCGGCGCTGCAACATCTGAGCACCTACGACTGGCCCGGCAATGTGCGCGAGCTCGAGAACCTGCTGACCCAGGCGCTGCTGCAAGCACGCCAGGGCACCATCACACCAGAGCTGATCAGGTTCGGCAGCGACGAGCTCGGCGCTGAAGGCGCCGGCAATGCGGCCAGCGCCAGCTCTGACACCAATGCTGGCCTGAGCGCTGGCCAAGGCACCGCCAGCATCAGAAGACAAACAGCAGACTCAGCGGCTGCAACCGCGGGCAGCGCTGCGCTGCGCAGCCTCGATGAGGTCGCTGCAGAGCACATCCAACGGGTGCTCGAGCACACCGATGGCCACAAAGGGCGCAGCTGCGAGATCCTTGGCATCTCACGGCCGGCGTTGGATCGCAAGATCGAGAAATACGGCCTCGACGTCCACAAGCGCTAACAGCAAGGCGTGACTCTGCGACGAGATGTGCACGACGACGAGATGTGCAATCTGTTGCGACGCTCCAATCAGCTCAGCAGTCGCGGCAGCGCGATCTCAACCGTCGTGCCCTGCTCGACGCTAGAACGGATACTGAGCCGGCCGCCGTGGTGATCGACCAGGCGCTGAACGATGGCCAGCCCCAGCCCGGTGCCGCTCGCTTTGGTGCTGAAGAAGGGCTCGGTCAGACGCGATAACTGCTCGGACGGGATCGGATCACCCGGATTCTGAATGGCCAGCCGCACCTCGCCGGCGCCAGCACCGTCACCGCCCTCGGCCTCAAGCGCATCGCTGCCGATGCGCCAACAGATCTCGCTGCCCTCGGGCGCGGCTTCGCAGGCGTTATCGGTGAGGTTGGTTAGGATCTGGCGCAGCCGGTCTGGATCGGCCATCACCGCAAACGACGCCGAAGGCGGCTCAAGCCGGATGCTGTGACCAGGATGACGCTCTGCAGCACTGGCCACATGCGCGGCCAGCACCTCTCCCAACGCAAGCGGGCGCGGGTCCAGGCTCAGTGGCTTGGCGTAGAGCAAGATATCATCGAGCAGGCGGCGCATGCGCTCAGCCTCGCCAACAGCCAGGTCCAGGCGACGCTTGGCGCGCGGCGCTTGATCCTGGTCGGCCAGATAGCCAAGGGCCATCGCGATCGTCGTCAACGGCGAGCGCAGCTCATGGGCGATGCCGGAGGCGAACTCCCCGATCGCCGCCAGCCGACTCTGCTCGGCGAGCCGAGCGGTGCGCCCAACGCCCTGAGTCAGCAGCTGTGCGATGTTGCTGAGCAAGCGCTGGCGCGCACCGCCAAAGCCATCCGCATCGCGGGTCGCAAACACCACCACGGCCGGGATGGGGGTCTGCGTCTGCGGCGTCAGCGGCAAGAAGATCGCATCGCGCATCCCAAGCGCAACCAGATGCCGCAGCAGCTCATAGTCTGGATTCGCGCGGGCGCGCTCGACCATCGCGCTCACCTGCAGCGGCGCCTCCTGCGCCAACACCCGCTCGAGCAGGCTGCCTTGGAGGCGGTACAGGCGCTGATCACTCGCCAGCGGTGCCCCGTCCAGCCAACTGGTCTCAACGCGAGCACTGGCACGGCGCTCATCGATAAACACCAGACCGCTCCAATCGCAGCCCAGCAGCGGCCTGAACTCGGTATTGAGCAGCCCCATCAGCTGGTCCAGATCCTGACCCTGCTGCAGACCCTGGATCAGCCGATAGAGCAGATCCAACCGCACCGAGAGGCGATTAAAGCTCTCCGTCAGATCCCGCAGCTCAGTGGTGCCAGCAACCGGCAGCCGATGGCCGAAATCGCCGTCCGCAACGCGCTGGAACCCCGCCGTCGTGCGCCGCAGTGGCGCCAGCACCTTCCAACGCAGCAGCCCGAGCAGCAGCGCAGCGATGAGCAGGGTCGCGATGCCAACGGCGATGCTGCCGTTGATCATCAGCTGATACTCACGCTCGGCCCAATCGCGCACCGCAGCGGCGAAGGCCTCGACCGCCGCGATCAGACGATTGTGCGCCTCGATCACATGCTCGGCGGCCCATTCCAGGCGAGGCTCATCCTCATCATCGCCGAGGGCACTGAACAGCGCGCTCCGCCACTGCTCCCAGGTGCGCTCCAGCTCGGCGATTGCCGCCTCGGCCTCGGCGCCCAGATGCGGCTGCAGCCAGACCGGCATCGTCATCGGCATGCTGTCGGCAAAATCGCCGCTCATAAAGGTGGCGACGATGGCATCGATGGTCTCCACCTGGGCCAACAGGTCCTGATAATAGAGGCGCACATCGCGGTAATAGGTAGGATAGTCGCGCGGCGCGTTCTGCCAGTAGTTCATGCCCTGCGCGTGCATGCGCTCCACGGTGAGCTCGAGCTGCGCGGCCTGATTGACCAGCTCGATCGAGCCCAGTTGGCGCTGGAAGGCAC
>CAZEZH010000195.1:0-3828 GCA_964516305.1 uncultured Halochromatium sp. | reverse complement strand
GTGCGCACACGCATCTCCTCGCAATGCCTGAAGCGGCATTGGCGGATCGCCGAGGATCGCTTTGCCTTGTCCACCCTGGATGTGCCGATGGCCGTGCGTTCGCGCGGGACGCTCGAACTCATGCGCAAACGGATCGCCGAAGTCGGCGTTTCCGAGCCCCTAGCGCAAGCGGCCGTGGAAGCCATGCGCAAAGCAGGCTTGGTCGACTCCGCAGGCAAGGAGCGCGCTGGTGACGATGCGCTCAAGACCGGGCAGGCGGTCTTGATGGGCAAGACCGAGATCGACTACCTGGTGCGCCAGTGCACCGACTTGGCCAAGGAAGCGGCCGACGAAAAAGCGCTGCGCGCGGCTGTTACTCAAATGCTCAAGGACGAAAAGAAGAACATCCAGGCGCTCAAACATGGCAGTGGTCTCGAGTCGGCCCTGTTCGGCCGGATGGTGACCTCCGATGTCTTGGCCAGCCGCGATGCTGCCGTCTATGTCGCGCATGCCTTCACGGTCCATAAGGTACAGGTCGAGAACGACTATTTCACCGTCGTCGATGATCTCCCACAAGAGGGCGGTGATCGGGGCTCCGCTGGCATCTTCGATACCGAGCTGGCCTCAGGTCTTTACTATGGCTATGTCGTGGTTGATGTCCCGCAATTGCTCGAGAATCTGGAAGCGGTTCCGCGCGAGGCCTGCTTCGCGGACGAAACCCCAGCGGAGAAACGTGCCCTGGCCGGCAAGGTGGTCGAACATCTGTTGCACCTGATCGCCACGGTGAGTCCAGGTGCGAAGCGTGGCTCCACCGCCCCGTTTGATTGGGCCAAGTTCATGCTGGTTGAAGCCGGCGATTGGCAGCCGCGCAGTCTGGCCGGCGCCTTCCACGATGCCTTGCCGACCGAGACCAAGGACGGCGAGCCGCCGATTCGTCAGCGTGCTGTCGATCGACTGCGCGATGAGATCACCAAGATGGACGAAGCCTACGGTGCGACCTTGGCGCGTCGTTTTCTGGCGCTAGACCCCACCGAGCTGCCGAATGCGCAACGTCTCAACCTGAACGATCTCGCGAACTGGACCGCAAACGCGATCGAGCAGGGGGCCTGCTGAGATGCCGCGTCATCTCCTGTTGCGCTTGGAGGCGCCGCTGATGGCGTTCGGTGGCGAGACCATCGACAACTTCGGAGTGATCCGCGACTTCCCGGCCCTGTCGATGATCACCGGATTGCTGGCCAATGCTCTGGGCTGGCGACGCGAGGAGACCGAACGCCATGATCGTCTGCAGGAACGGTTGGTGATGGGCGCGCGCATCGAGCGTCAGGGCACACAGCTAAAGGATTACCAAACGGCTCTGCTTTTCGAAAACGATCAGGGATGGACCACAACTGGGGTTCCTGAAGGGCGAGCGAAGAGCCCAAGCTACTCTCGCCAGTCTGATGGTCGGCGTGCTCTGACGTTACAACGCTACCGTGACTACCATGCCGATCAGTCGCTGCTGATCGCCTTGCGTCTGCAGCCAGCGGACGAGCCACCGAGCCTCGATGACCTTGCGGTCGCGCTCGACCATCCAGCCCGGCCGCTTTTCATCGGGCGAAAGCCATGCCTGCCAAGTCAACGACTGTTCGCAGGTTGGCAGGACGCTGACGACATCCTGGATGCGCTCCAGTCTGTCCCTCTGCCGGCAACGCAGCCAGAAGGAGTCCGTCTACAATGGCCAGAAGGCGAAGGCACGCTTGCAGGTGATCGTCAGCTTGATCTCTGCGACGAGCGCCATTGGCGCAGTGGCGTGCATGGTGGTTGGCGACCGGTGCGGGAAGGTCGCCTGCGTGCAGCGGTTCAGGCCGAGGAGTCAGCCGGATGAGCCTCCAATTGCTGCACTGCGCGCCCGACCTCAAGGCCCTGACCCTTTGGGCAACCCGTCATCGCCTGCTCTCCCCCGATGGAGACGCCGGATACGCCATCCATGCGCTGCTCAGCGCGGCTTTTGGAGGCTCTGCGCCGAAGCCGTTTCGCTATCTTGGCGCCCAGCAAGGGCTGCTTGCGTATACCGACCAGTCATCCGAGTCACTGAGCGAGCAGGCTGCGTTGGTTACCCCGGATGTCGAGCAGGCGCTTGGGCTCGACACACTGGCGATGCGCGCCTTTCCTCAGACTTGGCGACAAGATCAGTTGCTCGGGTTCGAGGTGCGCATTCGGCCGGTGTTGCGCGCCAAGGATGGACGTGAGCGCGATGTCTTTCTGCATGCGGTCGAGTCGTCCACAGCCACGGGAGCAACTACGGCGGTTGAGAGCCGCGAAGCCGTGTATGCCGATTGGCTTGAACGGCAACTGTTGGCACAGGGGGCGGCCAGTGTTGTCAGCGCTGGCATGGAGGGGTTTCGGCTCAGTCGCGCGATTCGGCGGAGTGTTGCCAACAACTCGAGCGAACGTCAGGTACGCATCGTCACCGGGCCTGATGCGGTCTTCAAAGGCGTGCTCCAAGTTCGCGATGGCGAGGCGTTCAACCGACTGCTGCAGCGTGGTATTGGTCGACACCGTGCCTTCGGGTTCGGCATGCTGCTCCTGAAGCCCGCACGCTCATGTTGAAGGGGCGTCTCGGACTCGAGACTGCGCGCATGCCGCATGCCGATCGGCATGGGTTGATCTGGTTCGAGCGCGGTGAGCTTTGCGTCATCGATGGCTGTCTGCACTTCTTTGCCGGCAAGGATTCGCTGAGGCCCTACTCAGTGCAGATCCCGCATCAAACGGTGTCGATGATCCTGCTCGGACCGGGGAGTACCGTCACCCATGATGCGCTGCGCCTGCTGGCAAGGCACGGCACCCTAATGGCGGCGGTTGGCGCAGACGGGGTGCGTTGTTACACCGCGCCACCCTTGATGCCGGATCGCTCTGACATCGCACGGCGCCAAGCGGAACTTTGGGGCAATCTGCGACGCCGGATCAGCGTCGCGCGACAGATGTACGCCTTGCGACTGGGCGAGGTGCTACCGCATCGCGATCTCGATACCTTACGCGGGATCGAAGGCTCGCGGGTCAAGGTGACCTATCAGCTGATGGCGCAACGCTATGGCATCGAATGGAAAGGGCGACGCTACGATCGTGCCAACCCGAACGCGGCGGATATCCCCAATCAGGCGATCAATCACGCGGCAACCGCTGTTCAGGCTGCCGCCGCGATTGCCGTCCAAGCCGTGGCCGCAATCCCGCAACTAGGCTTCATACACGAAGATTCTGGGCAAGCCTTCGTGCTCGACATCGCCGATCTGTTCCGAGATACGATCACACTGCAGATCGCGTTCACGGTGGCCAAGAAGGCGGAAACCGATAGCCAAACCATCGATCGGCTGGTGCGGCGCGAGGCAGCAACAGTGTTTCGTAAGCAGGCCGTCATTCCAGCGATGATCGACAAGATCAAGCAGGTGATCCGTCTGGAGGAGACCGATGCCACTCGTCATGATCGTGACTCGTGATGTCGCGGACCGTTATCGCGGTTTTCTCGGATCGCTAATGTTGGAGGTCGCGCCGACCGTCTACATTTCGCCCCGGATGAATCCTGGGGTGCGAGGACGAACCTGGACCGTGCTCTCTGGCTGGTATAAGGCAGAACCTCAAGGCAGTGTTGTGATGATCTGGCGCGATGTGAATGCAACAGGAGGCGTTGGGATCGCCACGCTCGGAACGCCACCGAGTGAATTGGTTGATGTAGATGGTCTCTGGTTGGTCAGAAAGTCGTTGTAAACAGGCTCTTTTACAATCTGAACGATTTGCTCGTTTTCCTTTGCAGTCTATGGGCTTAACTGCAAGGGATTCCCCCGCGCTCGCGGGGATAGGCCGCGTTCAAGATAG
>CAZEZH010000194.1:0-3845 GCA_964516305.1 uncultured Halochromatium sp. | reverse complement strand
TCGAGACCACCGGTGAACAGCTCACCGACGCCGGTGCCCGCGGTCATGCCCGGCGTGTCTCGGCGGTCTATCTTGCGCTGACCCTGATCGCGATTACCGCCGTCTGGATGACTGGCCTGACGCCGCTCGAGGCCTTGCTGTACGCGCTCCCTGCGGTCGCCACCGGCGGCTTCGCCCCGTCCGACCAGAGCCTCGCCGGATTACCTGGCGCCACGGTCGCGACGCTCTCGCTGATCACCGTCGCCTCGGCGGTGAGTCTCCCACTGTATGCACGGCTGCCTCACCGCGGCCTGCGCGCGCTCAAGCATGAGCCGGAGCTGATCGCGCTGCTCGGCGCCATCCTGATCACTGCGCTGCTGCTCAGTGCCATCGCCACGCTCACGAGTGGACTGCCCTGGCCGCAGGCCTTGAGCCAGGCCTTCGCGCTCGGGGTCTCGGCGCAGACCGATACCGGGTTCAGCACCACCGAGGTCGGCGACCTGCCAGCGGCCTCGCAGGTGGTGCTGATGACATCGATGAGCATTGGCGGCTGTACCGGATCGACGGCCGGCGGGATCAAGCTGATTCGGCTGCTGATCATCCTCCGACTGGTGCAGTTGGCATTGCGCCGCACCGCGATCGCCGAGCGCGCCGTGCTGCAGGCGCAGGTCGGCGACACGCGCATCGAGCCGGCGATGGTCACCGCAACCTTGCAGCTGATGGCCCTGTGGGCGATGGTGCTGCTGGCCTCCTGGCTGGCCTTCCTGGCGCTTGGCCAACCGCCTTTGCCGAGTCTCTTCGAGGTCGTCTCGGCCACCGCCAACGCCGGCCTCTCGGCCGGACTCACCAGCGCCGAGCTGCACCCGGCACTAAAGCTGGTGCTCTGCGCCGATATGCTGTTTGGACGCGTGGAGGTGGTGGCGCTGCTCGTGGTGCTGTACCCACCGACCTGGCTCGCGCGTAAACGCAACCTTTAACCATTATTCGTCAACCGCTTGCCGACGTGAGCACCCCTATCGGGCAACAAGCGCGACCCAGACAAAGGGCAGATCCTTAACCTGAGCGACAACACCATGAGAGCCGCATTTATCGGTAGCAATTCGCTGACCCTCTCCACAGCCGAGCTGCTGCTCGAGGATGGTCACCAGGTGATCATCATCGAACGCGATCGCAACCGCATCAACGACCTGTCCGAGCGCTTCGATGCCGGATTCGTCCACGGTGATGGCACCCTGCCGGATGTGCTGCGCGACGCCGAGCCCGAGAACACCGATGTCCTCTTCTGCCTGATGGAGAGCGATCAGACCAATATCCTGGCCGGCCTCATCGGTCGCTCGCTCGGGTTCGCCCGCGTGGTGCCGCGCGTGAATGATCCGCAGTTCCAGCGGATTGCCGCCGAGCTCGGACTCGAAGACAGCATCATGCCCAACCGGGCGGTCGCCGCCCACCTGAAACAGATGCTCTCGGGGGGAAAGTCGCTGGAGCTGTCCTCGGTGATCCGCGGCGACGCGGCGATCTTCAGCCTCACCATCGAAGACACCGAGAAGGGGCCGATCGATGAGCTCGATCTGCCAGAGCGCACCCGGATCGTCTGCCTCTACCGCAAGGAGCAGCTCTATCTGCCGCATGAGGTCAAGACGCTGAAGCCGGGCGACGAGGTCATCCTGATTACCAGCCACCAACAATTGCCGAAGCTCGAGCAGCGCTTCGAGCGCAGCGAGGGAGGTGAGCAGCTGAAGGCCGATTAACGGGGCCGAATCCAATCGGATGCCGACACTGAGCCCGCGAGCAATGGCACCTGATGAGCACTTGATGAGCGCCGAGAGATCGCGGCAGGCTTCAAGGCCCGCAGGTCTCGAGACCGATAGGCTGTGCGCTGTGAGGCCGCACTGTTGAGGTCCCACCGCGGAATCCGGAGGCCGCACCGCAGAATCGGCTTCATAGTTGCATCACAGCATACGTCCGGCGATGGCTCAGACTGACGAAGGCTCACACTGAGCCAGTCAGCGCGGCCAGCCAGCGCGGCAACCGCAGCCGATCAGCCTCAACCCAACCAACGATGGAGACAGCCATGAGATTCACCACAGCCACCACACTCAGCTTGACCTTGACCTCAGCGCTGAGCCTGTCTGCGCTCGCCCCAGTGCTTGCCCAGGGCAACGCACCACCGGGAGCTGGCATGCGCGGTCCGATGAGCTTCACCGAGCTCGACCGCAACGATGACGGTATCGTGACCGAGGAGGAATTCGACCAGGCGCGCTCCGAGCGCCGGGCAGCCCGCTCCGACGCCGGCGCGCCGATGCGCGGAATGACCAATGCGCCCGAGTTCAGCGACATCGACCAGAACGGCGATGGCCAGCTCACAGTCGAAGAGTTTGCAGACTTTCGAGCCCAACGCATGGGCAGCCGCGGCGGCATGGGGCCAGGCGCTGGTATGGGCCCGGGCGGTATGGGCGGTGCCGGACAGGGACAGGGACGCGGGATGGGACCAGGACAGGGAATGGGGCCTGGCATGGGCCGGATGGGCGGACAGATGCCGACGTTCGCGTCCTTCGATGCCGATGGCGATGGCCTGATCAGCAAGGATGAATTCGAGACAGGCCGGGCCGAGCGCATCAAAGAACGCTCGCAACAGGGCAATCAGATGCGCAACCTCGCCAACGCACCCTCCTTTGAAGACGTCGATCAAAATGGCGACGGCCAGATCGACAAGGAGGAGTTCGAGAGCGCCCAAATGCAGCACCGCAAGATGATGCAGCCCTAACGCCCGATCGCTGAGATGCCCGACCATACCGAGCTGACACCTGGTTGCGTCTGCCATTGGCAGGCGGGGCCAGGGTCGATCATCGCCGAGCACGCGCAGGCGCTGACCCGCATCGATGCCATCGCCGCAGATATCCTGCGCATCCGTGTTGCGCCCGCTGGTCGGCTTGCGCCAAGCCATAGCTGGCAGGACGCGTCTCGATCGCTTGTCAGCGGCCGACTCTCGATTGAGGAGCGAGCGCATGCCCTGCATCTCGAGACCGGCGCGATGCGGGCCAGGCTCGATCTCGACACGGGCGCGGTCTCGCTCGGCAGTGCCGAGGGTGCCGTCTATGCAAGCGATCTCGCCCCGGTGCGCTGGCGTCCCCTCGAGTGCCACGAGATCCCGACTCTGGCCCCAGCGCTCGCTCCAGCTACCGCCCCGAGCGTCGCGTCAGCTGCTGCATCGACCGTCGCGCCCGCCGCTACCCCGAGCGTCTCACCAGCAACCGCACCGACCACCAGCCGGCAACCCGGCAGCGGCTGGTCGCCAGGTCTCGCTACCACCGGCATGTGGCTGCAGAAGGCACTGGACCCGCAGGAGGGCCTGTTCGGCTGCGGCCAGCGTTTTGGGGCGCTGAACCGACGCGGCCAACGGCTCGCGCATTGGACCACGGACATCCACTCGCCAGGACTGGGCGTAGTCGACGGCTGCCTCTACCAATCGCACCCAGTGCTGCTCGCGCTGCGACCCGGCCTCGCCTGGGGCCTGATGCTCGGCTCGAGCGGCTACAGCCGCTTCGATCTCGGCGCCGAGCGGTCAGACGCGCTAGGCCTGTTCAGCCTGGGCGGCGAGCTCGACTATTACCTCTTCGCCGGCCCCACTCCGGCCGCCGTGGTCGAGCAGATCACCAGGCTGACCGGGCGGCCGGCCCTGCCGCCGCTCTGGGCACTCGGCTATCACCAATCGCGCTGGGGCTACCGCAGCGACGCCGAGATCCGTGCGATCGCCAACCAATTCCGCAGCCGACGCATCCCGATCGACGCGATCCATCTCGACATCGATTACATGGATGGCTTTCGCGTCTTCAGCTGGGACCGCGAGCGCTTCCCGAGCCCCCGCG
>CAZEZH010000193.1:0-3905 GCA_964516305.1 uncultured Halochromatium sp. | reverse complement strand
GACATCATCTTCTTCTGGGTCGCCCGGATGATCATGATGGGCCTGAAATTCATGGGCGACGTGCCCTTCCGCGACGTCTACATCCACGGCCTGGTGCGCGATGCCCAAGGCAACAAGATGTCCAAATCCAAGGGCAATGTCCTTGACCCCATCGATCTGATCGACGGCATCGAGCTTGAGCCGCTGGTCGCCAAGCGCATCAAAGGCATGATGCAGCCGCAGCTGGCCGAAAAGATCGCCAAGCAAACACGCAAGGAATTCCCCGACGGCATCCCCGCCTTCGGAACGGACGCATTGAGATTCACCTTCGCCGCACTCGCCACCACCGGTCGCGATATCAAGCTCGACCTCGGTCGCGTCGAGGGCTACCGCAACTTCTGCAACAAGCTCTGGAATGCCTCGCGCTACGTACTGATGAATACGGAGGGGCAGGATTGTGGGGCCGGATTGGAGCCCGACGCCAGCGCAGACAGCCTGGAACTGAGCGCCGCCGACCGGTGGATTCGGAGCCGATTGAACAAGGCCGTCAGCACCGTCCGCGAGGCGCTCGACGCCTACCGCTTCGACCTCGCCGCCCAAGCCATCTATGAGTTCACCTGGAGCGAGTTCTGCGACTGGTACCTCGAACTCTCAAAGCCCGTCCTCACGAGCGATAGCGCCACCGAGGCCGGCAAGCGCGGCGCCCGCTGGACCCTGGTGCAGACCCTGGAAACACTCCAGCGCCTAGCCCACCCCTTCATGCCGTTCATCACCGAAGAGATCTGGCAAAAGGTGCGGCCGCTGGCCAGCGCCGTCGATGTCGACGCCACCAATGGCGCCAACGGTAACGAGCGCAACTCCGGCAGCACAGCGGGTAGCATGACCTGCGGCGAGCAGCGCGAGACCATCATGCTCGCCCCCTACCCAGCCGCCGACAGCAGCCTCGACGATACCGACGCCGAGGCCGAGATCCGATGGGTGCAGCAATTCATCCTGGGCGTGCGCCGCATCAAGGGAGAGATGAACATCGCACCTTCAAAGCAGCTGCCAGTCCTCATCGCCAACGCCAGCGACCGCGACCGGCAGTGGATCGAGCAAGCCCGCCCTTACCTCGACTTCCTCGCCCGCATCGAATCGATCACCCTGCTCGACGACGAGGCCCAAGCCCCTGAATCGGCCATCGCCCTCGTCGGCGCGATGAAGCTCCTGATCCCGATGGCCGGCTTGATCGACAAAGATGCCGAACTCAAACGCCTCGACAAAGAGATCGCGAAGCTAAGCGCCGATATCGAGCGGATCGAGAAGAAGCTCGCCAATCCGAGCTTCGTCGACAAGGCACCAGCAGCGGTGGTACAGAAGGAGCGCGACCGCGCTGCCGAGCAACGCGCCGCGCTCGTGAATCTCAGCGCGCAACGCACGCGAATCGCAGCGCTCTAACTCACCGCTTGGCCCCTAGCCTGATCAGCGTGACACTATGCACTCTCGCTTTGAATAAGCAAAATTTGGATACCATGGTATCCATATAAGTGATTATTTCACCATAAAGAGCATTTCAACCGCAGATGACGCAGATAAGCACAGAGAAATTAGGCCACTATGGCTAATCCCTGCTTCACCTGGCCGGTGACCTTAGTATTCTCGCTAAGGCTCTGTTTCGTCGATTTTTAATCTGCGCCATCTGCGGTTTATAGGATCAATGGCCTTGCAGTGCTGCCCAGGCTGCGCGAGCGCTCAGCCGAGCACAGCACCGCCCTGCGGATCGAAGAGTTCGATCCAGTGTAGAACGGGTCTATCGGCTGCCGCGGCCAGATGCGTCTGACAGCCAACATTGGCGGTTGCGATCAACGCCGGCGCGCCTGCCTGCAGCGCCTCGACGCGATCGGCCTGCAGCCGCTTCGACAGCCCAGCCTGCAGGATCGAGTAGGTGCCGGCCGAGCCGCAGCAACTATGCGCATCCCGCACCGGGGTTAGCTCGAAGCCGACGCTGGTGAGCAGCGCCTCGACGCGGCCCATCAGCCCTTGGCCATGCTGCAACGTACAAGGCGGGTGGAAAGCAATCCGGCGCGGCAGATCACGCGCAAACGGACTCGGCAGCCGAGCCAGGTCCTCAGCGCTGATCAACTCGCTCAGGTCACGCGCTAGGGCCGAGACCCGGGCCGCCTTCTCGGCGTAGACCGGATCATCGCGCAGATGCCAACCGTAATCCTTGACCACCGCACCGCAACCGCTCGCGGTGATCAGGATGGCCTCGGCCGGCGTTTGCTCAGGATCGCTCGGCTCGATCTCCGGCCACCAGGCATCGATATTGCGGCGCATGAAGCGCTTGGCCTCATCTGGCGCGGCCAGGTGCTGGCTGATCGCACCACAGCAGCCGCCACCCCTCGGCTGCAACAGCTGGATGCCAAGCTGATCCAGCACGCGCTTGGCAGCCTGTACGGTCGCCGGCGTCAGCGTTGGCTCGACACAGTTATCGAGCATCAGCACCCGTCGCCTTGCAACGTCTTCCGGCGTCTTCTGGTCTGCAGCAGCAGCGCCGGCAGTATCCTTTGCATTCGCAGCCGCCGCGGTTCCGGCAGGAGCCGCCGCCCCAACGCCAGCGGAAGCTGCCACAGGCCATGCCGCCTCGACACTCGCGTCAAAGCAAACGCCTTCCCCATCAGGTCCATCAGGTCCATCAGGTCCATCAGGCACTGCAGTAACACCGGATGGGGCGCTAGCAATACGCCTATTGCTTGCCGCAACGGCGCCCATAGCCTTGGGTGATTGCGACCGCACCATGGTCACTGGCACCTTATCGCGCAATCGCGCCGGCAGCAGCGGCCGCACCCATTGCCCAACGCGCAACAGCGGCACGAACCGACTCGGATAGGGCAACACCTTGCGCAGCCCCCAGCGCATCAGCCGCTCATGCACGGGTCGCGGCACCGATCGCTCAATCCGCTCGCGGCCGATCTCGACCAGCTTGTGATATTCGACCCCGGACGGACAGGTCGTCTCGCAGTTCAGGCAGGTGAGACAGCGATCCAGATGCTGCTGCGTCGTGCGCGTCGCCGGCTCGCCCTCCAGCACCAGCTTGAGCTGATAGATGCGCCCGCGTGGACCGTCCAACTCATCGCCCAACAGCTGATAGGTCGGGCAGGTGGCGGTACAAAAGCCGCAGTGCACACAGCTGCGGAGAATTCGGTCCGCCTCACGTCCGTCGGAGGTCGCCAGCAGTTCAGGGATCAGTCGGGTCTGCATGCTGAGATCACCGGGTACAGTCGGCCGGGATTGAAGAGGCCGTCTGGATCAAAGGCCCGCTTCAGATTCTGATGCAGCCGCAATGCGACAGGACTCAGCGGTGCGAAAACGCCGTCACTCGGCAGCGGAGTGCTTGATCCGGGGCTTGATCCGGGGCTCCCTTCGGTGCTCGATCCGGCGATTATTCCAGCGCTTGATCCGGCACGAAACAGGGTCGCATGCCCGCCGACCGCTGTAGCCCATGCTCGGACCGCCGCAGCTGATGGCCCAGATCGCATCTCCGACCCGCGGTCAGCTCCAATGACATCTCGAGCGTCGCCCTGGGGCTTAGGCCTAGGCTCCGCAACGGCTCCAGCATTTCCCAGCCCTTCATCGTCAATTAGGGGTCCGGGCTCGCTACGCAGCCAGCGCAAGGCACCGCCCCACTCGATCAGGTCAACGTCCGGAATCGCGTCCGCCGCCGTTGCCGGCGACACCGAGACCCGCCATAACGCTTGCTCAGCGGCGAAGCACTCAAGCCGCTGCTCACGCACCGCGGACCAGAAGGCATCGGCGTCCGCAGGGGCCATCGGCGTGCCGCCGAGAATGCGCTGCGTCTCGCTCAGTGCCTCCTCACTCCCTGCCACCCGCAGATGCAGCCGGCCATTCAGCCAAGCCGTGCCCGTGATCGGCAGCGCCTGCCCGGC
>CAZEZH010000192.1:0-3951 GCA_964516305.1 uncultured Halochromatium sp. | reverse complement strand
GGCTGCAAGTTGGTTGCTCCCTGAACACTCTGGCGCTGCGACCATAAAACCGTAGCAACAACAGGTAGGTCACCTCAGCACACCGTCACTGCCGCACAAGGCTGTCCACAGCTGTCGTGGATAACTTGGGTCGTGCCTAACCGCTCAGGCAGCCAGTTTCTTTAGGTACCCCGCTCCTTGAACTGCTGGCGATGTTCCTCGTCGGTGTGATCGAAGCCGTGCGCGATCATCTTCTTGGTAAACTCGTGTGGCCTTCGTCCATGGGTCATCGGTGCTCAGTCCGGCATGGATGTCTGTGTTCCCTTGGGTGTGCGCCCTTGCTGGTTGATCGTCCTATGCTACGATGTAGCTACAACCATCAAAGCGAACACTCCTATGCCCTCTGATACCGTTGTGCGCGCACGCGTCGACCAGCAAGTCAAAGCCGAAGCCTCTGAGGCCCTCGAGGCCATGGGACTGTCGATGTCAGACGCGATCCGGCTGCTTTTGGTCCGGGTTGCTAAGGACAAGGCCCTTCCGTTCGAGATCAAGGTGCCGAACGCCACCACGGTGTCGACCTTTGAGGCGACCGATCGCGGTGAAGACATCATCCGCTGTCGGGATACGGAGGAGATGTTCGACAAGTTGGGTCTTTGAGTGCGTTCGCCTCGCTATACCAAGCGCTTCCAGAAAGATGTGGAGCGCGCGAAGCGGCGTGGTCAGGAAACAAGCAAGCTGAAGCAGGTCATCGAACTCATCGTCTCCGAAGCGCCGTTACCACCACGACTGCGAGATCATGCCTTGGTCGGAAACTACGGGGGGCGACGGGAATGCCACATCGAGCCGGACTGGTTGTTGATCTACAAACTCGAGGATGACGACAAGGCGGTCATCTTTGAGCGAACAGGCACCCACTCCGATCTTTTTTAGTCAGCATCCCAAGCAGGGGTAGACCTGGCTGAGCGGCTGAGAACGAAGCGCACCGGAGAGACCGCATGAACGGACGAGATACCATTTTTGCTACCATGGCGCTTGGCGCTGCCTTTTTTGGCGCATCACTTGCGCAAAGCGACCAAGCCGGAATGAGCGACCGCAACATCTGCCAGACAGCCGGGTATCTCGTCCGTCAGGTCCGTGGTAAGGCGTTCAAGACCATCGACGTACCCTGCGAAGTCACCCACCAAGGAGCAGGCGCCGTCGAGATCCGATCCGGCTACAAAACACCTCCCGCCATGGGCTCCAGCCTGCTGACCTACACCGCGCAAGGCCAAGTCAACGGCAGTCGTCTCCGTCTCGACACTATCCAGGTCCACGGCATCGACGATGATCCGATCGACTTCGCCGATTTCTGAACAAAAAGGGGTCTGACAATCTTTGGACCGTTTTTCCGGACCGCACTCCTGACTATTGGCAGTTAATCTGGGCCGAAAATCGCGATGTTTGCAGGTCGCTACACCTATCGTC
This sequence comes from uncultured Halochromatium sp., assembly GCA_964516305.1. GTDB lineage: Bacteria > Pseudomonadota > Gammaproteobacteria > Chromatiales > Chromatiaceae > Lamprobacter. Next base: position 2,508 of record CAZEZH010000192.1, on the reverse strand, counting down.
TTTTCGCTCAGGGCCATACCTACCTCGATCGAGACCAGGACGGCCACCCCTGCGAATGGGGTCCAAGCATTCGCTCCATCAACGGACACATCCAGCGCTCAGATGGCGGATTTTCACTAGGAGGAGTCATGTGTAAAGACGGCTCGCGTTCACCTACCTGCTATGTCTGCAGTCCTGGATGCTGTTCGCGTCATGGGGGATGCCGCCGTCCTCTCTAATAGTCACCTGCTCATATTCAGGTCTATCCATCAAAGTAGTCCGTGCCCCGTAGGTAATCGTTACAACTGATGGCTTCAAGAGGCACAAGCCCGCTTCACCGAGGTGGTGCCGATGCCGAAGTGGCTCGCGGTTTCGGAGATGCTAGCCCCATGCTAGAGCTTGTTCTAGGTTAAGGAGCAGCGCAGCTCGGGAAGCCGCCACGCTCGTTGGGATCGGCTATGAGTTAGGTTTAGAATCGGCAATCCGGTGGCATGGGATCGGCTTTGACGTCAGCTGGGATCGTCTCCCAACTGGGATGCCCAAGCTGACAATGAGCCGCGTTTCAGGCTCAGGGTTCGTGACAATGGGCTCACGGTCATTGACTGGGGCTCGCCAACTGCGAGCTTCGGCTCACGATCGCTGCAAACGGGATCTCAACAAGAGCGAAGCAACGATGAGGTGCCACATCAGGAGAGGTTGAGGCTTCGATGGCCGCGAGCCGACCTCAAGAACAGCTGAAATCGATTGACACCTGATACGTATCGGGATATAGATCAAGGATGAAGATCCGACACAAGGGATTGCGCGCACTCTACGAGAAGGGGCAGACCAAGGGAGTCCAGCAACAGCAGGTAAAGCGCCTAAAGTTGATCCTGGTCCGCCTGGATGCCGCTCGAGAACCGGCTGACATGGACTTGCCAGGATTGCGGCTGCATCCCCTGCAGGGCGACAAGGACGGGTTCCATGCGGTTAACGTATCCGGAAACTGGCGGGTGATCTTCCGTTTCGATGCAACCGGCGAAGCCACGGACGTTGATTTGACGGACTACCACTAGGAGGCGAAGCCATGCCGATGAACAATCCGCCCCATCCTGGCGAGGTCATCCGAGACCTCTGTCTTGAGCCACTTGGCTTGACAGTGACCGCCGCCGCCCAAGGGCTCGGCGTGAGCCGCAAGACCCTCTCCGAACTGCTGAATGGGCATAGCGGGATTTCCCCAGAGATGGCGATCCGCTTATCCAAGGGGTTCGGGGGCAGCCCTGAGAGCTGGATGCGACAGCAGATGCAGTATGACCTTGCCCAGGTGACGAGCAGGGCTGACAGCATTCATGTTCACCGCTTCGAGGCAGCGTGACGAAAAACACCAGCACCTGATCATCACTGGCCCATCGCAGGACATCCTCCTAGACCCGATCTCAAGAGGCACAAGCCCGTTTCACCGAGGCAGACGGCGCAAAGCATGTGAAGGTTATCCGCAGCATCGCTACCTCCGCTTACCCTGGCCACGATATGCGCTCTGTGCAGCGGGTTTACTTGGACTCCGCACGCAAAGCACTCCCCGGCATCCAGGATATTGGCGGATGATGTGAACTTCTGAGGGTATTTGCGCGTGAGGATGTCGGCCCAATAAACGCGAATTTCTTGTTCTGTCGTTGGTAAATTTCTCCCCCTACCCATCATTCGCCTCTATCGCAGCCAAAGCCGCCGCGATCACGTCACCGTAGGACTCGCCGCGCTCCTCCGACAACCGCTTGAGCCGGTCCCTGGCCTCCTGCGGCAGATAGACCGACATCGGCGCGTAGCCGGATGCCCTCATACGATCCCGGTACTGCGCGACCCGCTCTCTGGCTGGTGTGCCCATCGCTTTCTCCAACTGCTCGTGACTCTCAGACCAAGCCGGACCATCACCCAACCGGTCTGAATGCTCGTCGGCTAGCCGATCCAGCTCGGCCAGCGCCTGGCGTGCGCGATTCAGATCGACTGTGCTCATGCCACCATCCGCTTGATCTGCTGGGCGACGAACGGACGCTGGTTGCGAGCTCGGAAACCCCGTTTGTCCAGCGCTGCGGCGATCTTCGCCAGCGACAGACCGCTGTCCCGCAGCTCCCGCGCCTGCGCGATCACGCCCTGCTCTACGTCGTCCTCGATCAGTTCGCCGTCGACCAGCTGGTAGCCGTAGGGCGCCTTGCCACCGATGTACTGCCCCTGAGCCTGCATGTGCCGCATCGCCTCAGAGGTGCGCTCACCGATGACCTCGCGCTCGGGCTGTGGTGACGATTCTGACGCCGATCGACGAGTCAGTACCCGCGCGGGCTTCCGGCAAAGCGCTGTTGGACATGCTCGACAGCGCGGATTTCGCGACCGCGCAGCCCGGTGATCCGGAGCGCATGGAGCGTGAGATTGCCGCGAATCGGGATGCCTGGGGCGACTAGCAGGGATGGAAAAGATCTATCTCGACGCCTGCCTGGTGATCGACCTGGTCGAGCGGCACCCACAGTTTTACCCCATCTTGCGGGCGCGCATCGTCGA
>CAZEZH010000191.1:0-3974 GCA_964516305.1 uncultured Halochromatium sp. | reverse complement strand
GGTTTTCTCCGTCCCACAGCCTGTAATGAGCGGACTGGGCCGCTTGGGTCATCTTGGCCAGGGGGTTGGGCGCTAAATCGGTCGGGTAAACAATCAGGTTGTAGAGCGGATATTCCGTGGGCTCCCAGACCCGCAGCCAGTGGCGCCTGGCCATGAAATTGACTGTGTTGACATCACCTTGGGAAAAAGCGTGCTCCACGGTTCGCAAGAAAAGGAGGTGACCGGGCGCGCAGTTGGCGAAAGTCTCCTGGTAGGCAACCTTCCATAAAAACAAAACATCGTTTATACGCACGGCAAATTGGGCCGCGATATCCTGGCCATCAGCCTCTAAAAAATTCCATTCCAGCCAACCGTTTTCAGCGAATTGTTTGGCTGCGGCGAGGTACAAAGGCTGATCTCCGGGCCGCGCCTGGATCGAGCTATTACGCTCACCCTTCCATCCGCTGTTTTCCACTGCCATGAAGCGTGCTAGGTTGTCCTCAACGCTGCGTGACTCTTCCCGACAGTGGTAGGTCACCAGCGCGCGCTCCGCGAGGCGGCGTTCTTGGCGAAACAACTCACGCCGGAATTTACTGCCCAAGCTGCTCAGGAACGCGCTGAAATCATTGGGCAGCGCGATGCGGTGCTCCAGGCCGGATTGGCGAAACAGCAGGCTGAGCCTGTCTGGATGCTGTTGAAAAGCGGCGAAGATGGGCGATGTGGCAGGTACCTTACGCCAGCGCAGAATCGGTGGGCCTGAGCTCATCGCGGATAAATGGCGAAAGCAGGCCTGGAGAATCGCCGCTTGATTGGAGCGCGCTAGCAGATCGACGCGAACGGTATGGTACTCATCGACAGGGGCGCGGAAGTGGTGCTGAGCCCTGCCGAGTCCATGCGCCCGAAATCCTCCGACCAGTGGTAAGACGCCGACCAGGTTTTGACCCTGGTAGGCAAGCAAGCAGCACATCTGCTCGGTCGGGCCAAGTTTGTGATTGTAAAAGGCCTTCAGCCAGCCGTAACTTTGCGTGGGATAGGCGAAAGGGCACGCATGGATCAAGCGATCCCAAGCGGTAGCATGCGCGTCCAGGTCTAACGGCTGGGTCGCCGCGACAACCTGGATTTCAGTGTTCGGCGATGATGTATGAGTCTTTCTCCAGCTATTCATCATTTGCCCGGAGCGGCGTGTGCTTCATTATAGCCGCTCAATAGCCCAACGACCATCGAGTCCAACAGTTCTGGAAGTCAGGCCGAACGGCTATACCTGCTTATTGCTATATGTAGATGATCCCCCTGCAGTTAGCCGACTTGCACGAGCAGGTGAATTGAGTATAGGTTTTCTTCATGTTTTTCTCTAGATCCGCGGTCAACTCTTCGCCGGCATCAATGGTTCGTCGCGCAACATAGTCGCCCTTCTTGTTGCAATACAGATTTGGGTCGCAGCTGTGATTGATAAAATAGCAGATTCCCAGGCTGTTGATATTCTTCGGCGCATGCAGCCCCTTTTTGTCTTTGTAGCAGTATTGAATGAGTTTGTGACGAGTTGCTTCATCGAGTGTTTCGAGCTCACTCCAGGTGATCAATCGGCTTTCATCAAAATAGGCATAAGGAGCGACGACCTCTTCAGCCAAAAACGAGACTAAGGCGAAAAGTCCGACTTGGTCCAGGACTATCCGCGATGGACGTAATTCGTAACGGGCTTGCGCATAGGGACTTGACGGATGATGAGCCTTGTTGATTTTTTGGCTGAGGCCTGATCGTTGCGCTGGTATGGCTTTTTCGAGCACTGGTGCGAGTGTTCGAGTTGGTAGCCGAGCCTCCTGTTTCGCGGTGTAGGCGATGTGGAATCCACAGGGGCGAAAGCGTTGTTTCATGCCTCTCAGTCCGTGATCCCCTCCATCCGAGCCGTCATTGATGATGTTGCATGCTTGCATGGCTGCAAAAAAATGCTGGCGTATGAAATAGCTGAGACCGACCACTTGCGGGTCAGCGATGGACAACATCAAGCAGCCGATCCCTGGACGAATCTCGCCTCCAAAGGTAAAGGCACGAACCTGCTCATCGACGAGGTATACAAAGCCCTGCAGGTCTCGCTTATCCATCTGAGGTTCAAAATGAAAAGCATTGAGCGCATAGCGTCGTTGAAAAAACAAGGAGTTCGCTTGTGCTTCTTTGTGACTCCCCCAGTCGTCGAGAAGTTGGCGACATTGTACAGTGTATTCTGGCCCGTAGGGTTGGATGAGGATCTCTGCACGTCGCCGTGCGAAACTGATTTTGCGTCGTAGGTTCTGAAACCGGGAGCCGGCTAGATTCGACAGCTCCTCTGGTGAAAACAGGTACTGTGGATTGCGTTTGGTGAAGCGGAACAGGTTTAGCGAACGGAGTGGCGGTATGTCCTGTTCATCGATGAAATAGATTTTGGAATCGTAGGATTGGTTGAAGTCATTGGTGCGCTCCAAGGCGCGAAGCAATGCCGATACTTGATAGGGGAACGGAGGAAAGGCGAGATCCAGGCGGCTCTTGTCACCAAATCGATGCCTGAAGACACAGATGGAGTCATCGCTTTCCTGCCAAAGATAGCGCGTGCTTTGGGAGCCAAGGCGGACAAGGAGGAGATAGGGGAAAAAGAAATTCCATCCCTGCTGTTGGCCTGCTGCAATCGCTCGTTTGAATCTTGGCAAATCGATCAATTGCAGCGGGCGAAGATCGCTGAGCAGAGGATGGCTCAAAGGGTATGCGGCCTGCGTTCCCAACCCATCCTACCAAGCAGTAAGAGGCCACTTAGGAGCAATAGGAAACTTCCGGGGGCTGGCACCTCGACGGGGTCGCCGATGAGCGTTTGACTACCATCGGTTGGTTGAAACAACAGGACTTGGCTGCTGTCTAGCGAGTCGCTGGATGCCATTCGACCAAAGGCGGCATCGAGCAAGTCTTGCCCGTCGTAGCTTAAGTCCATGGCTGAGAAGTGACCCGAGTTGATATTCATTCCATTGTCGTAATCGTAAAGACTTTCCCAGATCCCGACCTGGATCGCGCTACTCATCAACGAATTAGCAGGGTTGAGCCAGTTTCGATCGCCAAAACTGTAAGTACCATATTGGACCCAGCCGTCCTCGCCATCATCTTCTTCGACCCAGTATTCGGTTTCATCGAGCACGTCATTGAGTGCCCCAAGAAAATCCAAAACATTGGTCAAACTGCCAGTTGCGGAGATGTCTGTTGTGACTTCGGTGGTCGTCGTGGGTTGTGCGTCTTCGTTATCATCGAACTCAAATACACTGTATTCGACGAAACCATTAGCATATTGAAGGTCGTTAAAAATATCGAGACAATACAAGACGACTTGATCCTGGCTGCGATAGAGCGTCGTAGGATCAAAGGGATCAGGGTTGCCTGAAGCATCTTCGACGCGTTGTGCCTTGCCGCCGAAAGCACCCGCCGAGACTGTTTGACTCTCGTCATAATCCCCGTCATCGTCGAAGCGAAGCCTGACACTATCGTGGCCAGTCAAAAAAATGTCTTTTGGTCCACCAGGGAAAGAGAATTCGACACGCCCAATCTCTTCCATATCATTGATCGTCAACGGAGCCGCCACCGTCGCGGTTGCGCTCAAGGCTGACGCGAACATAACGGCCGCCAGTGCGTCTGTCGGGATGCGGCAGCGGGTCTCCTGAGTCTGGCGAGTCTTTTTGCGGTTATGATTTAGCAGTTGAGCCATGGTGGTTAGTCCTTAAAGGATGTATGGATGATGATGAAGAAAGAGTAAATTGGTTGACTTTGATCAGTCGTAGCTGTCAGATAATGTATATCTTGGCCTGGCTCCTTCCCGCCTCTTCAGCACTGATCCTTGAGTGCTGTGGCCGATGCAGATCAGGCGAACCCCTGGCGCCAGCTTGATAACCGCTTAAAGGTTAAGCTTATTTTAGAGTATAGCCAAGGAACTGGATCACAGAAAGGCCGAAACCGATGAGAGCTTTCGCCACAGTCGCTGTGGTGCC
>CAZEZH010000190.1:0-4109 GCA_964516305.1 uncultured Halochromatium sp. | reverse complement strand
CGCGCCAAGGTCGTTAGCTCCTCCAGCTCCAAGCCGGCGGCGTCGATCTGCGCCCTGAGCTCAGGCTCGTAGGTCACGCGCCCGAACTCGATGCTCGTCACCCGCTTCAGCATCGGCTTGAGGATCTCCATCCAGCGGTCGGGCCGCATCTGAATGGTCTGGGTAAAGTAGAGACGTCCGTCCTCGCTCAACAGCGCCGAGCAATGCCGCAGCGCCTGCTCCGGCTCGGGCAGCAGCATGAAGCTGCCGGAGAAATAGACGGCATCGTAGGGTCCGCCTTGGTGATCGTAGACGCATTCGAGACGGACCTCGGCGCTCTTCGCCAGCGCGGAATCCTGCAGCCTGCGCAGGGCGCGCTTGACATAGTCGGCATCGATATCGATGCCGGTCACGCGCAGTCCCATTTGCTCCACCAGGTCGGCGTTCGCCAGCAGGGCTCCGGCGGTGCCGATGCCGACGTCCAGCATCGCAGCGCCTTCGGGCAGGCGCCTGAGCACCTCCGCGTACCACTGGGAAGTGAGTCTGAGGATCAGTGCGTCGTAGATATAACTGCGAATCATGGGCTCGAGGTGAGTGGCGTCAACAACATCAGGCAACCGCGCTGAGCAGGTCACCAAGATGCGGAAATGGAGCTTATTGTCCTGATTTCAGGGTTCGCGTGGAGGCTCTGTTTGCTGCCATGCCGGTTTGGGTAGTGACCAGTGGCGAGTGACCAGTGGCGAGTGGTAGCCAGTAGCCAGTAGCCAGTAGCCAGCAGCCAGCAGCCAGCAGCCAGCAGCGACAAGCTGGCATATAAGGTTGCCGCGCATACTATTAGTCGCTCACGCCGATGATCACGCTCGCGGGCTCAAACAGCGCGCAGGCACGTGTTTGTTCACGAATGCCGAGCGGCTCCAGACGCTCGGCATCGATCAGACCGCGCACCGTGATGCCGGCTTCGAGTGCAATCACCACCTCGGCCGGGCCATCGCTGCGAGTAATGCGCTGCACCTGTCCACAGAGCCGATTGAGATTGGGCACTGAGATACTGGTGCGGGTGCCATTACTGGAGCTGTGGTTGGGGTTGGGGTTGGGGCTAGTGCCGACGCTGGAGCTCGGGCTCGAATGGCTGCCGACCCTGGAGCTCGCGCTAGGCGTTTCAGGCTCGATCCTCACGGCCACGGCCTTGATCAGCGCCCAGACATGGCGCCCAGGCCTGAGCCCGAGGCAGTCGACACTCTCATTAGTCACGCCAGCACGAACCCGTGCACCCCCCTGGATCGCGATCTCGACCTCGGCATCGACCGGGCGCGCGGTGACCGAGAAGATCTGCCCGATGAACTGATTGCGGGCACTGGTGCGCAATGCCAGCCGTTGCAGCATCGCGACACCAGCCTCGCGATCGCCCAAGGCTGCATTGACGCTCTCCAAGAAATGCCGGTACTCGGCGGAGATGGTGCGATAGGCCGCGATCAGACGACGACCTTCGTCGGTGAGTCGCGCCCCACCCCCACCTCGTCCGCCTGTCGCGGTCGCGACCACCGGCGTTGGCGCCAGGTTATTCATCGCGTCGACCGCATCCCAAGCCGCCTTGTAGCTGATCCCCGCCGCCTTGGCGGCTTGGGTGATCGAGCCGCGCTCGCCGATCTGCTCGAGCAGCCCGATCCGCGCCTCGCCCAGGAAGGTGACCTCGCCGACGCTGAGCCAGAGCTCACCGCCAACGTTGACCGCTGTCGCCCGAGATCGCTCCCGATCGGATGTCGATGACTTATCCATAGAAAATCATGATGTATTTTATCGAAACCATAGATTTTTTATTTCCCGACCTCGCCGCTAGGTTAAGCCTGCACCGACAACCAAAGGGCCCCGGCCCAGGAGGAGCAGATGTCATCAACACTCGTCACCACCGCCGCTGTCGCGGCACCGCTCGCGCTCTGGCTCACGGCCATGGTGCCAAGCGCGGCGGCGAATCGGCACGGCGCGCTGATGGCCCGCGCGGCCAACGGCGCGGCCTGGCTGGCCTTTGCGTTCGCCGTCCTCAGCCTGATCGGCCATGGCTTCGGACCACCGCAAACGGTCACCTTCTTGTCCATCGGTCTCCCCTTCGGGATGGGCGATTTTGCCATCGGCGTGTTGGTCAATGGTGTCACGGTCATCATGCTCACGCTGGTGGCACTGGTCGGCGCCATCGTCTCGACCTACTCGCGCAACTATATGGCAGGCGAGGCGCGTGAGGGCCACTTTCACAAGTGGATGCTGATGACGCTGGCGTCGATCCTAACGCTGATCGTCTCCAGCAACCTGCTGATGTTCGCCCTGGCCTGGATGGCGACCAGCCTCTGCCTGCACCGGTTGCTGGTGTTCTATCCGGAGCGCCCGGCCGCACTAATGGCGGCGCACAAGAAGTTCGTGTTCAGTCGCATCGGCGATGCCAGCCTGCTGATTGCGGTGTTGTTGATTGGCTCAACGCTGCACACGCTGGACTTCCAGAGCGTCTATGCCGCGATGGACACACTCGAGGGGCCGTTGCCGACAGCGCTGCACTGGGCCGCTTGGCTGGTGGTGATCAGCGCGGCGCTCAAGTGCGCCCAGTTCCCGTTCCATGGCTGGATTTTGCAGGTGATGGAGGCACCGACGCCGGTCTCGGCGCTGCTGCACGCGGGCATCGTCAACGCCGGTGCCTTCCTGGTGATCCGCATGAGCCCGATCATGTCGGCCTCGGGCTCGGCACTGGACGGTCTGGCCATCATCGGCCTGACCACCCTGGCGATTGCCTCGCTGGTGATGTTGACCCAGACCAGCATCAAGGTCTCGCTGGCCTGGTCGACCTCGGCGCAGATGGGCTTCATGCTGCTCGAGGCGGGCCTTGGACTCTATAGCCTGGCCCTGCTGCATCTGGTCGCCCACTCGCTCTATAAGGCGCATGCGTTCCTGGCCTCTGGCAGCAGCGTCGACGGCTTTCGTGCCCCAGCGTTGCCGTTCAACGCCGGCGCGCCACAGGCCTGGCACTGGCTGGTCGCCTTCCAAGGCGCCCTGTTGATGGCGCTGGTTGCCGGCTTTGCGTTCGGCATCGATCCGAGCCATCAACCGGCGCTGATCGTCACTGGGGCGATCGTCGCCATCGCCGTCGCCCAGTTGCTGTTGCAGGCCTTGGTCTTGGAGGACAACGCCAAGCTGCTTCTGCGCGCGACCGCGATCGGCGCCTTCGTCTGCATCGCCTACTTCGGGCTGCATACGGCCTTCGAGCATGCGATCGCCAGCAGCATCACCCCGGTCGAGGCCGGCTTCAACGCCTTCGATCTCGGCCTCAGCCTGGCAGTCATCGCGGTGTTTGTTGGCCTGATCACGCTGCAGCACCTGTTCACCCGCTTGCAGGGCCCGCTGCGTCAGGCCATCCAGATGCATCTCTATAACGGCCTCTATGTCGACATCCTGGTGACCCGCTTGATCACCCGTCTCTGGCCCATCCGCCGCGAGCCCGCATCTGTGCCGGCCTGACCTCAACCGGCAAGTCCGCGCGCCGCCTCAGCCTCAGCGCGGACCTGCCCAGACCTGCGAGTCCGAACCCCGAGGAGCACCACCGATGAACATGCAAGATAGCCACATCGACGACCCGACCCTCGAGCGCCAGCCGGTGCAGGCCGAGCCTGATCGCAGCGCATCCATGGCGATGACACCCGCCAGCCCGCCCGAGCCGGTGCCCGCACCACTCCCCGATCAGATCGATGCGGCCTGCAATCGCATCGCGCCGGTCTGGCCGCTGGATCGGTTCGTGGCCGTCAACCCGTTCCACGGGCTGCGCGATCAGCGCTTCGAGCAGGCCGCAGAGACCCTGCGGCGCATCGCCGGCGCGCGGATGTACATGCCACGCAGCTACTACCGAGAGCAGATCGAGACCGGGCGCATCACCGACGCCGATCTCAGCGCGGCAGCGGCGCGCTGCAGTAGCCGGCTCAGCGCCAGTGAGCTGCGCCAGGCCGCCGCCACCGACAGTCCACCGCCCTCGGCACGGCTGCCATTGCTGACCTCGGTGCTCGATGAGCTCGATGCCGACGACTGGTCGAGCTTTGTCGTCGAGCGCATCAGCCATCACTGCGCGGCCTACTTCGACATGGGCCAGGCGACCTGGA
>CAZEZH010000189.1:0-4145 GCA_964516305.1 uncultured Halochromatium sp. | reverse complement strand
GGGTGTCGAGATCGAAGAGGCTGCGCTCACCGGCGAATCGGTGCCGGTGGAGAAGGGCACCGATCCGCTGGCTGCTGATACGGTGCTCGCCGACCGGCGTTGCATGGCCTATTCCGGCACCCTGGTGACGCACGGGCAGGGCAGCGGCATCGTGGTCGCGATCGGCGTCGGAACCGAGATCGGCCGCATCAGTGCCATGGTGGCTGATGTGCAACAGCTGACCACGCCGCTCTTGCGACAGATGGCGCAGTTCGGTCGCTGGCTGACTTTGGCGATTCTGATCCTTGCCGCGGCCAGCTTCGCGTTCGGGTATTTGATACGCGATTACACTGCAGCCGAGATGTTCCTGGCATCGGTCGGGCTGGCGGTGGCGGCGATCCCTGAGGGTCTGCCGGCGATCATGACCATCACGCTGGCGATTGGTGTGCAACGCATGGCGGGGCGCAACGCCATCATCCGGCGGCTACCGGCGGTCGAGACGCTGGGCACGGTCGGCGTGATCTGCTCGGATAAGACCGGGACGCTTACCCGCAACGAGATGACCGTCGCCAGGGTTGCGACTCAGGAACGCGATCTACGACTGACCGGCACTGGCTATGATCCACACGGCGTCTTCTTGGCCGATGACAAACCAATCAATGCACAGATCGATCCGCTGCTGATCGAAGCCCTGCGCGGGGTGACGCTCTGTAACGATGCCTCGTTGGAGCAACTCGAGGGTGAATGGCGGTTGCATGGCGGCCCCATGGAAGGCGCGCTCTTAGTTGCCGCTGTCAAAGCTGGCTTGGATACCGAACTGCTGCCCAAGGAACGCCCGCGCACCGATCTGATCCCGTTCGAGTCCAGCCATAAGTTCATGGCGACCTTGCATCACAGCCATGCCTCGGAGTCGTTCATCTTTGTGAAAGGGGCGCCCGAGGCGGTCCTCGAGCGCTGTACGAGCGAGCGCACTGCGGACGGCGACCGTCCTTTGAACCTCGAGGCCTGGCAACAGCGCATGGAGGCGATGGCCGCAGCGGGCCAGCGCGTGCTGGCGGTGGCGGTCAAGCCTGGTGAGCCGCATCGCAGCGACCTCGATTTCAAGGATGTCGAGCAGGGGCTGACGCTGTTGGGCCTGTTTGGACTGATGGACCCACCGCGCGAGGAAGCGATCACCGCGGTGCGCGTCTGCCAGCAGGCTGGTATCCGAGTAAAGATGATCACCGGCGATCATGCGACCACGGCCAAGGCCATCGCGCGCCAGATTGGCTTGAGCAGCACCGAGACCGCGCTGACCGGGCGCGAGCTGGATGCAATGAACGACGCCGAGCTACAGCGTCGCGTCACCGAGGTGGATGTCTATGCGCGGGTAACACCGGAACACAAGCTGCGGCTGGTACAGCATTTGCAGCAGACCGGGACCGTGGTCGCGATGACCGGCGACGGCGTCAATGATGCGCCGGCGCTCAAGCGCGCCGATGTCGGCGTAGCCATGGGTATCAATGGCACCGAGGCGGCCAAGGAGGCCTCCGAGATGGTGCTGGCCGATGACAACTTCGCCTCGATCGCTAATGCAGTCGAGGAGGGGCGCACCGTCTACGACAATCTGCGCAAGGCGATCCTGTTCATCCTGCCGACCAACGGTGGTGAGGCCTTGGTGGTGCTTGGCGCCATCCTGTTCGGCTTCCAGCAGTTCCCGCTGACGCCGGTGCAGATCCTCTGGGTGAACATGATTACAGCCGTCACATTGGCACTGGCGCTAGCTTTCGAGCCGCCAGAACCGGGGGTGATGAGCCGGCCCCCGCGCGACTCCCGGCAGCCAGTATTGATGCCGACCTTCCTCTGGCGCATTGGCTATGTGTCGCTAATCCTGATGGTCGGCACCTTTGGCCTCTTCCTGCTCGACCGCTGGCTGGGAGCGAGCATTGAGCATGCACGCACGGTAGCGGTCAATACTCTGGTGATGTTCGAGATCTTCTACCTGTTCAACGCGCGCTACATGGAGGCGCCGGTGCTCAACCTGCGCGGCTTGTTCGGTAATCGCTATGTCTTGCTTGCGGTGGTGTTGCTGATCTTGTTCCAACTTGCCTTCACCTACTGGGGCCCGCTGCAGATGCTGTTCGGGACCGCCGCGCTGAGCGCTGGCCATTGGTTGCTGATCGTGCCGGTTGCCTCATCGGTGTTGTTCATCGTCGAGTACGAGAAGACCCGGGTAAGGCAAAGACGCGCGCTGGAGTCGGGTTGAGGTTGAAAGGTCGGGAGCAAATAACAGGTCGAGATCAATCGAGCAGCATGTCAGCATGTCAGCATGAAAACTAATCCATTGGCCGGGATCAAACTAAACCGACGAGGCTTTCTAAAGCTGGCTGCGTCTACAGCGGCGACAATCGCCGGGCCTCAATGGGCTGCTGCCTCTGAACGCGTGCCGCTGACGAAGCCGATCCCGCGGACCGGCGAGCGGCTGCCGGTAATCGGCATGGGCACCTGGATCACCTTCAACGTTGGCGATGATCCAGCCGCTTTGGCGGTCCGCACCGAGATCCTGCGCGCCTTCTTTGCCGGTGGTGGCGGCATGATCGATTCCTCGCCAATGTACGGCTCGGCGGAGGCGGTGCTCGGGCGAGTGCTGCCGCGGATCGATGACACCCAGGGTTTGTTCTCGGCAACCAAGGTCTGGACCAGATCCGGCCCGGCGGGGCCGATCGAGATCGCCGAATCGGGCCGCCTCTGGGGCGTTGAGCGATTCGATCTGCTGCAGATCCACAACCTGCTCGCCTGGCAGGCGCATCTCGAGACGCTGAAGCAGATGAAGGCCGAAGGACGTGTGCGTTACATTGGCATAACCACCTCGCACGGCCGTCGCCATCGCGAGCTGGAGCAGATCATGCGCGATGAACCCATCGACTTCGTCCAGCTCACCTACAACATCATCGATCGGGAAGCCGAGGGACGCCTGCTGCCGTTAGCGCAGGAGCGTGAGATCGCTGTGATTGCCAACCGACCGTTCCAGGGCAAGGCGCTGATCCATCGCGCTGAAGAGCATCCGCTGCCGGGCTGGGCTGCTGAGATTGGCTGCGAGCACTGGGCGCAGGCCTTGCTCAAATTCATCGTCGCCCATCCGTCGATCACCTGCGCGATCCCGGCCACGAGCCAGGTCGCCCACATGCAGGAGAATATGGCCGCTGCCGCCGAGCCCCTGCCTGATGACGCGCTGCGGCGCCGGATGGCGCAGGATTTCGCCGCGCTCTGAAAAGAGAACCCCCCAATGGCAGCATGGTCGAGCTACGCGCTGAGCGATTTTCTCCCCTTCTCGCTCGAGACCTATCATCGGCTCGGGGCGCTCTACAACAAACGCTTTAGCGTCGCTGTGTTGATAGGCGTTGGGCTCGGTCTGACAACCCTGGTGTTGCTCTGGCGGCCGATACCTTGGCGTACTCGGCTCGTGCTCCTCGGTTTTGGCCTGAGCTGGCTCTGGATCAGCTGGGCCTATCAGCTCCAGACCCTAGCGCCGCTGCTCTGGGCTGGCGAGCTGTTCGCCATCGCCTTCGCGCTGCAAGCTGGACTCTTGCTCGCGGTCGCCGTGTTGCTGACGCCAGGAACCGCTCCCCCTCGACTCGGTCGCTGGCTTGCCTATGGGATGCTTGCATTCGCCATCCTGCTGATGCCGTTCATCGAGCTAATTATCGGAGGCGCTTGGTCGGGTCTTTCGCTCTTTGGCACTGGGGCCACCCCAACCGCCATCGCAACACTCGGCCTTGCGGCAATGCTCGCTCGGCGAGTTGCGCTACTGCTGATGCCAATCCCTGTGCTCTGGTGTTTGATCGCGAGTCTGTTGCAATTTGGGCTGGGTGATCCGCTCTGGCCGCTGCCTGGCGTGGCGGTGCTCGTTGGTCTAGTCGCGGCCTCGCTGAGCTGGCAGACTGACAGGGATCAACAACGATCAATCGACGAGGCGTTGGAGTAGATATGGCGAGACAACACGACGATTTTGCGTTCCTCGATGTCCTGTATCGGGTCTGCGATGCGCTCTGCGAGGGCGAGAAGCGGGAATTCACCCGTGACAACGGCGTCACCCGTTTCACGCGGGACAAGGACAACGCTATTCTCGTCGACGGCCCTTTCGTCACCGTCAGCCTGGAGGTGCCAAGCGTGAGGGTCTCGATGAC
>CAZEZH010000188.1:0-4179 GCA_964516305.1 uncultured Halochromatium sp. | reverse complement strand
CCCCGGAACGGCCTTTTCAAACCATGTGCAGCGAATGTTCAGCCCTATTTTCCATCTGAAGTTTCCTGAGATCTTACGCCACTCGATTCATTGAAGCTCAAGCCACCATGCGTAAGAGCATCTGGACAAAAGGATTTTGCGGGCTTTGGTGTGGTCGGGGGCAAAGCGATTGAAAATCCGGATGCAGCGCCGCCTCGGCCAAGAGCCTGCGCACATCGGAGAAGGCGAAAGCCGATCGGCCGCGGATCTGATGTCGGCGCTGCGGTGCCTGTAGCAGGCGCTCGGCATAGATCCAGGTCAGCGTGGTCGCCATCATGCAGAAGTTCAGATGATTGCTGACCGCATCGGCCGTGCGGGTCTGACTCTTCGCGCTCCCGATCTCCTGTTTGATTTCCTTGAATCCGGATTCGATACACCATCCCCAACCCCGCTCTAACTGATTTCTTGACAGATTCGCCAACGCAAGCTGTACTCTCCAAAGACGCGTTACTGTCGCTTGCACGGTGGGTCGCGAAACGGCGTGAGCGAAGCGAACCAGAAGAGCCGATCGCCGCAGACAGCTCCGATAGATTGGAGCACAGTCCCCGTCTCTCACCAAAAACCCCTGATTGCCCTGTTCGTCGCGTTAGCACAACGCAGGCTGGCGAATCCACCTGCGGCGGAGGCGATCGGCGATGAACGCCCTCGCACCCAAGCCGCGCGCTGAGTTCCTCGTCACCACCGGGAAGATCGCACGCCACCACCGCGAGCGCGTGGCCATCGTTTACGTGCGCCAATCCACCTTGCAGCAGGTTGAGCGCCATCAGGAATCGACCCGCCTGCAGTACGCCCTGGTCGAGCGGGCGCTGCACCTGGGTTGGGCCAAAGAACAGATCCTCGTCATCGACGAGGATCTCGGGCGTTCGGGTGCCAGCGCCGACGGGCGCACCGGCTTTAAACGCCTGCTCAGCGAGGTCAGCCAGGATCAGGTCGGCATTATTCTCGGGATTGAGATGTCGCGCCTGGCCCGTGCCTCACGCGACTGGTATCAGCTCTTGGAAGTCTGCGCCGTCTTTGCCACACTCTTGGCAGATGTCGACGGCATCTACGATCTGACGAGCTATAACGACCGGCTGTTGCTGGGGTTAAAGGGGACCATGTCCGAGGCCGAGCTTCACATCCTGAAGCAGCGCATGCTCGAGGGCAAACGGGCCAAGGCACGCCGCGGAGCCTTGGGGATGCGCCTACCCATGGGCTACATCCATGCCGCCTCAGGGGAGGTGATCAAGGACCCCGATGAGCAGGCCCAAGCGGTGATCGCCTTGATCTTCGAGGTCTTCGAGCGAACCCGCACCCTCCATGGTCTGTTGCGCTACCTGGTCGATCATGATGTGCGCCTGCCTTGCCGTCTTTGCTCCGGAGCGAGCAAAGGCGAGCTGAACTGGCGCCGCCCCAACCGGGTAACGCTGAGCAACCTCTTGCGCCACCCGATCTATGCCGGCGCCTACACCTATGGGCGGCGCCCGAGCGATGCGCGCCGCAAGGTGCCTGGGCGTCCTGCCACCGGGCGCACGGTCGCCAAGCCCGAGCAGTGGGAGGTGCTGCTCAAGGACCACCTGCCGGCCTATATCAGCTGGGCGCAGTACGAGCGCAACGTCCGCCAGTTGGACAGCAACACCGTACAAGCCCTGGGCACCCCCCGCAACGGACCGGCATTGCTCTCTGGGATCCTCATGTGCGGGCGCTGTGGGCATCGGATGGCACCGCAGTACAACAGTAACGGCAAAGGATTACGCTATAGCTGTCTGCGCATGCAGGTGGACTACGGGGAGCCCTTGTGCCAAGCCTTAACCGGCGAGCCCTTGGATGAGCGGATCACGCAACTGATCTTCGAGGCCCTCACACCGGCCGCGCTGGACATCAGCCTCAAGGTGGCCGAGGCCTGTGAGGAGCAGCGCACGTGCGAGCACCGCCACTGGCAACAGCGCCTGGAGCGCGCCCACTTCGAGGCCGAGCGGGCTGCTCGCCAATACGCTACCGTGGAGCCGGAGAACCGCCTAGTCGCGCGCACACTCGAGCGCCAATGGGAGCAAGCGCTGGCTGCCGAACTCAAACTCCAGCAGGAGTACGCGGCGTTTCAGGCCCGCCAACCGGCCACCTTGAGCACCGAGGAACGGGCGGCCATCCAGCGTCTGGCCGGCGACCTTCCGGCGCTCTGGGAGGCGCCGACCACCACCCCCGCAGAACGCCAGCAGATCGTGCGCTTGCTCATCGAGCGGGTGCTCGTCACCGTGGTGGAGGACAGCGAGCAGGTGCGCGTTGAGGTGCACTGGGCGGGGAGACACTGCAGCCGTTTGACGCTGATTCGCCCGGTGGCCCGAATCGATCAGCTCAGTGGCTATGCGGACCTGCAAGCACGGGTCAAAGCCTGGCATGAGCAGGGGTGTTCAACAGTGCAGATCGCCGAGAAGCTCAACGCCGAAGGCTGGCGCCCGCCCAAGCGTCGCGACACCTACAACGCCTCAATGGTGCGCAGCCTGCTCACGCGCATGGGGCGGCGCACCGGCACACCCAAACAGCAGCGGGCCGAGGCTATTGAGCGCGGAGCCGAGGAGTGGACCCTCGCCGAGTTGACCGGCAAGCTCGATATTCCCCAGCCCACGCTTTATTCCTGGCTGCGCAAAGGCCAACTCACCGCCCGCCAAGTCTCGGTTGCCGGCAGGACACTCTGGCTGATCCGGGCAGACGCGCAGGAACGCTCGCGATTACGCCAGTTGCACCATGTACCCCGAAGCTGGCCAAAGCAAATGGCTTAGTTTCTCAACACCAGAAAGACTCTTAAGGAGGCAAGATGGCTGGTCAATCTCGATTTTCCAGCGCGCGCCATAATACTCGATGATCTGCTCGACGCTCAGCGACAGATCGGTGCTCGCCAGCGCGACGTAGCGCGACGTGCGATAGACCCACACCACACGCACCGGGCATTTCATCGTCTTGAGCATCACCACCTGCGAGAACGCCTGCAGGTCGCGTTGCTTGCCGTAGAGCCACACCCGATAGCTCAGGGCCTCCTGTTTGAACGCCTGAGCGCAGTAATCAACGTTGCCGAGACGCCCCCCGTACTTCCTCGGGCGCCCGCGCCGGGGCTGCTCCCGTGGCGCAAGCGCGTCAAGCATCGCGTAGAGCGTCAGATTGGAGCGCAGACGCGAGAGGAGCTCAAAATCGCCGCCGCGACCGCGCTCCAAGCGAGACCAGAGCCCATCGTTACCAAACCAGCTATCGGCCACCACCAGCACCGGTTGGCCGAAGGCGTCGAACACCGCTTTGAGCATGCTGGCGGCCTGGTCCATTTTCGTCTCGAAGGCCACAACCACCCCCTTGCGACAGGCAGTAACCCGTTTGGCCTCCACCTCCTTCTGCATCAGATAGAAGCGGAAATCCAACGGCAAACAGGCCCAGCGTCCCTTGATCTGCTTGAGCAAGCCGATGGCGAGAATGCACTGCGACCAGGGGTAGCTGGATTGATTGCCACTGGCCGCATGATCGTGGAAATGCCCGCAGCCAAAGATGGTCTTGCCCGTCTTCGGATTGATCGAATCATCCAGCGCCACCATCACCCGCCCGGCTGTCGCCGGCTGGGGAATCGCCCCCCACAGCGCCAGCCACAGACGCCTCCACGGCAGCGTTGAGCTGGCCATGAAGGCATAAAAGCGCTGGCTGTCGATGTCCAGGCCGAACAGTGTGCGCAGGCTTCGCAGCACATTGGAGGTGATCGACGAGGTAAAGGGCAGCGCAACCGCCAGCAGGGTGTAGGCAAACCAGACCTTGCGCTGCTGGCCTTGTCCGGTCTCTGAGAAGGTCTGTTGGAGCAGATTCAGTAGATCGCGTAGAATCAACATTGAGCAGAGGGCCTTTTGTATTCAATTTCAATGGTTTGCACCTGAAATTATACCAAAAGCGAACCCTCTGCTCACTCACTATCTTATTGATCGAGAAGACTTTTTCGGTGATCCTAGAGCCAATGAATCAACACTTGGCATGGGAAATGCAAAATTTTTCCTTATAGGCCAATAAGTAATATCAATAGGTCCTGAGTGAAATGAACCCATCAAGAGGGGCATAGATAAATTCTCAGGAAACTTCAGTTCCTGGATTGATGTTGAAATTAATGCTCGCTTGCTCTTCAATCCACGTGCAACT
>CAZEZH010000187.1:0-4274 GCA_964516305.1 uncultured Halochromatium sp. | reverse complement strand
GGTTGATCTTTCGCGGAGGATGGCAGGATGTCTGAAGCAGGCGACCCGAGCGCGCGTGCCCGCACGGGAGCAAGCACCCGAGCAGGCACTCGAGCAGACAGAAGGGCGGACACACCAGGAGCCGGCCCACCTACTGCGCAAGATTTTCGACCACGCCAACGATGCGATCCTGCGCGTCCGGCTCGACATCTGGCGCTGATTGGCCTTATCGCGCCACGGCTACCGGCATCTCCGATGCACTGCTTGCCGATGTGCTGTGGCTGGCAGGTGAAGCCTAACGGCGGCTTATGCACCGATGCGGTCATGGCTGCGGGATCAGGTTACTTCCGGCGAACGCCCGATGATGCTCAGTGACGAACGACCTCTGCGACCTCAGCGATCGCGGCCGCTGCGCCTCCGAGTTCAAATGCTGTCTCAGCAAACCTACCATCGGCATCGAGATAACCCAGACTGAGCCGGCCCTCGCAGGCTTGCAGCGCAGCGATGGGGTCGGCTGGCGCGTCCAGCCCATCGGCGTACTCGAGCACGAAAGAGACGTAATGCGCGCCGGCATGATAGAGCGTCGATGGTGGCTCACCGCTGCGCTGCGCGAGCTGGTGCGTCACGGCGTCGCGCGAGCGGCGCGGCCCCCCATCGTCGCACCACCAAGCCAGGCTTGCTGATGAATCCAGCGCGGGAGCCGTCGCCGACGGCAGAAAGGTCGCCCAGACCCGCGACTCATTGCTCGCGGCATGGAGCTTCAACTGATCGCCCTGCGCGTTTCTCACCGCCGCGATTCTCACGCGGATGTCGTTGCGCGCATCGTAGAAGTCGCTCAGCATCCAGGGCTCCTGCGCCCAGGCGGCAGCGCAGAGCGCCACCCCGAAAACGATCAATGCCAAGCGCGAGGGTGCTCGCATAGGCTGCATGGTGAGGCCTCATGGTGTTGGGAGCGGTGAATGGCATCCAGTCCTGTCGCACGCGGCTGGCGCAATGCATCGAGACCAAAGACCGAATCCGACAGTCTGTGGCAGCCGGGGCCACAGCTCCAGGAGACTGATCAATCGCTGCCCGATCCAAGCCGCATGTATCACTGCTAGCGCCCTAGGCCAACCACAGGACACCCCCGATGATCGTCGAGCGGGGCCGGGCGCTGCTCGGTGAGCCGATCACCTGGGCGGTCGG
Organism: uncultured Halochromatium sp.; assembly: GCA_964516305.1. GTDB lineage: Bacteria > Pseudomonadota > Gammaproteobacteria > Chromatiales > Chromatiaceae > Lamprobacter. Next base: position 3,110 of record CAZEZH010000187.1, on the reverse strand, counting down.
CGGCTTTCATCTGATGTATGCCGATAGCGCTGAGATTGCCCGGTCCGTGCAGACCTTGCAGGCGTTCGGGGTGACCGATGTCCTGCCGACCCATTGCACCGGCTGCCGTTGTCGGAATAGAAGTTGCTAACTGCTTTGAGTTGGCGTTAGAGTCCCAGGGGTCTTGGGTCCGATGACGCTGCGTCCATGAGATATCGCAAGGCGTAGGTTGTCTGATAGGCTGTCGCCTTGAGACCAACCGCTGCCAAATAAGGCTCGATCCAGCGGGTCGAGAGCAACAAGAACAGGCCACGGATGTCACCCGGCGGTGACGCGCTAATCCGCTTGAGTGGCCAGAAAGGAGTGTCCATAAAGATGAACGATAACAGCACTTTTAGGGAGTGGATCGCCAGCATCGAGCGCGGCGACTGTGGTTTCACCTATATCCGTTTCTACGCGGACGCGCCGAGCTGGGTGCGTAACGCGGCCATCAATTGCTTCGGCAAGGGCACCGTCTTTTTGCCGCCACGGCAAAAGCGGTTGGTCGAGAACGCTGCAGCCTAAGGCAGCTATCGTTGCCGCGCTGGTGTCCGTATCTCCGGGCGCCGGCCTCCGCCCCGCCATGGAGCTTCAGCCCCTAGATCTGGCATCCACTAGACTTGGCATCGAGAAGTGGCCGGCGTGGTTGGCGCAAGACGTAAGATCCTTGCTCAGTCCACAGCCTCAGTTGCGATGCGCTCTTGCGGTACACCCGCCCGAAGCAGCGCGTCGGCGACCGCGATGGTGGCGCTAGTTGGCCCGGCGACATAATAGCGAGCCGTGTTGAGATCCTGGAGATCCGATTCCAAGAGGGCTAACAGATCGGCGCAGGCCGCATCGACCAGCGGCGTGTAGGCGAAGTTATCGAGCGTGTCACGCAGCGCGCGGCACCAGGGTTGGTGATAGTGCATCTGCAACGCGGGGACTGACCAATACAGGTGGAAGGCCTCGATGCTGTCGATTGAGACGGCGTGCTCGATCAGGCTCTTCACCGGTGCGATCCCGTCTTCCAAGGCAATGAACACCGCCGGTTCGGTAGCATCCTCGGCGAGTACGAAGTGTCCATAGGGGCCCGTCAGGGTCACTGGCTGCCGCGGCGCTGCCGTCGTGAACAGGGCCTGACTGAAAGCGTCGTCGCCAAGGCGAACCGAGAACAGCAGATTACGCCCGTTGCAAGGGCAACTGGCGATCGGTAGCTCCTGCTCGACACCATCCCCAAGCCTCAGCCGTGCGCGTTGCCCCGCCATGAAACGCAGCGTGTTGGTGCGCGGTGTCTGTACATGCACCAACATGAGCCGCTCACTCTGTGGCTCCAACTTACGGATCTGGGCCTGGATCTCTTGCTCTGGCAGATCGGCAGGCGAATGGGCCTCGGCGGCCTCGAGCTGCAGGTCGGTCACTGCGGTGTGCGAGCAGGTGAGCAGATAGCCCATCTGCTTTTCCCGCTCGCTCAGCACATAATCATGCTCGCGCAGCCGATAGGTCTCGCCGTTGACCAGTCGTGCCTTGCATTCACCGCAGTTGCCGTTGGCGCAGCCATAGTTGAGTCGCAGGCCCGAGCGGACCGCGGCCTCGAGGATGGATTCGTTACCGTCGACAAAGAACTCGTGTCCGGAGGGGATCATTTGCACGCTGGCTGACATGATGCGCAGGAAGCTGTCTTTTGCAAGCAGTTGGGTCTGTGCCGCCTCGACGGCGCTCTCGGCAAGATCCGCGCGGCGTGTTTGTAGCCAGGCGTCAAGATCATGCAGGGTGGCGGCATGGGTGTCGGGGACGTCTGTTGAGATCTTCGCGAGTCGCTCGCGGACCTCGTCCAGTAGATGCTCCAGCGCATCGACGCGCGAGACGCGCTGCACCAGGGCCTCGGCCAGTGACTTGATGCGGGTGACTAGGACAGCCTGACTCGGTAGGCGCGTATCCTCATCATGGTTCTGCGGAAAGGCGTTGGCCTTGATCTGCTCGACCCGCTCGAAATCATCACTCTTCTCGAGGCTGACACTGGGATAGACGCGCAGCAGGTCGCTGATCGCGACCTGACCCTCGAAGGTCTGCATCTCGCCATGGCGGATGCGCTTTTGGATCTCGGCACGGGTGACACCTGCGAGGCGGGCGGCGCGCGATAGACTAAGCAGCTCGGTCATCTTGGATGCCTAGAACAGCCGGTTGAGCCCGTTCAGGGCCGCGACCCGGTAGGCCTCGGCCATGGTCGGATAGTTGAAGGTGGTCTCGGCGAAGTACTCGATGCTGTTGGCGCTGCCAGGCTGCGACATGATCGCCTGGCCGATGTGGACGATCTCTGAGGCCTGCTCGCCAAAGCAGTGGATGCCGAGGATGGCCTTGGTCTCACGATGGAACAGGAGCTTGAGCATGCCGACCGTGTGGCCGGTGATCTGGGCGCGGGCGATGCTCTTGAAGTGGGCCTGGGCGACCTCGTAGGGGACCTTGTCGGCGGTCAGCTCGCGCTCGGTGCGGCCGATGGAGCTGATCTCCGGCACCGTGTAGATGCCGGTTGGGAATTCGTCGATCAGCGACCAATCGCATTCGCCATCGGCGATGACGGCGCCGACGAAGCGGCCTTGGTCGTAGCTCGCGCTGGCCAGGGCTGGTGGGCCGGCAACATCGCCGACCGCAAAGATGTGCTCAATCTCGGTGCGATAGGACTGGTCGACCTCGATCTGGCCGCGCTTGTTCGGCTCCAAGCCGATCGCCTCCAAGCCCAGATCCTCGGTGTTGCCGCTGCGCCCGTTGGCCCAGAGCAGGGCGTCGGTCTTGAGCTTCTTGCCCGAGTTGCAGTGCAGCACGACGCCGTCGTCACTCGGCTCAACCCGCTCGTAGCTCTCGTTGTGGCGAATCACGACGCCTTGCTCGCGCAGGTGGTAGCTGAGCGCGTCGGTGATCTCGTTGTCGAGGAAGGAGAGCAACCGCTCGCGGGTGTCGACCAGATTCACCTTCACATCCAGGCAAGCCATGATCGAGGCATATTCGCAGCCGATGACGCCGGCGCCGTAGATGGTGAGGCTGCGCGGGGTGTACGGCAAGCGCAGGATCGAGTCGCTATCGAGCACGCGCGGATGGCTGAAGTCGACGTCGGG
>CAZEZH010000186.1:0-4277 GCA_964516305.1 uncultured Halochromatium sp. | reverse complement strand
TTTGGTGGGCGCGGCTGGGTTCGAACCAGCGACCCCTGCCGTGTGAAGGCAGTGCTCTCCCACTGAGCTACGCGCCCGAGAATGCGGGATAGACAGCGAACAATAGCGGGCGCTTGGCTGGCGGTCAAGCAACAGGCTTGATCAGCTCGCTGAGGATCTGGCGGCTATAGCGAAATGGGACCGAGTAATGCCCTTCATCCGGCAGCTCGGTGAGCTGGGCGTTGGGGAGCTGCTCGGCGTACCAGCGGGCGTGTTCGATGGGGACGGTGCCGTCGGCTTGGCCATGCCAGATGCGGATCGGTAGCTCGATCTGCTCGAAGGGGATGCCCCAATCGTGGGTGTAGAGGTACAGATCCCGGCGGGCGCCGGGAGCGCCGTTGCGCATGGCATCGGCGATGGTGCGATTGAGGATGGCGGCGGTCTCGGGGTCGGCGAGCACGGCGCGGTCGGCCGCTGGGGCGGCGAGGCTGCGGGTATTCTCGACCAGGGAGGGCCAATGCTCGAGCAGCATCGTGGTGGGGCCGCCAAAGATCAGGTCGCCGAGCCATTGCGCCTGTTGGCCGATGCGCAGATTCGCCCGCGCGGCCCAGTGCATCTGCTCAAGCTGTTCGTCGCGATAGATCGGCCCAAGCGGGCAGACCAAGCCGCAGGCGGTTATGCGTCCTTGCAATCCGTGCGCCTCAGGCTGAGCGAGCCGCCAAGCGCAGGCCAGCACATAGGGGCCGCCGCCAGAGACGCCGATCAGCCCGAAACGCTCGAGGTCAAGCTGATCGGCGACGCGGAGTAGGTCATCGGGCCAGTCGCTGAGCAACTGCCCCGGGGCGGGGTCGCTGTCTCCATAGCCGGGGCGGTCGAGGCTGATGAGGCGCACGCCAAGCTCGCAGGCGACGGCATGCAACAGCCAGGCTTCACGCCGCGAGCTCGGAAACCCATGCACGTAGAGCAGGGGGGTTCCCTCTGGGTCGCCAAACTGCGAGAAGGCGATGCGCCGTCCGGACGCCGCGATGGCTATCTCGAGCTCATCGAATGGCGGTGTGTCTGATCCAATCACTGTGTCGATGATCCTGTGCGTTGCTGGCCAAGAGACCTGTGCGTTGCGGGCGAAGAGAAGCGTTTGCCAGAGCAGCCGTGAATGCAGGTTTCGAGGCGAAGGCCCAAGGCTCACGGGCTCACTGGCATGCTGGCATGATTGCATGCTGGCTCACTGGCATGCTGGATTACGCTCGGAGCTAAGCTCCAGGATCTCGAGCCGATGGTTGCCGCAGGGATGCTCTTCCGATGGTCCCTGAGTCAGCAACACCAAGCCATCGTTGATGCCTTTGTCGGCCAGCCAGCAACGGGCATATTCGCTCCAATCGGGTAGGTCGCTCTCAACATCGATCGGAAGTACGCCATAGGAAAATTTGAGCGCCTGGCTGGTGCTCGGCGTTGGGCTGAGGGCCACCACCCAACAGGGCAGCCGGAAGCGGGCGATGCTGCGGGCGGTGTTGCCACTGCGGGTCGGCACGACGACCGCTTGCGGGGCGCTGCGCTCAACGGTGTGGTAGACGCTGCGGGCGATCAGGTCGACGGCGCGCAGCGCGCCGCCATTGCCGTAGGCACCCAATGCCTGGGCGAGTAGGCGGTTATCCCGTTCAGGCTCGATGGCGGCAGCGATGGCGACGAGCATCTCGACCGATTCGACCGGGAAACGGCCCATGGCAGACTCGGCCGAGAGCATGACGCAGTCGGTGCCACCGAGGATGGCGTTGGCGACATCGGTGGACTCGGCGCGCGTCGGTCGGCGCAGTGTGACCATGGATTCGAGCATCTGGGTGGCGGTGATCACCGGCTTGCCGCGCAGGTTGGCCTGCTCGGTGATGCGGCGCTGAGCGACGGCGATGGTCTCGATGGGGATCTCGACCCCGAGGTCGCCGCGGGCGACCATGATGCCGTCAGCGGCATCGAGAATCTCGTCCAGGTTATCCAGTGCCGAGGCGCGCTCGATCTTGGCGATGATGAAGGGGGCGTAGTCGAGTGTCTTGGCGGCCTTGCGCACCGCGTCGATGTCGGCAACGTTCGCAACGAACGATTGGCTCACCGCATCGATCTGGTACTCAGCAGCAAAGCGCAGCCATTGATGGTCATCCTCGGTGAAGGCGGAGATCCCGAGGTCGATGCCCGGCAGGTTCAAGCCCTTGCGTGAACGCAGCTCTCCACCCGCGCGCACTTTGCAAACCACATCGGTCTCGGTGACCTCGATCACCTTGAGTAGGATGAAGCCATCGTTCAGGAAGAGCCGATCGCCTGGCTTCACTGCCGCCGGCAGGCCGGGGAAGGTGATGCTGACCCGATCGGCTTGACCGATGCCAGGCTCGGTTGTGAGCGTGAAGGGTTGATCGCGCACCAGTTCGATCGGCTCCTGGTCGAGGTCGCCGATGCGCATCTTGGGGCCAGGTAGGTCGCCCATGATCGCGACCCGGCGGCCGACCTCGAGCGCGGCCGAGCGGATCGCGGTGATCAGCCCGGCGTGATAATCGGGATTGCCGTGCGAGAAATTGAGGCGGGCGACATCGAGACCCGCACGGATCAGGGCGCGCAGCACCTCGGGTTGGTCGGAGGCTGGGCCGATGGTTGCGACAATCTTGGTTTTTCGGTTGGGGATGAGCATGGGATGGAACTCGGGGTACAGCAGGCGGCGACGTGCCAGGGTTGATTGAAAACAGTCTAAAGCAAAGGCTTTGCCACTTTTTGACGGGATGCTTGATGCTCGGTCAGCTTGGGAGTTGATGGCTGATGCGTGGCCGCTGGCCCGATCGCTGGTATCCTGCAGATCCCGTTTCTGGTCTAATCCGCGCCCATGTTTCGACCCTTCTCCCTATTCGTCGGTCTGCGCTACACCCGCGCGCGTCGGCGCAATCACTTCATCTCGTTCATCTCTCTGATCTCGATGCTCGGGATCATGCTCGGGATCGTGGCGCTCATCGTCGTGCTCTCGGTGATGAACGGATTTCACAAGGAGATCCAGGAGCGCATCCTCGGCATGGCCTCGCATGCCACCCTGTCCGATCCCAGTGGGATCAGTGATTGGCCAGCGCTGGTCGAGGAGCTCAGTCAGCATCCGGATGTGGTCGGTGCCGCACCCTTCGTTGAGATCCAGTCGATGCTGATGAACGCTGGCCACACACAGGCCGCGTTGCTGCGCGGCATCCTGCCGGTTCAGGAAGACGCCGTCTCCGATCTGAGGCAAGACATGGTGGCGGGCTCGGTCGACTCATTGACGCCGGGTGGCTTCAATATCGTGCTCGGGCGCGAGTTGGCGGCGGTGCTCGGTGTCGGAGTGGGCGATAAGGTCACCGTTGTCACACCGCAGCTGAATGCGACGCCGGTCGGCGTGATGCCGAGACTCAAGGCCTTTACGGTGGTCGGTCTGTTTGAGGTCGGCATGTCCGACTACGACCGCGGCGCGGGCTTCATGCATATGGAGGATGCAGCGCGCTTAATGCGCCTTGGCGACGCTGCCGAAGGTGTGCGGCTGAAGCTCACCGATATGTGGGAGGCGCCGATGATCGCGCGCGAGATCCAGTACTCGCTCGACGGCCTCTACCGGGTCTCGGACTGGACCCAGGTACATCGCAACTTCTTCGCTGCGCTGCGCACCGAGAAGCGGATGATGTCGATCATCCTGTTCCTAATCGTGGCCGTTGCCGCCTTCAATATTGTTTCGACACTGGTGATGGTGGTGACCGATAAACGGGCCGACATCGCGGTGCTGCGCACGCTCGGCGCCTCGCCGGGCCGCATCATGGCGATCTTTATGGTGCAGGGCACCGCCATCGGTGTCTTTGGCACCTTGCTCGGTGTGATCGGCGGGGTGCTGCTGGGCTGGAACGTCGAGTCGATCGTCGCCTTCATCGAGGGTCTGTTCGATGTCCATTTCCTCGATCCGGGCATCTACTACATCAGCGTCTTGCCGTCGGATGTGCGCGCAGGAGATGTGATTCGCATCGCTGTTGGCGCCTTTCTGATGACGGTGTTGGCGACCCTGTATCCGGCCTGGCGCGCTGCAAGGACGGACCCGGCCGAGGCGCTGCGCTATGAATGATCAGGGCGCTGTGAGTCAGCAGGGACTGGGTGGTGAGACCGAAGATAGATCGCCAGTCTTGGAGGCGCGCGGGGTCAGTAAACGCTTCCGCCAAGGCCCCCTGGACGTCGAGGTGCTGATGGGCGTCGACTTGGTGGTGCCAGCCGGGCTGCGCATGGCCATCATCGGCGCCTCGGGATCGGGCAAGAGCACG
>CAZEZH010000185.1:0-4341 GCA_964516305.1 uncultured Halochromatium sp. | reverse complement strand
AGCTGGTCGGTCTTGCCCACCGACACGTCGATCGCCAGCGGCTCCCGGCTGTAGCTCTCGGACGGGTCGTATGGCTTGCCGTAGCAGGCGACGAAATCCCCGAGCCAAGGATTCGGGCACGCGGTGTAGTAGGGCGGATCGGACATCGCCAGGATCGCCTCGTCAGTTCCTTGCGGAAACCCCTCTTGATTCCGGAACTCCGGGTCCTTGATCTTCTCGGCCAGCAACTTCAGGAAGTGCTCGCGGCGGGCGTCGTCGTTGGGAAAGGTCTGGCCGAGACATTCGACCGGGCCTTTGGCTTGATCTGCGGCGCGTAGGTCCATCATGCTCTCATTTTTCTCTTTAGCTCAGAGACGAAACGGTTTGCCCATGGCGATGCGGCCGTGACCTTTGTCGGATCGATCTTGCCGAGCAGCTTGAAGGAATGCTCGCCTTTGCCGTATTGCGCCTTGGTCTTGCAATGCTTGGTGGCGTTGGCCAGGGCGCTATAGAGCTGCGCTTTGGCGACTTGCTCGACGGCGCTCGCCCTCGCTGGGAGTTGATTCTCCCGAAAGCCTTGGCCGAAAAAGGCCTTCAACGCGCCGGTGTCGGCAATGAGCCAGCTCTCCATGCATTGCACCATCAGGTGGCAATCGGTATCCGGTGCGCCCTCCGGCCTTTCCCAGCCGTCACCGGTGCGCTGCTTCAGGTGCTGCCAAGGCTGCCATTCGGAGTCATGGCCTTGTTGATGCTGGTGGGCGACCGGTGCCTCGCTATCGACGAGCAAAACGGCGTCCTCGCCGTTGGCGATGGCCGTGCAATAGGAGTCGTACGCATCCTGGCGGCTGCCACAGGCAACGACGCGCGGCTTGCGCCCGATTCCCGCCCCGGTGATGAACTGGGTAAACCCCTGACGGCAAGCCGTCCTCAAGGCAGCAGCGTCGCCGCCACCTTCCACGTAGAGCTTTACCACCGTGTGCCTCCGATCTCGCCACGCGTCCAAAGCTGACCGAGCCGGTACCTTTCGAGCCACGGCTTGAGCTTCTCGGCGTCGAGCCGGGTCAGTGTGGTGCCGGTGTCTGATCGTTCCGCGATCACTACCGCTTCCGGCTGGTCGGTCAAGGCATCGACCAAGACATCAGAGTGGGTGGTGACGATGAGCTGAGTGCGCTCGGACGCCTCTTTCAGCTGCGCGGCAAGGCTTGGCAGCACATCGGGATGCAGCCCGAGCTCGGGCTCTTCGATGCAAACGAGTGGCGGCGGCTTCGGATGACAGAGAATCGCCAGTAGGCAGAGATAACGCAGCGTGCCATCGGAAAGCCGCGTTGCCGGAATGGAAAAACGACCCTCATGGAAGAAGACTTGAACGGTTCCACCCTCGATCTTGACATGGAAGCCATCGATGCCGTCGTAGAGGACCTGAAGCGATTCCAAGATCCGTTTCTTTACCATCGGGTTGGCTTCCAGTTGGTTCAGAACCAACCCCAAATTGCTGGCGTCGGGCTCCAACTGGTCATTTGGAAGGTCCGCCTTCTGGGGGAGCCGCGGCTTGGTGTAGCGTCCGAAGCTCCACTCCCGGTACAGCCGAATCGCGTCGAAGGCTTTTCCTAGATAGGTCAGCTCGGGATACTGCTCGGGGTCCTTGCGCTGGGAGAGGATGGACGCTGAAGAATCGATGTCTTCGTGCTGGAGCCGGCGCTGCTCGCCTTTCAGGTTGAGGACGGGCTTGCCGTTCTGGAACGCGTAGTAAAGGTAAGGCTTCTTGTGCCCGGCGTCGGTCTCGGCGTTCTCGATCCGCTCGTCGACCATCTCGAAGCGCTGCCCGACCTCGGTGAAGCTGAGCAGGTATCGAAGGTCCGCCGGTCCCTTGGGATTGGCGAAAACCGCGTTGATCGTTGCGGTGGGTGTTTTCTCCGCCCCTTTCCACAACCACTCTTGAACCCCACCGCCGTCCCGGATGGGTGCGAGCAACTCCTTGGGTGTCCCGTGAATTAGCTCGACGGCCTCGATCAGGTTGGACTTGCCGGAACCGTTCGGGCCGATCACCACATTGAGCGGTCGAAGAGAGATCGGCATCCCCACCTCGCCGTAGCTGAGGAAGTTCGTCAGGGTGATGGATTTCAGCAACATAGTTGTCACCCGTTACTCGACGACAAACCGCAGCTTGCTCGTGTCTTTCCCCTTGCACCGCTCGTTGAGAAACGACTCGAAGCGTTTGCGCAGCTCGTCCGGCGCCGCTGGGGACCCGCCCGATAGCAGAGCCTGCTTGATGTCGTCCGCACTGACGCTGATCTTCTCGAGCCCGGAGAGCGCCTCCTGCACCGCGCTGATGAAGCCGGGCGTCACCGAGTCCGGCAGTGTTTTCTTGGCAAGGAACCCTTGGATCTGATCGCGCTGCCCCGCTTGGAGCAGGTCGAAGTTGGCCTGGGTGATGGGGTCGTCTAGGTTGTCCAGCAGGGTTTGTTGCCAAGCGGTGAGCAGGCTGTCCAGCTCGTCATCGAGTGCCTTGAGCACAGTAGCCGCAGGGAGCATCTCGCCTTGCTCGTTGGCGGGCCTAAAGTTGCAGTGCGGGCAGACTGGGCTTGCGGCGAGTTCAGACTCGATGAGCGCGGCACAGCTCTTGAGCTTATCGAGCTTGTCCTCGAAGGCGGTGAGCTGGCCGGTCGGCATCAGGGAGATCGCGGCCAGCGCACGCAGGGTGACGAGACGCGCGTCTTTGCGCAGGGCGGACTTGGTCTTGTCCTCGGAGACGCCGAGCCGGGCTCTTGCATGGCTGGCGACGTAGGCGGCGATGTAGTCCTTTTTGAATTGTAGGAGCCGGCTTGCCGGCGACGGGACAGGCGCGGTGGGGGTCGCCCGCAAGCGGGCTCCTACGTCATCGAGGACCTGGCGGCGAACAGCGTTGGCCTGCTCGATCCAAGGGTGGTCGCTCGGCAGCACCATCTCGGCCTGGGACAGATAGGCTGCGGTGGTCCCGAGATCGGCGACCAGATCGCGGAGACGCTCGACCTGAGCGAGGACATCCAGGTTCTTCTTCTGCGTGTCGACATCGGCCTGGGTGACGCGCAGGTTCTTGAGCTTGCCGACGGTGTTGTAGGGCTGGAGGCTCTCGAGGAAGGTCTTAAGCGCGGCCAGCCGCTGATGCCGGTCGGTCAGCTCATCATCCCGCAGCAGCGGCTGTCCCCAGAAGCTCAGACGACTCTGTAGGTCGGTGCCGACGGTCAGTACGCGGTTGACCTGCTCGGAGACGGCCTTTTGCAGCGCCTTGACGGGCTCTTCCTCACCCCGGGTAGCCATCTGGGCGAGCCCGGTTGGTAAGCCCAGTGCCTCGAACAGGGCGCGCAGCACCGAGACGTTGATCTCCTTGGGGGCCTCGATGTGCTTGAACGCCTTCAGATCCTCCAGCGACCGCTCAGCAAGCAGGGTGAGCTTGCCAGAGTCGATCTTGTCGCCGGTGATGGCCAGCACGATGTCGCCGGAGTAGACGAGACCGCCCAACACAGCGACGAGCAGGTCCGGCTCCAGGCGGAACTTGACCGGGGCGAAGTATTCGATGTCGCTCGACCCGCTGAGCAGCTCGCTGCGGTTGACCACCTGCCCGTGCCCCTTGGCCTGGAGTCGATTCAGAACCTCCTGGGCATAGCGCGAGTGGGTCGGCTCGATGCGATCACCATCCAGCATCTCCAGGGCATCCAGCACGGCAACGGCGTCCTTGGTGCGCGTGCCACCGGCGAGCCAGCGAAGCGCGCTGCCGACAGATTGCTTGCGGTTGAGCTCGGTCAGCAGGAGTGAGAACGCCGGGTAGTCGGGCGCCAGGTCGGAGAAGTGCTGCCCGAGGGCGAGGCCGGAGACGACGTTGACCACGTCACGGAAGTTGATCCGCTCATCAGCGCCCAGCCGCGCCTTGTCCCGCATGGAGACACCGCTGACCCAGTCTTGCAGCGGCTTGCGCTTGCCGCCGTAGGTGACCTCCAGCGCGGTCATCTGGTTCTCCTGGAGCCATTTGCTCATGGCGCGCAGGGCATCCTGTGACTTGGAGAGGTAGATGGACTTGGCGTTGCCACTGGCCGTGGCCGCGAGATCGAGTGCAGCGGCGTAGGTGCTCAAGCTGCGCGTAATGTCGTCGTCGCGCCCCTTTAGGCGGAAGAACACCTCATCGGACAGATGCTCATCGCGGAAGCGCGGTGGCTCGAAGGGCTGGATGAAGTAGATGTAGAAGTCGCGCGGCGGCTGTGCCGTGGGCCGGTCGTTGGGCGCGCCGAAGAACAGGTAGCCGATGCGCTCGACGCGCCGCTCCTGCCACTCGATCTGGTACTGCCAAATCTGGAAGCCGGAGACGTAGGTGGTCTCATCGGTCCGCTC
>CAZEZH010000184.1:0-4349 GCA_964516305.1 uncultured Halochromatium sp. | reverse complement strand
GTTGTAAGGCGTGCCTTGGCCACTGGTCATGGGCGGATACCAGGATCGGTCGTCGTACTGGCTCATGAGATTAACTTCCAGAGGGGTGTGTGGCTGGGGTGTCAGATGCGGGCGCGGCTTGCTCCGCGAGCGCTGTCTCAGCATCGGTGCGATCGGTCGCCAGGGCGCCCTGCTGGCGACGCTTGAGCCATTGGCTGGTCAGCACCACCAACGCCGCACCGACGATGACGCCGCCAACGCCTTCGGCGAGGTTCTTGGCCACCCCATGGCGCTGGCGCTGCATACCATGCTCAGCGCGGCTCATGACTCGGTGCCTCGCTCGAGGTAACGCTGGATGCCATACATGACGGCCGTGCCACTGGCGAAGAGCACGCCTAGCCGCAGCAGGCCTTGCTGGCGAACGGCACTTGCCGCGGCGCCCGCGACGGCGCTTGCCGCAGCGCTCGCCAGTGCCGCTCGACCCGTGTCGGCCAGGGCACCAGCGGTATCGACCTCCTGGCGCTGCAGACGGCGGATATTGGCACCTGCTGCGGCCGAGCCGCCGACCACGGCACCGAGCAGCGCGAGCTGCGCCAGGGCCGAGCAGCCATCGGCGGGCGCCGGCCCGCTAGCCGGAAAGTGGCGATCGGTTAAGCGGTGATCCGTGGTTGGCAAAGCCGGAGCGTTGGCAGGCACAGACGGATTGTAGGGGACGAAGGTTTGCATCAGCGCGGGATGATCATCACTCATGAATCATCCTCGTTCCCAGAGGCTGTCGACGCACGTCCTTTCAGTTGATCGGCGCCACTCTTGACGGCGCTCTTGGCCTTGGCGCCAGACTTAAACAAGGCATCCTGAACCTGATCGTTGGTCAGTAGCAGGACCGCTGCGGCACCGACCAGCGCGCCTTTCCAAAACTCGGTATCGTCAAGACTGAGCATGCGCGTCAGGCTGTTGAGTCCGTTGCCGCCTTCGGCAAGCTCTTCGAACAGCTGCTGCATCCCGGCTTGCGGGCCGGGCCCCTGCCCTGCACCCGCCTGCGCGCCAGCGCCCGGCGCACCTGGCATCGACATGCCGGCCATCGCCGCTGCCGCCTGCCCTCCCATCGGCGCTGCTGCATAACCCGCCATCGGCATTGCTTGGTGAGGCATTGGGCCTGCTGGGTAGCCTGCAAATGCCGGCGACGGAGAGTAGCCAGCATAATAATGGGGCGGATAGGCGCCTGGATAAGCAGCCGTATTCATCGAGCCATCCAATGCCGCCCCTGGATACGGATAGCCATAGCCAGCCGGAGCATGCGCTGCCTGCTGGGGATGGGACTGATAGCCGGGCTGGTGCTCGGGCTGATACTGAGGCTGGTGATAGCCCTGATGCTGGGCGGCATAGCCAGGCACACCTTGTGGTGGTGCCTGAGCTCCGGGCTGATTGTAGACCGGATTGGGCGCTTCAGAACCTGGCTGGGATGGGGAATAACCTGTTGCCCTGGCCTCGGCCTGTGGTGCGGGTCCAGCAGCTCCCTGCTGCGCTGGCGCGCTGACAGACTCTGACCCGCTACCAGCGTGCCGAGCCCCGCCGGCTGCCGTCGCATCACACTCCGATTCGCTCATCTTGTTCGCTCCTGATCGGCGCTCTAAACACTGAATGGCTATGATAACCGCTTACATTAAGATTCGGCAATCGAATGCTGTCTGGCGACCTGCTCCGCACGCTCCGCGTGCAGTGGTTAGTGGTTAGTGGTTAGCCATCGAGATGAGGTGCGATGACAAGGTCGGAGCCTGCAAGGTCGATTGAGCATCGATGTCCTGCCCCGGCAACGCCCAGAGCATCAGCGCCAGCGCCAACGCAACGATCAGGACGGCTGGCACCAATCCGACTGATCCGTGATCACTCAGACCAGCAAACCTCCACAAGCGACGGACCGATGATCGAGGTTTCACACTCGAAGCCTTTCTCGAGTCATTCATTGCAAGTCTCCATGCGCAGAGTATGGTTTAGAAGCCACCTGAGCCAGGCCAAGCCGTTCTGGATCAGGCTGCCTGGCGCGCGCGCAGCATCCGTTCATTGTCAAGGCTGAACGGGCCTTGCGGCGCCTGCTGGTCGGGAGGATCAGCAAGCGCCGTCAGGGCCTGAGCAAAGGCACCCAGGCTTGAGCGCGGTACCAGCACACAGGGCTTGCCCATGCGCTTGCAGAAGCGTTTGGTGCGTGAGTAGGCGTTGTGGCTGACGGCGTCAGCTGGACAGATCACCGCATCGGCACTCGCCAGCACCGCTTCCAGACGCTGTTGGCTATCCTCAAGGCCGCCGTCGTGGCGGATCAGCTCACCGTTGCAACGCTGCACCAGGTCGCGGTAGCGCGACGCCAGATCGCTGCGTCCGCCGACACAGAGAATGCGACGCCCCGCCAGATTCAGGTCCGGGATGCGGTCGTGACTCTCACCGCAGGTCTCGCAGTCTTGGGCGCTGCAGCCCACACCCTCATCGTCAATCCCGACAAGGCGCTCGAGGGCCTCACAGGCGCTGACCTGCTCGCTCAATTGGGCCGTTAGATCGACGATCTCGGATTCAGCCGCTCCCAGCCCGGTCTCCAAGGCATTCGCTCGCAGCTCGGCATCGGCCAAGCGACGGCCCTGACGCTCATTGTCCTGCTCCAGTGTCGCGACCTGTGCTCGTAAGGCCCGCAGCTCACGACCGTCCTCAAGCTCGCGAAGTCGCTCGCGCGTTGCTTCATAGGCCTGCTCAATGCCTTCCAGCTGCGCGACGCGCTCGCGCAAGTGCTCGATCTCGGTGAGCTTCGTCTGCAGTCGTCGCGCCTGCCGCTTGGCCTCGGCCTCGCTGTCATGGCGCAACCGCGCGAGATCCTTGCGCGCCTTGGTCAGCGCGGATAGGTCGGCGCGCAGACCGGCACCGATCTGGTGCGAGAGCATGTGCACGTCCTCGAACGCCCGCGTGCGGACCTCAACATCGGCAAGCCCATGCGTCATCACCGCCCAGAACGCGCCCTGCACCTCGCCTTCGGCCAATGCCTGCTGCCAAAGCTCAAGCAACGCTGCAGCGGATGTGGCCGCTGCAAAGCGTTTCACGCTGCGTGCATAGCGTCGCTCCAACTCCTTCTGGACCGCGATCGAGAGCGGGTTCTTCTCATCGGCCGCGGCGACGAAGCTGACATGCACATCGAAGTCGCTCTGGGCATCCTTGAGCAGCCTGACACCGGCCTTCCGCGCCAACCGCCGCAGATCATCGACCTCGAGACAGGTGCCAATGATCGGACAGTGATACTTGTGCCAAATCTCCCAGAGCCGGCTGCGTCCCCGGGTGCCGCCGCGCGACTCGGTCGGCTGTTCGGTCGGCTGTTCAGATGTCGCCTGATCGAGCCCCTCGACCAGCCCGAGGTCGGCGCTGGGCAGCGCTGACCCCGAGATCGCCTGGCGCAGTTTGGAGTCAAATCGTTGACATTTTTGACACATGGTGGAAGCACTCAACTGGTCAAGGCGTTCATTAAGGTGGTCCAGAGCCGTGCCTCATCTCGGCGGAATCGGGTGCGACCCTGAGACCACAACGGCTGGCTTGCTACGGACCGAGGTTCAGCCATGTCGGCCACCCCGGTGCTCCATTCGTCTGCACAGTCGTCGCGCTCGGCTGCGGAGGCGATGATCGCCATGGCTCGACCCTCCTCGTCATAGAGCCGAAGCGAGCGCCGATCGATCTCGCCCGCACGCTCCCCGACCACCCAAGCGCTGTCGATTGCACGCACATCGAGCTCGAATCGCGCTTGGTCACCGCGCAGTGAGAGCAGCCCATCAAAATAGGCGTGGCCATAGAACTGCTGGATCGAACGGCTGACCCATCCGTTGCTTCCGCTGCTCAATGCCAACGGATGCACCTGATCGACGAGCGTCTCGAGCGCACAGGGCACCAGCGATGGATCGACCGCGATCGCACGCTCATCACCGCGCGCCGCAGCCTGCCTCCAGGGCACGGGATTCAGACTCAGACGTCCGCTCAGCTCGGCCAGATCCCGAAAGCCCAGCCCAGGAAGTCCCAGCCTCGGAATCTCAGACGCCGTCAGCGCAGACCCAGCAAACCGCAGCTCGGAAGTGCCCGATCCGGGGGCTCCCGGCTCCCGTTCCGGCTCCAGGGCCTGACAATCGCGCTGCAAGCGGTGGATCGCATGCTGCTCGAGCGCGGCGATCTGCCGCTCATCCTGCGGCGGAGGCGCTGGCACCACGCGGCGCCCATTGGCCCCAAGACTGGATAAGAGCAGACGCAACGGCAATGGATGCGCCCCCACCTCCAGTTGAAGGCTGACCAACGGCTGCTGATTCTCATCTTCGATCACCAAGCCCTGCTCATCGTCTCGGGGCGTCAGCGCG
>CAZEZH010000183.1:0-4479 GCA_964516305.1 uncultured Halochromatium sp. | reverse complement strand
CCGCCGTCGGTGAGGTTGGGGTTGTCCGGGTCGGCGAGCTTGGCCTGGCGCAGCTGGTCCATCGGGAAGACGATGAAGTGATTGTGCAGCATGCGGATGCTCGGCACCCCGGGCGCGGTGAGCGACCAGGTGGCGTCCAGGCTCGCCTCCCCCGCTAGGAGCAATGCCTGCTCCGGGTCTGGATAGTGCTCGACCATGTAGCGGATGATGATCTGGTTCATCCGGTTCCAGACCCGCTTGACCTGATCCGGCACCTGCGTGCGCCGCACCGGCCGGCCCAGCGGGTCGAGGATCGCCCGCGAGGTGTCATAGATGATCGAGGCGTCGAACGCGTTGCTGTGGCCCAGGGCCTTGCGGTAGAGCAGCAGGTTCTCGGGATTGCGCAGCAGCCCGTTGTTGTGGGCCAGGTCGTTGAGGTTCTCGGTACTGTTGAAGAACTCGTTCGGCTTCATCCCCTCCGGCACCGATAGTGGGATCGGCCGGTAGGGGGTGACGATCTGACGCGGACCGGTAGTCACGGGTTGGCACCTCGATGGTCGGAGGGGTAGGTTGGATGGCCATGGCTTGGGCGATTTCTGTCGAAGCGCATACCGCCTTGCTGGTCTTTTCGCTCGGCTTCCTCGTCGCCTCGCCGGTTACACAGCCCGGCTATGCTCCCGACGATATTCCTTGGTGGCAAACGAACATCCTGCGCAATTCGGTAAGCGCTTTACCGGCAATCGCCTTAGCTGGTCAGCCCTTACACTGGCGTCATGCTACTACAGCCTGGCTGACAGATTATTCGGCCCCAGAGCACCGGCAAAAGCTGGCCGACCCGACCTAGCAAGACGAAGCATTGGCTAACGGCAAGCTATAATCGCCGCCGTCCGTTCCTAAAGGGTTGCACCTACAGCCGTGACCGGAGACGATGGGTTGATGTCAGCCCTAACCTGTATGAATTACCGCCGGCCATCGCGGCCGACATGCTTAGCAGGCTCGAGCAACTTGCAACGGCCAATGCAGCGTATAGAGTTGCAGATCTGATCGGGCCAATTCGAGTTTTCGCCATGCCTCCAACAGTCCTTCAACGACTCAGCGTGCCGCTGTTACTGCTCACCGGCTTGCGCCTACCAATGGCCATCGCAAGCCAGCCCGGCGCTGATCTTGATTCGAATCGACCAACCAGCGGGAATGGCTTCGACGGCGAGCATCAGGATCTTGCTTCGGCGCTGCGCACGCTGCCCCCAGAACTGGCGCTCGCGCAGGTCTATGATCCCGGTATTGATCTGGCTGGCTATCTGGTCAGCGAGAAATTCGACGGCGTGCGGGCGTTCTGGGACGGACGACGACTGATCACCCGCGGCGGGCTGATCATCAACGCCCCAGCTGGATTCACGACCGGGTTCCCTGACCAGCCCTTGGATGGCGAGCTGTGGATGGGGCGCGGCACCTTTGCGCGCCTTTCCGGCACGGTGCGCACCCTTGATCCGGACCTCGAGGCCTGGCAGCAGGTGCGCTATGTCGTCTTCGACCTTCCCGCCGCCGGCGGTGGCTTCGAGGATCGACTGGCTGCGCTCGAGCGCCTGCTCGGGCAGACACCCAGCGCCCGGCTCCAGCTGGCTCCCCAGCAATCGATCGCGGACCATGCAAGCCTGCAAGCAAGGCTCGAGAGGATCGTCGCCGCAGGCGGCGAGGGCCTGATGCTGCATCGACGCGATGCCCTCTATCAGGCCGGCCGCAATTCTGATCTGCTTAAGGTGAAGCCTTATCTCGAAGGCGAAGCCATTGTCCTTGAGCACATCCCAGGCCAGGGCAAATACGAAGGCATGCTCGGCTCGATGCTGGTCGAGGAGCCGGATGGCACCCGCTTCAAGCTCGGCACCGGATTCAGTGATGCCGAACGCGCGTCACCACCCCAGGTTGGCAGTCTCGTCAGCTTCAAGTATCACGGTCGCACCAAGTACGACCGACCACGCTTTGCCAGCTTCCTCCGGGTGGCCGACGACTTGTAGCCGGGCCAACGCAGAAGAAAAAGCAGTGACCCGTCACATCCGAGATTTGGATTTTGATCGGCACGCCAAGCCCCAAACCTCCACAGGACCCAAGGTCGAAACTGATCGGCGTTCTCTGCGACAATAGGCGCTGTCACAGCAAACATAGGAAGAGTATGAGTACCTACGACATCTACGCCCTCGGTAACGCACTGGTGGATATGGAATACGAGATCAGCGTTGACGACCTCAAGCGGCTTGGCATCGACAAGGGGGTCATGACCCTGGTCGACGAGGCGCATCAGCTGCGGATCATGGAGCATCTGCGCGAACATCATCACCAGCGCGGGTCCGGTGGCTCAGCGGCGAACTCGGTAATCGCGCTTAGCCAACTCGGCGGTCGTGGCTACTACGCCTGCAAGGTCGCCGACGACGAACTCGGCCACTTCTACATGAAGGATCTCCGCGACGGCGGCGTCGATACCGCCGATAGCACCTATCTGGAAAGAGGCGACACTGGCCGCTGCGTGGTGCTGGTGACGCCTGATTCCGACCGCACCATGTGCACCTATCTCGGCATCAGCGGCAATCTCTCGGTGCACGAGGTCGAGGTCAACGCGCTGCATGCGGCCAAGTGGTTCTACACCGAAGGCTATCTGGTCACCTCGGACACCGCTCGGGTCGCCGCGATCGAGGCGCGCAAGGCGGCCGAGCATGCCGGAGTCCGAACCGCGTTGTCGCTGTCCGATCCAAACATGGTCAAGTTCTTCAAGGATGGGCTCAAGGAGATGATCGGCGACGGCGTCGACCTGATCTTCGCCAACGAGGAAGAGGCCATGGGGATGGCCGAGAGCGATGACCTGAACGAGGCGGTCGACTACCTCAAGACCCTGAGCAAGGGGTTCGCGATCACCCGTGGACCCAAGGGCGCGCTGGTCTTCGATGGCAAGGAGTTGATCGAGATCGATCCGGTTAAGGTCGAGCCGGTGGACACCGTCGGTGCCGGGGATATGTTCGCCGGTGCCTTCCTCTTCGGCCTGACCCAGGGCTGGGGCCACAAGCGCGCCGGTGACCTCGCCTCGGCGACCTCGGCCAAGCTGGTCACCAGCCTCGGACCACGCCTGCCGAAAGAAGAGACGCAAGCGACCCTGAAGTCGCTGAGCTGACCGGCGCGTGATCCCGCCTGCATCGTTTCTGGCTCAAGCTTTGTAGCCCCCGCTTCGTCGCCCCCAGTCTGTTGACGGGGGCCAGCGAGGCTCGGAAGCCAGGTGCGATCAAGAGCGCATAGCTATGCCTAAAGCGTCGTGTGCTCCCTTAATTGAGAACGTAAGGCTAAGGCGACCCAAACCGCACTTGCACCAAAGCTTTAAACAAACTCCAAGCTCAATGCGCGGTTTGGGGTCACCTTGAGCCTTTTGTTAGCAGTTTAGGCGGAAATGAAACAACTTCATGATCACAGTCCCTTTATATCCTTTTTAGGTCTGCGCAGATAGCCACTAAATCGTGGTTGAACTCCTTTGCGTGGCCTTCTCGTGCTTTTCGCATTTCTTCAACAATGGGATCTTTCATGTCAGTTTCCTATAAATTCCTCTGGTGTTAGAATTCATAGCGAACTTATTCTCAGAAATTCGAACATGTCAAGTGGCTTCGATCGAAAAACTTGCCAAAGACGCGAATACGGAACGCCGTCCCGATGGGGACCAGTACCGGGAACTTCTGGTTGCCAAGCAAATTCCAGCGAAGGCGCAGCGCTGGTACGTTGCCCATGTGGAACGGCTCTTAAACGCACCCTGCTCCTAGTGGACCTCGTCCAAGTGAACGCAGCACAGGTCGTGGATTGAGATTATTGGCGTGAAGCGGGGGTCGCGCTGCCGCCAGATCATCCGACGAGCGCTCACGAGAAGCCGCCGGAGGCACGGCTCGAAGGGCCGCGTTTTACCCCGTCCGCTGCTGACTTCCCGATCCTGGCGACGCACGCGCGGACGATTCGCACCAAACAGTACTCCATTCGTACCGAGCACACAGAACGTGGCGCTGAATGCGCTGGTATTCTTCTTCCGCGTGGTACTCGACAGGCCGCTGGATGACCTCAGGTTCTCACATGCCCGGCGGCGCGATCGGCTGCCGGTGGTCTTGACACGCGACGAGGTCGAACGCGTCCTTGCATGTATGGAGGGAACCTACAGCTTGATCGGTGGCCTGCCCTATGGGACAGGCATGCGGATGATGGAGGAGTTGACGCTCAAGAACGGAATCGGCTCAGCCCGGAAACGCCTGCTGACAAAGCGTGAATAGCGTTGCCGGATACATCCCCAACAACAGGATCGCAGCACCATTGACGGTGATCGCCACCCGTGCGCTGGCATTCGACGTCACCGGCATGTCAATGACTGGCTTGTCGAAGTAGATCAGCTTGACCACGCGCAGATAGTAGAAGGCGCCGATGATCGAGAACACCACCGCGACGATCGCTAGCCACACCATGCCCTGCGCGATGATCGCCTCTAGC
>CAZEZH010000182.1:1589-4486 GCA_964516305.1 uncultured Halochromatium sp. | reverse complement strand
TTACGCTTAGGTGTCCCGGCCTCGTCACCTTTGACCAGTCGCGGACGGCGCGGCTCTGATGCAGGTAACATCGCCGGGCGTTCCTGCTCCAAAGCGGGTGCAGGCGCCTCGCGATCACGCATGGCGTCGTAGAGTTTGCTCCGAAGCTGCGGGATCAGCTTGTCCGTCAGTTCTTCGAGAAACTCGCGGTCGTGCCAACTCATCTTCTTGAACGACTGGAGGCCGCTCTTTTCAGCAATCTCCCGGGCGCGTGGGCTGACATCATCCCACATCATGCGTAAGCCCTCCGCCCGGTCGCGCAACAGCAGCTCTCGATCGTGCAGCTTTTCAAAGATCTGGTCGAAGCGAGCAATCAGACGCCGTTTGCTCCGCGGGAGAATCAGGTACTCGATGAAAACGAAAGCCAGGACTGCGACCACTGCAATCACGGGCAATGCCACAACCATGCCCGTGCCAACGGCGGCAGCGCCCAGTCCGCCGAAGAGCAGCAACCAGAAACCTCGCCAGCTCGCGCGGATCGATTTGAACCTGTCGGCAGCCTT
Source organism: uncultured Halochromatium sp. (assembly GCA_964516305.1). GTDB lineage: Bacteria > Pseudomonadota > Gammaproteobacteria > Chromatiales > Chromatiaceae > Lamprobacter. The sequence goes on along the minus strand of CAZEZH010000182.1, from coordinate 3,944 downwards.
GTCGATCACCATCGCGTGCAGCCGGAGCCGCTCAGCATAGGCCTGGAGCTGTGTGATCTGGTTGTCCATGCGCCGGGTCGGTGCACGGCGTAGCTCACCGATCAGATCGTTGCGCGCCTTCTCAAAGTCCTCCATCGGCAGGCGCGACGTCTGCTTGTCGGCCAGCGGCACGAAGATGTTATAGATCATCGGCAAGTCTTTGCGCGGGATGACCTTTCCTAGGTTCCAGCAGAGCGCCCCATAGGCCCGCGCGAAGTCGTGCAAACTCTGGAACTGATCCACCTTATTCAAGATGATCAACATCTTATGGTCGATGCCCGCCAAGGACTCGCGGAAGACTTGAAGAGTTTCGCCGGTTGTCCCAGGCTTATCCGGATCAAAGAAGACCAACACAAGGTCGGCGCGTTCGGCGAACCAACTCACCACACCGGGGAAGTCGAAACCACGCCCGTTCTCGGCCTTGGCCTCATCGATCATGCCCGGGCTGTCGATCAGCGTCACCGTTTGCAAAAGTTCAGCGGGGCGCAGCTTCAGCCGCACATGCGAGACCAATTGGTCACCAAAGTGCCGGAGCCCCTCATAGGGCAAGTCCGGATTGCTCACGACAGCAGGTCCATCGCGCTCGGTCGCGGTTGCGCCATGACTGATAATCGTGAACCCGTCATCCGTGGGAGCAACCCCAGTCTTCTGAACGTCGTCGCCCAGGAGATGGTTCAAAAACGTGGACTTCCCCGATGAGTGATTGCCCAAGAGCAAGACCTGCGTCGGCCGCCGCAACTCACCGACAGTGGGCGGACGTCGGAACAGGAACTGTTCTGCCAGCGGGTCGAGAGGGTCCTGGTAGTAGTTGCGGATCCGGTTCGCGAATTCTTCCATCAGGTGTTGCACAGGGACGTCCTCTTTTCGTCTGCTCGATGAGGGATTGATTGCCCAGCATCAGCGGCGCGCGCCTTTAGCGCGTCCGCTGGATGAGTTCGTTAGCTTGCAGCCTTCTGCTTTACACGCTTTAGTTCGCGATAGACTACCTTGCGGCCAGAGGCTACTTCCCTTGCACGCAAAGCATGTGACATACGGTGAGGATCGTTTTCATACTTGCGAGCAAAGGCTAGACCGTTAGCACGCATCTCTTTGACAATAGGGTCTTCATGCATCTTCTTCACCAATAAGTTCTTCGGGAGAACACAGAATCGGGCATGCTAGACCGAAACTGGATACCGAATTTACCACCAAAGCGCGAGTATTCGCGTTATTAATATGCTTGAAGTTCCAAGTAAGTAAATAGTCCATTCCTTGCGTTGCCGCGATAGCAATGTGAAGTGCGTCGCGACTGCTGTTCTCCGGAACAGCCCTTGACGAAAGCAATAGCTCCGCTAAGTCTTCTGCTTCTGGTTTGATTCCCAGGCTTACAATATCAGCGACGGCTCGTAATCTCGCTGCGGATGCGGACTCATCTCCTGCGGAAATTTCCTCTATGACCAGGGATGAGATAAAGACTTCATAGTCCGATCGCGCCTCATTCCACCACTCGTGTGTTGATGCTTGGTGCCCGGCAATGACCAAATCCCGGCTGGGCCTCGACGTAAGGTAACTGACAACGGATGATTCGATGTAAACGGACTTCGCCATATCTTTCACGCAATTGTCCGGCCGTCCTCTGTAAGCTAACCATGAGTATCAGGGCTAGCTGGCCCAGATAAACCGATAATAGCTGAAGTTTCGGGCGTTTTCGCGCGAATCGTAGACGACCGGGCAGTAGCCCCCTAGCGTCAGGGTTGTAGTCGCATCCTGTTAACCTTCTTAAGAACACCGAGGGGCAAGAGGAACCGATCATGGCCCGATACACTGAAGAACGCCGACAAGCGGTCGTCGCCAAGCTACTGCCACCGCAGAGCTTGAAGCCAAAGGCTCCACTACTCGATCCATACGGAGCGCAGTTCTGGGTCGCTCCACCAACACAGAACCAGGCGATGAATTCCATGGTCTTTCTCTGTAAACCAGTGCTGGATGTGGATTTCGGCGACAAGGGGCGGAACCTGTGGCCCGAGGGTCAAGCATGAGAGTCGCGCAAGGCGCTGGGGCCGAGCCGGGCCCGGTCATCGCTTCGCCAACCGATGATGACCGCGTTTACAGGCTGCTCGCGCGTCTGAAACGCAAGTATGCGGCGCGCATCACCGGCGAACTGGCAACGCCGGCCGCGGCGGCGCGCTATGCCGAGCTGCCCTCCGCCATGCATCCCCAGTTGCGTGAAGCGCTGGCGGCACGCGGGCTGAACCGGCTCTACAGCCATCAACGCCAGGCCTGGGATCTGGCGGCGGCAGGGCAACATCTGGTGGTCGCGACCCCAACCGCCTCCGG
>CAZEZH010000182.1:0-1489 GCA_964516305.1 uncultured Halochromatium sp. | reverse complement strand
CTCGGCATCAAGGCCTTCACCTTCGACGGCGACACCCCGGGCGATGCCCGCAAAGCGGTGCGCACCCGCGGCGATATCGTCGTCTCCAACCCGGACATGCTGCATCAGGCGATCCTGCCGCATCACACCAAATGGGCGCAGTTCTTCGAGTCGCTGGCGTTCATCGTCGTCGACGAATTGCACAGCTACCGCGGGGTGTTCGGCTCGCATGTCGCCAACGTCTTTCGCCGGCTGCAACGGATCTGCCAGTTCTATGGGGTCCGGCCACAGTTCATCTTCGCCTCGGCGACTATCGCCAATCCAGCCGAGCTGGCCGAGCGGCTGATCGGCGCGCCGGTGGTGCCGGTCACTGACAGCGGCGCACCTCAGGGCGAGCGCCATCTGCTGCTCTGGAATCCACCGGTGATCAATCCGGACCTCGGCATCCGCGCCTCGGCGCGCTCGCAGACCACCCGCATCGCCCGAATGGCGACCAAGACCGGGCTGAAGAACATCGTCTTCGCCCGCTCGCGGCTGATGGTCGAGGTGATCACCAAGTACCTCAAAGATGTCTTCGATCGCGATCCGCGCCGGCCGCCGCGGGTGCTCGCCTATCGCGGCGGCTACCTGCCGAGCGAGCGACGCAATGCGGAGAAGGCCCTCCGTGATGGGCGCGTCGATACCGTCGTCAGTACCTCGGCCCTTGAGCTTGGGGTCGATATCGGCGCACTCGATGTGGCGGTGCTGAACGGCTATCCGGGCACCATCGCCGCGACCTGGCAACGCCTTGGGCGGGCCGGCCGGCGCAATCGCCCTTGCCTCGGCGTGCTGGTCGCGACCAGCGATCCGCTGGATCAGTATATGGTGCAGCACCCGGAATTCTTCCTCGGCGCCTCGCCCGAGCATGCGCGCATCCACCCGAATCAGCTGCTGATCCTGATGGACCATGTGCGCTGCGCCGCCTTCGAGCTGCCGTTTCAGGACGGTGATCAGTTCGGTGGTCCCGGCTGCGATGAGGATCTCGGCGAGATGCTCGGCTATCTGCGCGACGAGGGTGTGCTGCAGCGTCAAGCCGGCCCCAATGGCGGGCGCTGGTATTGGATCGCCGACAGCTATCCGGCCAATGCCGTCTCCCTGCGCTCCGTCGCCGAAGGCAACTTTGTTGTCATCGACATCAGCGAGGGCAAGCAGACCATCATCGCCGAGGTCGATTACAGCAGCGCGCCGGGCACCGTCTACGAGGGTGCGATCTACATGGTGCAGTCGCAGCCCTATCAGGTCGAGCGGCTCGACTGGACCGGGCGCAAGGCCTTCGTGCGCCAGACCCGCGCCGACTACTACACCGACGCGATCGATTACACGCGGCTGAAGATCCTCGATCGGTTCGACAGTCGTGTGCTGGATCGGCCGACAGCAGCAACGCAGACCGCTGCGGGCACAGCGGACTGGGCCGGAACCGCTGCGACCACAGCCGCCTCGGTAGCAGGCGCCGCATCCGCCGAGCCTGCCG
>CAZEZH010000181.1:0-4488 GCA_964516305.1 uncultured Halochromatium sp. | reverse complement strand
CGGCGACTTGGATAGCAGCCAGCGAGACGCCTTGCTGTTGGCAGAGCTGCTCGGTCTCGGCGAGGGCTTGGCGTAATGCCGCAGCGAGCGCCTCTTTGCTCTCAACCGGCTTGTCACCGCTGCCTGGCTGCCCTGGCGCACCATAGATGGCCAGCGCCTTCTCCAGACTGCGGAAGACCCCGGCATAGTCGACGATCAGGCCACTGACCTTCCCCGGATAGACGCGGTTGGCGCGGGCGATGGTCTGCATCAGCGTGTGGTTGCGCATCGGCTTGTCGAGGTAGAGCGTCGAACAGCTCGGCACGTCGAAGCCGGTGATCCACATCGCGCAGACAAAGACCAGCCGCAGCGGGTCGTCCGGGTTCTTGAACTTGGTCTCCAGGTCTTCGTCGAGCATGCGTTTGCGGTGCGGGCGGATATCCAGCCCCTTTTCCTCAAGGCCAGCAATCTCGTTCTGGCCCTGCGAGACCACCACGGCCATGTCGGTCTCCGACAGCAGCCTGACCCGCTGCTCCAGCGCCTGTCCATGCTGCCATTCAGGCGAATCGTTCGGGTCGCCGACCATGACGTACCCAGGTAGCTCGCCCCAGGCCTTCAGATCGGCCGTGGCCTGTGCAAGCCGCTCGCTCCATACGTGCTGCACCTTGTCGAACATCCGCACCGCGGTCGCCTTGTCGAGGCAGATCATCATCGCCTTACCCTGGAAGCCGCGGCCAGCAAAATGATCGACCAGATCGGCGGCCACGGCGTCGAGGCGCTCGTCGCGGGTGATCAGGTGATACTCGCGGGCGAACTCACGCTCGAGCTTCTGCTCTTGGGCCTCGTCGAGCTCGGCGTCCTCGAGCAGCTGTTCCATGTCGGCGTTGAGATCGTCGTTGATCAGCTGCAGCTCAGGGATGCGGTTCTCGTAGTAGAGCGGAACCGTGGCGCCATCCTCCACAGACTGGCGGAAGTCATAGACGCTGACATAGTCGCCGAAGACCTCGCGGGTCTTCTCTTCCCCGGCAATCAATGGGGTGCCAGTAAAGGCCAGGAAGGCGGCATTGGGCAGCGCCGTGCGCATGTTCAGCGCCAGGGTGTCGTACTGGCTGCGGTGGGCCTCGTCGGTGATGACGATGATGTCCGAACGCTCGGAGAGCACCGGATGGGCTTCGCCGCGCTCGGTGCGAAACTTGTGGATCAGGGTGAAGACGTAGCGATGATCCTCGCGCAGCAATTGGCGCAGATGGGCCGAGCTTTCGGCCTGAGCACGGCGCTCGGTGACGACACCGGCCGAGGCGAAGTGCTTGTAGATCTGCCCGTCCAGCTCCTGGCGATCGGTGACGATGACGAAGGTCCAGTTGCCCGGCAGCTTGCGTAGCACCTTCTGCGCGAAGAACATCATCGAGATGCTCTTGCCGCTGCCTTGCGTATGCCAGAAGACACCGAGGCGGCCATCGCCGTCGCGCACCATGATCAGGGCATGAAGGGCATTGTTGACACCGAGCACCTGATGGTTCTTGCCGATGAGCTTGATCAGGCCGCCGGAGACATCCTGGAACAGCGTGAAGTTCTCAACCATGTCGAGCAAGCGGCTAGGCTCGCAGACGCCGCGCAGCATGGTCTCCAGCGAGACCTTGGGCGGCTCCGATTCGCTGTCGACCCGCTTCCATTCGGCAAAGTGTTCCCAGCCGGCGGTGAGGCTGCCGACACGGCTGCGGCTGCCGTTGGAGAGGATGATGAGCGCATTGGCCCAGAACAGCTGCGGGATCGTGTCTTTGTAATCGCGCAGGTTGCCGGTGTAGGCGGTCTCCAAGCGCCGATGCACCGCCTTCAGCTCGATCAGGAGCAGCGGCAGACCGTTGACGAAGCCGACCAGATCAGCCCGGCGGCTGTGCATCTCGCCGGTGACCCAGAACTGCGAGCAGAGCAGGAAGTCGTTGTTGGCGGGGATATCCCAGTCGATGACCTGTAGGACTTCGACCCCTTTGGTCGAGCCGTCCGGATCAGGGACTTCAACGCAAACGCCGTTCTTCAGCAGGTGATAGAAGTCGCGATTAGCAGCAGCCGGGCTCTGCCGCGAGCGATCACGGGCCAGCTCGTCGATGGCGGCATGGATCGCCTCTGGCGAAGCGTCCGGGTTGAGATCGAGCAGCTTCTGACGCAGCCGAGTCTTGAGGATGACCTCGGCCTTGGTCTCGCGGCCAAGGCTGCTGATGCCCTGCTCGAACTCTCGATAGGCGTTGAACGAGGCCCAACCGAGCGACTCCAGCAGTTCGATCGCTGGTTTCTCGACCAGGGCGTCTTCAGAGTAGTCGGAGGACATAGGCGAGGAGATTTCGTTTAGCGATCAATGAAGGAACATTACTGGTCAGTTCCTCGATCCGCAAACCTCAGCTCATGCTCTAGCTCCTCGGCGGTGTATTGAAATAACGAGATCTTCACCCCGCACAGCGTATCGATGAATTCGGAACGGCTCAAACCAGCGATTTCGGCGCCCATCTTTTGAGAGATCTTTCCCAGCTCATACCATTTCATCGCCGCTGCGATGCGCATCTCGCAAGCAAAACCCTGTGGATCGACGCGCAATGCGGAGAAGACCGTCTCAGGGAGATCAAAACTGACACTGGTCATGGTTGACGAACTGCCGGCTTTTTTGGCTCGGCCGCGTCAGCAGACTCTCGGAGAGGTCGCTCATAGTAGAGCCGGCCATCGCGCGAATAGACGTTCGCGACGCCTAAGCGCCGGCTCTCCTCCTGCGCCTGACGGACCGCTCTGGTGGCGATGCGATGGATCTCCGCCGCCTGTTGATAGGCCTGCAGCAGCCGTTGCTCTTCTGTCATGAAAGATCTCCGATCAGCCCGAGGAAGCGCGCAAAGAGGACCTCATCCAAAATCTCCAAGTCCCCCTGCTTATCCATAGCCACCTCGAGCGGCGTCTCACCCGAATTGAGGATCAACTGCCAATGATCCCCAAGCAGCCGATAGCGATGCCAGAAGTTGGCCAGACTGCGCGGGAAGCGTCTTCGGATCTCCGTCTCCGGCACAGGGTGACCGCCCTTGCGGACCCGTTCCTCAACACGCGCGACGCAGTGGTCGGCCGATTCCAGCCAGAGGAAGACAGTGGATATGCGGTAGCCCGCTTGCCGCGCCTGCTCGATCAAGCGAATCAGCGTCTTTCCAGAGAGGGTCGATTCCACGACCAACGACTGGGCCTCGCAGATACCGGATCGCACCCGATCAAGGAACAGACGTCCGGCCTGGATACGGACCCCTTCCCAGGCTCCTGGTGCAAGCTCCTCAGCAATGGCATCGGCACCGAGATAGCCAAGGCCATGGGCCTTCTCCAATTCTCTGGCGATGGTGGTCTTACCTGAGCCATTGGGGCCGCCGACGATAAACAGGCGCGCAGGGTTGGTGGTCACGGGGTTTGTTCCCCGATGTTGATGTCGAGGTTGGAGACGTCTAGCTCGCCGGAGATGAGTTTAGGGAGAAGGAGGTCGCGAGTTTGGCGGAGTGTCTTGTTCTTGAAGACAAGGTTCCGAATGAGACGATAGCCAGATCTCATCAACTGGTTGAATTGAGTGAGTAGATCCGATGGCGGTAGAGCCAAAGGATATTTAGTCATTACGTCCCAGTTCGCCCGCGGCATTTTGGTACCCTGCGAGGTCTGAGTTGCATGAGCAACAAACTCTTCGCTGGATACACAGCCAAGCACCAGACCCCAGTAATCCAGAGACCTCGCTTTAATGACGATGGTGTCGCTCGAGCAAATACCATCAAGTGGTGCAACCGCAACTTTATGAAAATATGGCCGGATCTTGCCGAAGAGGATCTCGTTCTCGACAAACCTGAGCTTCGTACTTTTGACTTTTTCGACAGTATCCCATTCAGCCAAGGCAATGGATTTTCGGGGGATGTGTTCGAGCCCAACGTAGGGCGTATCAAGACCAACGCTCTCGGGTCTTATCCCGCGACGTGCTTGATCGGCCAAGTCACCCAGAACGGTTGCCTCCCACCCCTCCGGAATCTTCCCCAGCGGCGAGTCGACCATGCGCACCTGCTCATGGCCAGGGAAGCGGAACTTAACGAACCACTCGCGGTAGAGGTTCTGCGCCATCTCCTCAAGGATCTTGATGCGGCGCTGGTTGTTCTCGATGAGGTCGTCGTAGGCGGAGAGGATGGCGGCGATTTTGCGCTGCAACGCTATCCCAGGGCTAGGGATAACCATACGTTTGAGATGCGAAGGCCCGAAGTTTGGTTGTGCAGAACCAATCACGAACGCTTCAACTTGATCTCTGAAAAGCGGGGAACGAAGGAAAGCATACAGGAATCCAGCATCAAGTGTATCGTTACTCAGCGGGTGAAAGCGTATCACGCTTGTATTCATCATTAGCGGCAGGTGACCACGAGCGATTCTTCCCACTTTTCCGTAAGTGTTTCCAGAACTGGCCACAACAATGTCACCCGACTCAACAGCAAAGTGCTTATATCGTTTCTCAAATTCATC
>CAZEZH010000180.1:3260-4496 GCA_964516305.1 uncultured Halochromatium sp. | reverse complement strand
GCGACCTGTTCATCGCAGCCCTGGTGGGAAGCGGCAGCGCCGCGCTGACCGTGAGCATGCTGCAGCATCAAACCCCCGGCAGTGGCGAAGGGTACCTGCGGCTGGCCGAGCCAGCCGCCGGTGCCGCCAACGCGGTGAATGCGATCCTGGTGGATTTTCGGGCCTTCGATACCCTCGGGGAGATCACTGTGTTGACCATCGCCGCAGCGACAGTGATGGTGCTGCTCGCTGGCTTGCAGCTGTGCCCGCTCGAGCGCATTGGCGACCGCGCGCGCGACTCGGCGCATCCGTTGCTGTTCTCGATGGTGTCGCGACCGGTGCTGCCGGCAGCGTTAATGCTGGCGGCCTTTCTGCTGCTGCGTGGCCATCAGGCGCCCGGCGGGGGGTTCGTCGCCGGACTCGTCATCGGCACCGCGTTCATCGTGCAGCAGATCGCAAACGGGCGCGCCTGGAGCCAGCGCCAGCTTCATCGACAGACCCAGCGGCTGATCGGTGCTGGACTCTTGCTCGCGCTGGCGACCGGTCTTGCAGCACTGCTCTTTGGCCGACCCTTTCTGACCAGCGCATTCTGGCATGGCAGCCTGCCCCTGCTCGGCGAGCTGAGATTGACGAGCACACTGCTGTTCGACATCGGCGTGATGATGATCGTCAGCGGGACGCTGCTGCTGGTGCTGGATGGTCTTGGCCGCGTCGGCGCCAGCGGTACCAGAGATACGAGAGGTGCCAGCAGTGCCAGCAGTGCCAGCAGTGCCATCGGTGCCAACGGTGCTAGTGGCCAGGGTGCCGGAGCTGTTGGTGCGATGGGCCAGGAGCCTGTCGGCGCATCTGACCCCAATGATGGCGAGCCGCCTCACCTGAGGAGCGACTGATGCTTTGGCTCTTCGCCGCCAGTATCGGCTTGTTGATGGGTACTGGGACCTATCTGGTGCTGCGCGCGCACGGCTTCTCGGTCGTGCTTGGGCTGATGCTGCTGACCTACGCGACCAACCTGTTCGTCTTCGCCTCGGGAGGACTCCAGGTTGGGCGCGCGCCCGTGCAGGTGCCCGGTGAGACCGGAGGTCAAGCGATCGAGCTGATGGCCGATCCGCTCCCTCAAGCGCTGGTGCTCACCGCCATCGTCATCGGCTTCGCGATGACCGCCTTGGTGCTGGTGCTGGTCTTGCGCGCCTTGTCCGACCTTGGCTCCGAGCGCGTCGATGCCCAACCCATGCGCACGGCGCCCAGCGAGCCCCAGGC
>CAZEZH010000180.1:0-3160 GCA_964516305.1 uncultured Halochromatium sp. | reverse complement strand
CCGCTCGGCCTCGGGGCTTGGCTCTTCGCTCGCTCAGAGATGCCGCTGCGCCAGCAGCGCAGGCTCAGCCTGATCGGTGCCCTTGGTCAGCTCGGTGCGGCAGTCGGGCTGCTGGCACTGAGCGCGGAAGGACAGATCGCTGCCACCTTGATCGGAGACTGGCCGGTGCCCTATGGCATCGTGCTGGCTGCCGATCGGCTCTCGGCACTGATGCTGACACTCACCAGCGCCCTCGCCTTGGCGGCGATCACGCACCTGTCCCTGAGTCCCGGTGGCGCGGAGCACAGCGGCCGCCATCTTCATGCCCTGCTCCAACTGCAGTTGTTCGGTCTGGCCGGCGCCTTTCTCACCGCCGACCTGTTCAATCTGTTCGTGTTCTTCGAGGTCTTGTTGATCGCCTCCTATGGACTCCTGGTCCAGGGCGGCGGTGCCGCGCGCAGCCGCGCGGCCTTGCACTATGTGGTGCTCAACATGGTCGGCTCGAGCCTCTTCCTGATGGGCGTGGCGTCACTCTATGCCGTGGCCGGCAGCTTGAGCCTGGCCGAGCTGAGCGAGCGTCTGCCCGAGCTCGCGCCGGCCCAGACACCCTTGGCCGGCGCCGGTCTGCTGCTCCTGACCGGCGCCTTCGCGCTGAAGGCCGCTCTGGTGCCCCTACATGCCTGGCTGGTCCCGGCCTACAGTGCGGCGCTGGCGCCGGTGGCGGCGCTGTTCGCGATCATGACCAAGGTGGGTGTCTATGCGCTGTTGCGCCTGTTCGCGCTGATGCCCATCGGCGATGCGCTCAGCAACGCTGCCTTGGCTGAGCCGCTACTCGCCAGGCTGCCCATACAGACGGTCATTGCGGCCGGGGCGCTGCTGACGCTGGCCGTCGGTGCCATCGGTGTGGTTGCCGCCGCCGAGCTACGGGCGATGACCGCTTACCTGATCCTGGTCTCCGTTGGCACACTGTTGGCCGGCGTTGCCGTCGGCACTGCTGAGGGGATCGCCGCAGGCCTCTATTATTTGATCCATACCACCCTGGTCACGGCTGGGCTGTTCTTGCTGATGGATGTGATCAGCCAGGGCCGCGAACGCGGTTCCTGGCTGCAACCTGCCCAGCAGCCGCCAGCGGCCGCTTGGCTAGGGGCCTTGTTCCTGCTCGGCGCCATGGCCATCGCTGGCCTGCCACCGCTGAGCGGATTCGTCGGCAAGGCATTGATCCTGGAGGCCGTGCAAAGCGCAGGGGCGGAAGTATCAGGGCCGGGGTCGGGAGCGGGGTCTGGTCCAGATTGGATGCTGAGCTGGATCGCCGTACTTGGCTCCAGCCTGCTGGTCGTGATCGGACTGTCGCGCGCCGGGATCGCGATCTTCTGGCAAGGGCCGCCGTCGACCCGCATTGCCAGCGGGCGCGGCGCTTATGCACCGGCCGCCGCTGCCCTGCTTGCGGCCAGCCCGCTGTTGGCCCTTTTCGCCGCGCCGATTGCCGGCTACACCCAGTCGCTCGCGCTACAGCTCCTGGACGGCGAGGACTACATCATGACGATCAGGGGGTTGCAGCCGGTGGACCCGCCATCGGCTGCGACCGAGGGGATGACCGAGGGGATCGCTAAGCCCATCCACGGAGGTCCACCATGAGGCGCTTGCTCGAGCCACTGATCCGCTATCCGTTGGCGGTCTTGTCCTTGACGCTGCTGTGGCTGTTGCTGCAGGTCAGCCTTGCGCCCGCTCAGATCCTGCTCGGGATCATCCTAGCGATGGTGGTCACCACGGCCTCGAGCCACTTTTGGTCAAGCCGGCGGCGACCGCGCCGCCCGCACCTGCTCGCGCTCTATCTTTGGCGTGTCGCGGTGGATGTGGTCATCGCCAACCTGCGCATCGCGGCGTTGATCCTGACGCCTTCGCGCCATCCGCGACCGGCCTTCGTCGAGCTACCGCTGACCTTGGAGGAGCCCTTTGCGCTCTACCTGCTGGCGACCACCATCACGCTCTCGCCGGGCTCCCTCTCGGCCGACCTGAGCGACGATCGGCGCGTGCTGTTGCTGCATCTGCTCGATGCGCCCAATCCCGCAGATGCAGCTGCCGAATGCGCAAAGATCAAGCACCGTTATGAACGCCTACTGCTGGAGGTCTTTCCATGACGATCCTCGACCTGGCCATCGGCGCCGCGCTGGCCATGCTCAGCCTGGCACTGCTGCTGAACCTGTGGCGCGCGCTGCGCGGCCCGGACCTGCCCGACCGCATCCTGGCACTGGACACGCTCTATACCAACAGCATCGCGCTGCTGGTGCTGCTCGGCATCCAGTTCCACAACATGCTGTATTTCGCCTCGGCGCTGCTGTTGGCGCTGCTCGGCTTTATCACCACCGCCGCGCTCAGTCGTCATTTGCTGCGCGGCAAGCTGATCGTATAGAGATGGCTAATCGAATAGCGATGATAGGAGGGATTGAGGATGCTGATCGATACCCTGGTTGATACCCTGGTCGATACATTGGTGGCCGCGCTCATCCTGCTCGGCGCTGCGTTCACGCTGATCGGTTCGATCGGCCTGGCCTCGTTGCCGGACTTCTTCTGTCGGCTGCATGGTCCCACTAAATCGACAACCCTGGGCGTCGGCGGCATGCTTGCGGCCTCGGCGCTGTATTTTGCTGCCCAAGGTCCGACGCCACATCCAACCGAGCTGCTCGTCGCCCTGTTCTTGTTCATGACGACACCTGTGAGCGCGCACCTGCTGGCCAAGGCTGCGCTGCGTCTGCATCTGCGCTCATTGGCGCCGGTACCGGCGCGCTTTCGGCAGGCGCAGACTGATGGCCCCAGCTCAGCGCCTGCTCATCGATCCAGTGGTCGGACCAGCTAGGAGGCTAGGCTGTCCGACTTATCACCCCGGACATCCGGTAGAGCCGCTGATGGTTAATGCTTTTGGCCTCAAGGCGGCCCGTCAATGATCCTTGCGCTGCTTAGCCAGCCAGGCTTCGATGAAGGCTGGATCGAGCCCCTTGAGCCGTTCTTTAGGATCGAGCCCCTTAAGTCGCTCTTCGGGATCGAGCCCCTTGAGTCGCTCTTCGGGATCAAGCCCTTTGAGTCGATCCTCGGGATCAAGTCCCTTGAGCCGATCCTCGGGATCGAGCCCCTTGAGCCGATCCTCGGGATCGAGCTGATCAAGATAATGCTCGATGAGCCACTC
>CAZEZH010000179.1:0-4497 GCA_964516305.1 uncultured Halochromatium sp. | reverse complement strand
GTTACTCGTGCCTCAGCCAACCTTTGGTGTCACCTTTGAAAGGGTGCTCTCGAGATGAGTTCCTTCACCGACCCCCTCATCCTCAAAGTCCACACCGGCACTCTAGCTGAACGCCCCTTCGAACTGGTCGAAACCTTCAGTTACTGGAGCTATGTCGGCGCCACGCCCGATCAACCACGCTGGATCACAGTCCCTGCCGGCTACCGCACAGACTTCGCCTCGATACCAGCGCTCGTCTGGCCTCTCTTCCCGCCAGTCGGCCGCAGCGGCAAAGCGGCTGTGATCCACGACTGGCTCTGCGACGAGGAGCCGCACAGCGTCGACTACCTCATGGCCGCGGACATCTTCAATGAGGCCCTGGTCGTGCTTGGCGAGCCAAACTGGCGCCGCAAGATCATGGTCTGGACGGTGAAGCTTTTCGGTCCAAGGTTCAGCGCCCAAAGCCAAAGACCGCAATGAGGCGACGCCTGCCGATCGGCATCCAAACCTTCCGCGAGATGCGTGAGGACGGCCATTACTATGTCGATAAGACCGGCTACGCGCTGCGTTTGTATCCCAACCAGGAGGTCTATCAGAGCCTCAACAACAGCCTGCTGTGCACCTGGACACCGAGCGGTCAGCCGATGCTGGCTAACAAACAATGCCTCGGCCGCCTGCTACTGGCGAACGATGTCGACGGGATGCGCGCACTGTTCATCAAGGTTGATCTCTATGCTGGGGCGCTAGCAGTCGCGCCGCGCCCGGATGCGGGATCTCAGCCAGCCAAGCCGGGGTCTCCCCTGCGCGCAGTTGATCGTAGAACAGGCGGATGTCGTCGCGCCGTTCATGGGTGGCGACCGGATCGTGCGGGCAGACCAGCAGGAGGTCAACGCCGTGTCGCGCGATGGCCTTGCGCGCCGTGTTAGCGCCGGCGCTAACAATGAAGGAGCCGGCAGTCGCCGGCCTTTCCCGGAGCGCCTTCAGCAGTGGTTGCGCCTCGCTGACGCGCTCGACTAGCTGCGCCGCAGGTTTGGCGATACCAGCATAGGGACCGCTGGCACACTGCGGGATCAGGGCGAAGAGCAGCCCCAGCAGGAGCAGGGAAAGGGGAATGGCAAGAAGCAAACGCGTTGGCATGGGGCCTGTCCTCTGCGCGACCCGATCAGATCGGCCTTGCTGCGTCAGCCAGCGCTCGATTGCTAGGGCGCCAAGGCCATACAGCGCCACCGCCGCGGCCAGCGTGACGCTGACCCAGGAGAACGCATCGCAGGCAATCGAGTTGCGCGCCCCGGGTGCGAGCGCTGGGATGAGCACCAGCGTGGTGGCAATGAGCCATGAGCCATGAGCTGCGGGCTGCGGGCTGCTAGAATAGCCGCCTAAAGACGACTGCCGCGAGGCCTGGTCTCCAGCAATCAACAGTCTGAGCAAGTCAACAGGTGGCTCATATCCCAAGCACAGGCCCTGCTAGACCGGTCCGCTCCACAGCGTTCCGAAGTCGACGAGCGTCGCGTACTGATCAAGCCCTGTTCTTGGCAGCGCTACCAGCAGCTTTCAGTGCTGTTTCCCAACAACAAGTCCGTCCGTCTTACCTATATCGACGGGGTGCTCGAGATCATGTCACCGATTGGCGAGCGCCACGAACGCATCAAGAGAACAGCCGGCTATTTTGTTGAAACCTATTGTCAGCTCAAGGGCCTGCGCTACTACGGACGCGGTGGCTTCACGCTTGAGCAGCCCGAACATGCCGCTGGAGAACCGGACGAGTCCTACTGCTTTGGGCAGGACAAAGCCGTCCCCGATCTCGTCATCGAGGTGGTGATCACCAGCGATGCACTGAGCAAGCTCCCGCTCTATCGGGCCAAGGGCATCGCAGAGGTCTGGATCTGTCGCGATGGCCATCTGCAGATCCATGTTTTGAGAGGCGATGGATACGTTTTGGCATCAACCAGTCAATTGCTACCCGGCCTTGATACGGACACGATGGATCAATGTCTCGCCATGCCGGACCAGTACGATGCGATTCAGGCATTTCGCCGGATTATTGGGGGTAAGGGGCAGAACTGATGCCTCCGGCAATAGAGTTGAGATCTGGTAAAGATACAGGGATGATTCGGAAAATTGGCTGCTATAGCCGAGTCCAGGCATTCTTTGAGCGTCATCTCTTTTCATCGCGGAAACGCTTTTTTCTGTCGCTTTTCATTCCGCTGACCTTGATTTATGGTGCGACTGCGAGTTGGACTCTTCCGTAGGACTTTGATGTACTGACTAATGCTGTCAGTGCCTGGCATATCGGTAATATGGGGTCACCGCTGCAGCCTAGTTATTCTCGATTGACGAACCTTCCTAATTTTAAATCGATGGGTTGGTCTTTCGTTGATGCTCCTGGTGGGGTCGTTTCACAGTATCCTCCTGGTGCAGCTCTTCTTGCAGCGCCGCTTTACGCGTTGACATCAGGTGATCTTGAGTCTTATGCGATCGGTAATCCATCGAAACCAGAACTGCCGGCAGTTTATGTTCCGCTGCCTTCTTTTTGGCAAGCAACTGCGGTTGCTATTATTACAACCGCTGCTGCTATTAGTATATTGGCATTGGTGTTTCTGAATCAATGGACACCGCAAGCGGCTTGGATAGCAGCATGGATTGCTGCCCTGGGAACATCAGCCTGGTCAGTTGCCGCTGATTCGCTCTATTTGCACGGGCCAGCAATGCTCTGGATTGCGCTAGGTGTGTATCTGAGCAGTCAGCGACATTATTGGGCGTCTGGTCTCGCCTTTGGCGCGGCGGTGCTGACTCGGCCACACACTGCCGTCATTCCGGCCGCTATAGGACTGGGGCTTGGCGGTCTCTTTGATCCCTGGCAAGGGTTTTTGATCTTGTCGCCCTTCCTTCTGCTGCTGTTGCCGGGTCTATTCGCGGCTTGGCGAAACAGCGATACCTGGGTGCGCGCAGCGGCTATCGGCGGTTTGATCTACCTGCTGCTGCAGTTCAAGATGAACCGCTACAATCCAGGCAATAAGACGCTGTATCGATATCCGCTGGAAGCTCTGACTGCTTCGGCTCCGATTTGGCAACGAATCTGGCCCAAGTCTGTCGCGCTCGCAATCGGAATTCAGGGTGTGGCGGTTTGGCTGTTTTGAGCAATCAGCGTCGAGCGACGATGCATCCTGCAATTCGCTATACATCATGGCAGCCGCGTCTTGCACAGGCGGTATTGCTGGCTGTGCTATTGGTGATCGCTTACGGCTTTGTGCTGGATGTGCCCTCGGTGACCGAGGACAATGCGGACGTCCAGATGCTTGAGGCTGATCGCGGCGATGTTGCGCTCTACCGCGTGGTAGTCGAGCGGATGCAGGCCGGAGAGTCTTTCTATGCGGCGACGGGTACCGAACAACCCGCGCGTCAGTATCCAACAACCCCCTTCGTCACTTGGCGCTTGCCAACCACTGCAACGCTGATTGCGACGCTGGGTGTCCATTGGGCCGGCAAGCTATTGCAAGCGCTGGCGGCGATCACGGTCTTGCTCTGGCTTTGGGTGCTGATCCGCGCTGGGTTTCAGCGGTGGACAGTGCTCGCGGCTGGCCTGTTGCTCGGCACGGGCGTGACCATGGCCTTGCCGATGCCAGCACCCTCGCTGTATCTACACGAGACCTGGGCCGGTGTCTTGATCGCGTTGTCCTTGGCGCTGCGGCAATCGGCATGGCCGCTGGCGGTGCTGAGCGGGTTTATGGCGCTGGCCTTTCGCGAGCATGCCTTGCTATTCGTGGCGGTGATGGGGTGTTGCGCATTGCTTGAGGGGCAGCGCCGCGAAGCGCTCGCCTGGGGAGCGGCGATCCTGGTCTTCATGCTCTATCTTGCCGTGCACGCCTGGCAAGTATCCGAGCATATCGGGCCGGATGCACTGGCGAGCAGTGGCTGGCTAGTGTTCGGCGGTTGGCGCTTCGTGCTTGAAACTGCGCAATGGAATGTGGTTGTGCTAATGCTCGGACCCTGGCTGGCAGTGATTGCATTGCCCTTGGCGCTGGTCGGGGCGGGCGCTTGGCGGCATCCGCTGGGTAATCGGTTGGGGTTGACGGTCATGCTCTACACGCTGGCCTTCATGATTGCCGGCCGCCCCGATAATGACTACTGGGGTATCCTCTGCGCGCCCTTGATCGCGCTGAGCCTAACCTTTGCGCCTGCTGGGTTGCGGGGGCTTTGGGTCGCGGCTCGTGGTCGCGGCTGGGCGATGACCTAACGGCTTGGCTGCGCCCGTTCTGATAGCGCACGGCCCGTCTGATCTGCTCAACGATTCTGGAGTCTTGATTACTCGATGACTATGCCGTTCTCCGCTGTGTTTGAACGTTTCCTCGCACGCTCTAAGCTCCAGTATTTTCTGTCCTTATTCGTGCCCTTGACGCTGCTCCATGGCGCCACTGCAAGCTGGCATCTGCATGATTTCGATGTGATCACCAATACGGTGAGTACTTGGCATCTCGGCGTGCTGGCGCTAATCGCTTACAATCTGCTGACCTTCGAGAA
>CAZEZH010000178.1:0-4546 GCA_964516305.1 uncultured Halochromatium sp. | reverse complement strand
CCAAGCTCGAGGTCGAAGCGCCGCCACAGCTGCTGCCAGATCAAGGCGTTGCTCTCCTGCAGTGCGGCGAAACGCGGCAGCGATGCGAGCGCCGAGCGGGCTTCCAGACCAGATTCGCTGATCGCCGCATCGCGCGAGGTATAAAGCGCGATCAGCTTCTCGATGCTGACCGTCTGGCCGGCGTCAAGGTGCAACTGGAAACGTTGTTTGACCTGCTCTGCCTCGGTCTCGACCCGCGCATCGAGGTCGATGGGCTGCTCCCCGCGGTAAGCCCGGGTGCGGGCGCTCATCGCGATCTCGAGGCGCGACTGCCGCGTGCGCGCCTTCAAATAGAGGCCGTCGGCGTCGACCGCCTGGGTCTCGAGGCACTCGAGGTGGTCCCCCTCGAGACCGCGATAGCGTTCGACGCCGTCGTTGGTCACGCGCCCGTCGAGCGCGCTCAGCACCTCGACGCTGCCAGACCAGTTACAGGGCGTCAGCTCCGTTTCGAGGCCGGCAAGGTGCTGGTGCTCCATGTGCACCAGCCGACGCTGGCGCAGCTGGGTCTCGCGGCCGCCGGGCTCGCGGAAGTGGATCAGGCGCTCCAGCACCGCGTTGCGCAGGTCGAGCGTCTGCCGGTAGTCGAGCAGCTCCACCTGATCCAGATCGAGCCAGTCGCCATCGGCGAAGCGCAGTCGCAGCGGCAGCCAGTTGGGCAGATTGACCAGGTCTTCGTTCTCGACCATGCGTCCCTGGATCTCGGTCTTGGCCCGATCATAGCCGCCCGCTAGATAGGTCCCAGGGTAGTGATGCGCATCGGCCCCCGACTCCGGGGCAGCGCCCCGAGTCGCGAAATAGCCGTTACCGAGCGTGCACAAGGCCTCGCGCAGCCGTTCCTGCTCGGGTTGGTAATCATGGTAGCTCCACTGCCAGTCATGCATGGCGCTCGTTCTCCGTCAGAGAGGTCAGTAGGGCTTCGACGTCGTCGGGGCCGCGCAGGCGATAGTCTGCAGCGCTCGGGCGCGCTGTTTCAGAGACCAGGATGCTGATCCCGCCCAGTCGGCGCAGCGCGCGGAAGGCATCCTCATCGGTGTCATCATCGCCGAGATAGAGTGGCAGCACGTCGGGCCCCTCGAGCCCAAGCTCGGAGAGCAGCCAGCGCAGCGCCTGGCCCTTGTCCCAGTCGACGTCTGGGCGCAGCTCGAAGAGACGTTTGCCGCCGGTCTGACGCAAACCATCGAGACTGCGCCGGGTCTGATCGACCGCCTCGCGCACCTGCGGCAGATCCACGTCGGCGACCTGGCGCACGTGGATCGCGACCGCGAAGCGCTTGCGCTCGATACGGACGCCGGCGACGTCCGCAAGTCGCGCCTCGAGCCTGTCGGCCGCCTGTTGCAGCGCGTCAAGCGCGTCGATGCCCTCGGGAAGCTCCATGCGCAGATCCGGGCCGCGGATATCGAAGCCGTGACTGCCAGCATAGATCAGACTGTCGATCCCGACCAAGGCGCTGACGTCATCCAAGTCGCGACCGCTGATCACGGCCAGCGGCATCTGCTCAGCGGCGTCCCGCAAGGCGCGGCGCATGCTGTGACTGAGTTGGGCGTCTGCCGGGCGTTCGACGATCGGGGTCAGGGTGCCGTCATAGTCCAGAAAAAGCGCCGGTTGCTTGTCAGCGAGCCGGTCACTGATGAGCGTCATCTCCTCGAGCAGCGGTGGCGTCTCGCGATGGTCCGATTCGATGCCGATTTGGCACAGATCGTCAAACACCCGATCGGCGCCCTTGCTCAGCAGCGACTCGCGCTGGCCGTCGTGATCGATGCCGATGACCAGCCCGAAGTGGCCGCGGCTCGCTGCCATCACGCCCGCGGTGGCGTCCTCGAGCACCGCCGCGCGCTTGGGCTCGCAGCCGAGCTGGTGGGCGGCCTCGACGAAGGTGTCCGGATCGGGCTTGCCTGCCAGCTCCAGTGCCTCGGCCTCGACACCATCAAGCTGCTCATCGAACAACCCATCGAGCCCCGCCTGTTGCAGGATGAGCTCGCAATTCTTGCTGGCCGTGACCACGGCTGTGCGAAACCCGGAGCGGCGCAACCGTCGCACCAGATCGACCGCACAGGCATAGACGGCGACGCCACGCTGCTCGATCAGCTCGCGGAAGAGGGCGTTCTTGCGGTTGCCGAGCCCATGCAGCGTCTCGTGCTCGGGTGGGTCATCAGGCTCGCCCTTGGGCAGATCGATGCCGCGCGCGAGGAGGAAATGCTTGACGCCCTTGAGACGCGGTCGGCCATCGACGTAGCGGCGATAGTCGCGGTCGTCATCGAACCGGCTGTGATCCTCGCCGGCCGTGGCCGGACGCTCGCTCAGATAGTCGTCGAACAGCCTTTTCCAAGCCTCGGCGTGGATCTCAGCGGTCCGGGTCAGGACGCCGTCGAGGTCGAACAGCACGGCGTCGAGCCGTTCGCGCGAGAACACCGGCTGTGCGTCGGCCATCGTGAGCTGTCCATCGGTCATCGCAGTGTTCATCGGGTCTTGGCTCTAGGGAAGTCTCGAGAAAAGCTTTTAAGGAAAGCGAAGCGCTCGGCAACGGCCCTGTTCGGCGCAGTGCTTGATAGCAACGACGAAGCAACGACCGTGCCGCATAGACATCTGGCCAAGGCGTTGTGGCCCCCGGATTGCTTGAGCCCTGAAATGGAGATAACCACCCGTCGCGATAGAGGCTCCATGCTCTCGATCTGCGCAGCGCTTTTGACAGGACGCCAAGCCCTCGGGACCGCCCTCAGATCCGGAGGCCGTCATCGAATCGCTCCCGAAACCGGAGCGGCTCCCGACCTGCTTCGGGTGGGGCAAATCAACGACCGGCGGTGTTTTTGAGCCGTCACTCACCAACACAGGAGACAGGAGCTTAGCGATGCAACCAACCCAATCACATGCTGGCAATCGCAACAGCATCATGGCCATGGTGATGGCTGGAGGGCAGGGATCACGACTGCGCCCGCTTACCGATAAGCGCTCGAAGCCGGCGGTTCCGTTTGGCTCGCGCTACCGGATCATCGATTTCGTGCTCAGCAATCTGGTCAATTCCGGGATCTCGACGATCTATCTGCTGGTGCAATACAAGTCGCAGTCCCTGATCGAGCATGTGCGCAAGGCCTGGACGATCTCGCCGCTGTTTCCGGATCAGTTCGTGACCGTGGTGCCGCCACAGATGCTCAACGGCAAGACCTGGTTCACCGGCACGGCGGACGCTGTGGCCCAGAATCTTGAGCTGATCGAATCGCATCATCCAGACCTGGTGCTGGTGTTCGGGGCCGATCACGTCTATCGCATGGATGTCGGCCGGATGATCGAGCATCACCTTGAGCACGACGCCGATGTGACCGTCGCCGCGCTCCCGGTCGCGCGCGAAGAATCATCGAGCTTCGGCGTCATCGTTGCCGACAGCGATGGCCGGGTGCGCGGCTTCGAGGAGAAGCCGGCACAGGGCACGCCGATGCCGGATGATCCGAGCCGGGTCTATGCGTCGATGGGTAACTATGTGTTCAGGGCAGGCTGCCTGGTGCGCGCATTGCGCGATGCGCAGCGCAACGGTGAGACCGATTTCGGCAGCCACGTGCTGCCGCGCATGCTCTCCGGGAGCCGGGTGTTTGCGTATGACTTTGCCGACAACCGGGTGCCGGGGATCAAGTCTTATGAAGAGCAAGCCTATTGGCGTGATGTCGGCACCATTGATGCCTATTACGCGGCGCACCAGGACGTCTTGGGTGCCCAGCCGATTTTGGATCTCTTCAATCCCCGTTGGCCGGTGTTCTCGAGCAATTATCAGGGGCCGGTCGCGCGCGTCATGGACAGCGACATCGATAACTCACTGCTGGGTGCGGCCACGCTGGTGGAGGGTGCCCGTGTGCGCAACTCGATCGTGCGGCGCGAGGCGGTCATCGAGGAAGGCGCGGAGATCGAGGACAGCATCATCATGGACTATGCACGGGTCAGCAAGGGTGCGCGGCTGCGCCGCGTCATCGTCGACCGACACAACCTGATCGAGCGGGAGACGAGCATTGGCTGGGATCTCGAGCAGGACCGTGCCAGCCTGCCGGTGACCGACTCTGGCATCGTGGTGGTGCCACGCGGCCGGACGCCCTTCTTCGCCCGCGGGCCGCGTGGAGGCGGTGGCGGGTATTCCGACTAAGAAACCGTCCATCAACGTCTTCCCGATTTGAGGGCCACTGCTGGGCGATGATCGGGAAGTAGAAAATGGACAGTCACTAATACAGCTCATCCGACATCATGACGATTCATAACCAAGAAATCGCGGATCGGCTCGAGCGCGCGGCCGACCTGCTCGAGATCGGCGGCAGCGATGCCTTCCGGGTACGTGCCTATCGGCAAGCCGCCCAGACCGTCTCCGGGCTGGCACAAAGCCTGGCCGATCAGGTCGAGAACGGCGCCGACCTGACCGAGCTGCCCGATATCGGCCAGCGCATGGCCGAGAAGATCGCGACCATCGCTCGGACCGGCGAGCTGCCCCAACTCGACGAGCTGGAGGAGACCCTGCCGGCCCAATTGAGCGAGC
>CAZEZH010000177.1:731-4548 GCA_964516305.1 uncultured Halochromatium sp. | reverse complement strand
GGTCGAGCGCGAGCAACAGGGTGCCAGCCGGCAGCAGATTGCCGCTCTCCAAATCCGGATGACGCTCAACGACGCGACCGGCGACATTGGCCACCGCTTGCCAGCGCTCGGCCGAGCGCGCGGTGCCAAGGCCGCGCGCTTCGATCTGCAGAGCGACGGGTTGCAGTTCGATGACGCTCAGCGTCGGCGCCGGTGCCTGGCTGTCGGTGTGTTGCGGCGCTCGGGCATGGCTGATCAAGAACGCGGTCAGGGCGATGCCGCCGCCCAGCCCGAGCAGGATCAGCAGTCCACGGCTGAGTGAGGTCAGGATGGGCTTCATGGTTGGTAGTGTTCCCTAAAGCGTCCATTGAGCCTGCAGCAGCCTGTCCGATCCTTGATCGGAGTCAAGCGGCATCTGGTCGCGGCGCCGGTCGTTCGGCCGGTTATCGGTGCGCGGTGCAAATCGCACCGGTCTATGCGGTTTGGCGTTTCCAGCCTGTCGCGCAAGCGTCTTAATCGATTGCCTCGATGCGATTGCGATAAGCCGTGACGAGCCGATGCTGATGAGCAAGTGCAACGATGTCCGGCCATTGTTGGCGAATCAGCCGGTGGAAATCGCGCATCTTCATGTTTCCAAAACGGATATGAATCACCTTTGGCGGCGGTCTGCTGACCAATATGCGATCGGAGAAATCGGCGTCCTTGGACACAATGATCAAGTTCTGTGCCCTGGAGTAGGCCCAGATCTCGGAATCAGACCAATCCTCACCGAGGTCTCGGGCGTGGATGCAGGCGTCGTTTGCCCACAGTGAGAATCGATAGGGCAGGTTGGCGTCGATCAAGAAGCGCGCCATCAGGCAACGCGTTCAAGACTGTAGCGATGGGCCATCATGTCGGCGGCGAAGCGGACACAGGCGTCGATGTCCGCATCCTCTAGCGATGGATATTGCTGGAGGATCTCCTCAGGTGAATCCCCGGCGCCGAGATAGCCCAGCACGGTTTCGACGGTGATCCTTAAGCCGCGAATGGTCGGCCGACCGTTGCAGAGATCAGGGTCGACAGTGATGCGACCGTCGAGGTAGCTGAGGGTTTCGCTGGCCATCTGAGCGTTGACTCCTGTGCAGTCGGTAGGGTGTTGGCGCATTTCGGCGCACAGCCGATCGTCTTGGAGTTTATCAGCCGCGGATCATGCGCTCGACGCGCGGAGGAGATTTGAAAACGATCAGCGGGCCTTTTATCCCATGCCTTCAACGCATCGCGCCGACTGGAGACCAGGCTTCAGATCGGCCGACCATCGACCCGGGGTGCCAACAGCATCGGGCCGATAACGACCAGGAAGGCGGCGAAGGCACCGCTCCAGATCAGACCCGAGAGCAGCATCCAGCTCCCAGGGTTGCCTTTTATCTGACGTTGGCGTTAGATTAGTGCTCCACGCCAATCGGAGGTCAACCATGTCGACGAAACTTCTGCTGCATACCAAACAAGCCTTAGACAACGCTGCGCGGGCTGCGTTGAGGGATCATCTTCAAGCTGAGCTGGCAGACGAAACGCGCTTGGAGCCCTCTACCAAACCACACCTGTTGTTTGCCTTGTATGATCCCGCGCGAGCCACCTCACAGCAGCTCCTAGCCGTGGTGCAGAAGCGGGGCCTGTCAGCACGCTTCGTTGACCTGTGAATCGCGCTGGCTCTAGCGGGGTGTGATGATCATGAAGATCGGCGCCATCGCCGAGCAGCTTGGTACCACGGTGCGCACCCTGCGCTTCTACGAAGCGCAGGGGCTGGTGCAGCCGCAGCGCACGCCGGGCGGAACCCGGCTGTACGATGAGGCGGATGGGGCCCGTTTTGCCGCCGTGCTAGCGCTGGCCCGTCTCGGCTTCTCGCTGCAAGAGCTGGCGGCGCTGGCCGCTGTGCGTTCGCAGCACGAGACCGGGGATGCGGCGAGCCGTGATGTCCTGGCCCGTCTTGCCGCCATGGATCAAAGCCTCGCCGTGCAAGCGGCCGCCATCAAGACACAACGGCGCGATCTGGCCCAAGCCCAAGCGCTGGTGCGCCGCTGCCAGGGCTGCACGCAGCGTCCGCTGCGCGCCGTCTGCGATCAATGTGAGGTCAGTCGTGGCGTCAGCGACAGCCAGATCCTGCAGCTGGTTTGGGAGGCCCCGGTCCGTGATTGAGGTGCAGCTTGACTGGTGTTATCGATGCGACTGGCCGGACGGCTTTGGCGCCCGTGGCTGGAAGCTCGCCTCGGCGATCGATGATCCGAACATCATCGCCTCGACACCAGCCACCGGTGATCAGATTCCCACTGCGGTGTTCATCCACGACATCCTTGATCACGCCCTCTGTGGGCTACCGCCGAGTGGCCATCGGGCTGAATCGATCGCGTTGCTGCAACTCGCTGCGCGCACCGGCGCTGATCCGCGCCCGGATCTAGCGCAGATGGTCGATGAAGACCTGCTGCAGGGCCAGGCCAATGGCGAGCCGCTGGACAGCCTGCTGCCGGAGGATCTCAAGCCCCAGCGATGGGACAGGCCATACAGCGGCCGGGCGGTCATTCAGCCTCTGATCGATCGGCTGGGCCCTGAAGTCGTGCGATCGCGCTTGATCCAGCACCTGTTCGAGATCGGTGTCGCAGGCGCTGCAAAAGCCGAAGCGGCCTATCGTGCGCGGGGGCTTGAGTACGAGCGCCGGGGTGCCCTTGGGCTGGTGCTACAACGGCTTTTTACAGAGGCCGACCGGCAGGTCTGTGAGGCCGGTTGGCACCAGGCCTCAGGTTTGATCGCGATCAGTCAGGAGCGTTGCGCACTGCGCGTGCAGTCACCGCAAGCATGGGCCGTTGCGAGCCAGTATTGATGTCATGCGCTATGCGCAATGGTTTTGAGCAGAAAGCGCTGCGTGATCATCACTGCTGAGTGTCGGCTTATGGAAGACGCGACCTTCATGGTCACTCCGAGCCTTTAACCTGTCAGGCCGTTTTGTGGAGCTCGTGATAATCGCGGATGGAATTCAGCGCGTCTTGTTCTGTTTGCTGAGCCTTGTACAGATCCCAGCGGATTTGTAGGTTCAGCCAGAAATCCTCTGACATGTTGAAAAACCGCGCCAACCGCAGCGCGGTGCTGGGTGTGACGCCCCGACGCTGATTAACCAGTTCGTTCACACGCTGGTACGGCACCTGGATGGCGTCTGCCAGTTCACGCTGGGTCATGCCCATGGGGGTCAGAAACTCCTCCAGGAGCATTTCACCGGGATGTGTGGGTTGGCGTTTGGTCGGTATGCGCACCATCTTGTCACCTCAGTGGTAATCGGTAATTTCAACATCGGCGGGCCCGGATGTCGTCCAGACAAAGCAAATTCGGTATTGTTGATTGATACGGAGGCTGTGTTGTCCGGCACGCTTGCCCGTCAAAGATTCCAGCCTGTTGCCGGGCGGGATCTTCAGCTCATCCAAAGCTGCGACTGAATCCAGTTGATCGAGCTTGCGCCCCGCTATTTTCCAAAGGGGCTGGGGACAGGCTTTTCTGGCATGCCGGGAAGCGACGCCATTGAAAATATCTTCAGTGGCCTTGTCCTTGAATGACACAATCATGAACGCATGATAGCACGGCATCCATGTTATCTAAGCCTGCCTGCGGTGATGTTGCGATACCAGCCGATCACATACTCATCGAGCCCATCGGGAACCGCTTGGAGGATTTGGAGCTGAACGCGCTCGCCGATGCGCGTCTGGTGGATTGGCAGGTTGTACTCAAGGTTGGGTTGGATGAGTTGTGAGCTAGTGTTTCACCCTTCAGATCGGCCGACCATCGACCCGGGGTGCCAACAGCATCGGGCCGATAACGA
>CAZEZH010000177.1:0-631 GCA_964516305.1 uncultured Halochromatium sp. | reverse complement strand
CCAGGAAGGCGGCGAAGGCACCGCTCCAGATCAGACCCGAGAGCAGCATCCAGCTGTTGTACTGCGCCGGCCAGAGCAGCGGAAACGCAACCCGGATCAGCGCCGCGAGGTTGATCGCAACGAAGGCGGCTGTCATCGATGGCGGCGAGACCATTGCCCGACCGGTATGGCCCAAGGTCACACGCACCATCATGCCGATGGTGAAGACGCCGATGGCGCCGGCCGTTAGCGCGTGCAGCGCCACATTGGGCGCTATCAGGCCAAGCTCGGCGCCGGCATCCAGGGTCAACCCGAGAATCAACCAGAGCGCACCGGCGTAGAGCACGGCGAGGATCGGAATCCGCCAGGCGCGCCGATCATGCCAGCCACTGAGGCGGGCGACCAGACTCAGCGCGAAGGCGAGGGCGGTGATGGCCTTCAGGGCCGGCCAGGGGCTGATCAGATCAGCGGTCAGCCAGGCGCCAGCAGCGACGAAGGTTGTCACCTCCAGCCACTGAGATGACTTGGGCTCAGCGTCGTTGATCGCCGCTTTGGTAAAGAAGGGCAGCACCCGGCCGGAGACGATCAGCAGCGTGATCAGCACCAAGCCCAGCATCAGGCTGTCGGCATCCAACAAACCCGCCGGCATCGC
>CAZEZH010000176.1:0-4591 GCA_964516305.1 uncultured Halochromatium sp. | reverse complement strand
GGCGCTCTGAGCGCTCGCTGTTGTCGGGTAAAGCCAGCTCGTCGTGCTGCCCCAGACCAAGCTCCTCGAGCGATCTCCCAACGATGGCTTCAGCACTCCAGCCTGTGTTTTCTAGTCAGTATGCGCCGAGCCATGCGTGAGTCGTCAACGACTAGCATCTTCATAGCGAAAAGCAGGCAAAGCGCCCCGACTGTTTGGGTTTAGCAATGATGCCCGAGCGCTCAAGTATAGCAATAGGGATTTGAGACGGACTGCTGACTTGGTGGCTCGATGTCGCGGCACAGGGGGGCGCGCCGCGGATAACGCATCAATGTGGCCCAGAGCCATTCTGGCGCCCTGCCTAGCGTTCGAATGACAGTCTTTGCTCCTCCCCGTTGCCGTCGCTGGCGCTCACCCGGAAGCCACTATTGCGCAAGTCGGCGTCTAGGGTCGCGAGACTCTCGCCATTGCTCCAGCTAATCCGCAGGTGGTGCTCATCGGTGGGGTGCACCTCGAAGCTGCCTTGGAAGGCCGGGCAGGTGTTGCGCAGCTGGATGAGCTTGAGCTGGTCGCGCACGACCAATCGCTTGAGCCCAGCCTCGACGTCTTCAAGCGAGAGGTTGGTGCGGTTGATCTCCTTGTGGCCGGCGGCGCCGCCACGGTCAGCGGCCTCGTAGTCGTTCTTGCCGGCGAACAGATCCAGATACCAGACCTGCGGGATGCCGGGCATGAAGAGCTGGATGGCACGCGCCATCAGCAGCTTCTGCTCGTCCTCGCCCAGGGCGCTGAAGAAGGTGGCATTGATTTGATAGTAGGCGATCTTACGACCATCCGGGCCATAGAGGTTCTTGACGCGCCCACCGCGCTCGGTGACGCGGGCCATGGTGGCCTCGATCTGCTCCTCGTCCAGCAGCCCTTCGCGGAAGCTGCCGGCCCCGGCCTTGCCGCGCAGATCCAGCAAGGGGATGCCGTCGTGGCAGCCGAGCATGTTGATGGTCTGTAGGCCCTTGGCCCGGATCTCGTCGATCCAACGCAGCAGCGCCTGATTGGTGCCACGCTCCAACGCGTCGATGACCAGGCCGGGGAAGAAGAAGTCGTAGATCGGAAAGCCCTTGCTCGCGACCTCTTCGTGCAGTCCGGTGCCGTACTCGGCGTGGATCTCGGGAAAGACGATCAGGTCGTTGGCCTCGGCGATGCGCTTCAGGCGCTCGAGGTAATCCCAGGTGCCGGGGCGATTGAAGAAGTTGGGCTCGCCCGGTTCTTTGTGCAGATAGGCAAAGGCGTCTAGCCGAATGATCTTGGCGCCGTACTCACGCAGCCGCCGCAGCGTCTCTTCGTAAAAGCTCCAGACCTTCTCGGAACGGGCATTGAGGTCCATCTGACCCAGGTATTTGCGCTTGCGCTCGATCACGCCGAGGATCGCGTCCTTGTGCTCCGTATAGCCGTCGAGATCGATCGCTTCAGGATCGGTCTTGGCCGCGATGGCTTGGTTGATGATCGAGGCAATCGCTGGCGCAGCGTCCGGGGAGATGCCCTCGACCTCGGCGAGATCCTCGGGATCGAGCTCCTTGTAGCTGACATCTTGGTAGAAGGTGTTCCAGTACAGGCGATCCGAGCCGTCCGGAAAGCGCACCTTGAGGATCGGCAGCCCGGGCTTGCGCATGAACAGCTTCTGCAGATACTCCTCGGTCGGGATGATGGTCCCGTCCGGCCCCTCGGTGCCATGCTCGTGCCAGAATTCGTTCCAGTCGACGAAGAAATCCTTGTAAGGCGACTCATTGCCGTGCTCGATGAGGTCCTGGAACTGATGGGACTGCACCGAGAGGTGATTTAGCACCAGGTCGAGCTTGAAGTTGATGTTGAGTTGCTGCAGCTCAGTGAGATCCTCGGGCGTAACCAGTTCCTCGTTGAGGCCATAGTCGATGATCGAGAAGCCACGATCGAGGTCGCTGTTGAAGAAGGTCGGTAGGATATAGAACAAAGAAAAGGTATCTTTGAACTCGGGCCGTTTCAGCACAGCGACGATATCGGCGAGCTTGCCGCCGATGCTGTCTGGATAGGCATTGAGCATGACGCCCGTCGGCAGCGTTTGGCTGAGAGGCTGTTCTTGAGACATAGATCACTCGTGTCGTTGACGGCCGGCTCGTAGGCGTTTTCGCCGCGTCAGCGCGTGCGACAGTTCGCAGCTCGGCTTTTGCCGCGGAGATGCAATTTGCAGCGCAGAGTAAAGAACCTGCAGGGCAGAATGCAAGAAACACCGACGAACCAAAGGTATCTTTGTCGATGCGCGATACCTCAGGGTACAGCGGTTGTTTCTGGCGGCCAGAGGTCTGGGCTTAATGGGATAACCGACCACCCTAGCGGCAGCGATGAGTCAACGACATTGAGGAAGGGCAATCGAAAGCGACATCGGGCCGTTTGGGGCCGCGAGATGGCCGGCCTTCAGGCGCCCGAACAGCAGAACTCGCCATTTTGCGGTGGGCCTAGGCTGTTTGCAGCGGCAGCGACGAGTGCAGAGAGGCTGCAATGACGATGCGTCCGGTGACTGCCTTCTTATTGGCCCTAGCAACGGTTGCGATGCTGCTCGCCGCGGTTGCGGTGATCCAGGGCCGCTTCGATACCCGCACCAAGATCGCGCTCGATGGCGAGTGGAATCTGCATCAACTGGTGCAGTGGGGACCTTACAAGACGTGGAACTTCCACTACCGACTCAACCTTCGGGAGGAGCACGACCGTCTGCGCGGTGAGGGTATGACGCTCGCCGTGAATGGCAGCAGCCCGGGACCGCTTGAGCAGACCACGCTCCAGGTCGTCGACGGGATGCGCGAGCGTGGTCAGGTCATCGCGTGGATCTTTGAGCGCAATGGCGAGCGCGCCGGGCGTGGCGCCATCAAGTGGCGCGTCGTCGATGAGAACCGTCTCGTAGGGACCTTCGCGACCACCTTCTATCGGGGGGCATCAGTAGCGCAGCGCGTCGCCGATGAGCGTCTGTCTTCCAACGAAGAATAGCGGTTAGAAAGGCGGCTCGTCATCGTAGGGCGGTGGCTCGTTATCACTGAGGTCGGTTTCGCCCGAGCCGCTATCTCCGGCTGGTGCGACCCGCCAGGCCTTCACATCGGTGTACCAGCGGCCGTTGAACTCCCGGCTCTCGAGGTCGAAGCTGACGGTCAACTCCTGCCCCTGGCGGATGCCGAACTGATCGATCCGGTCACCCCAGAGCATGAAGCAGACCTGCTTCGGAAAATCTCCCGGTAACTCGATCACGTATTCCTGTTTGCGCCAGGGGCCGCGCGCCGAGGTGCCGCTCTTCTCCGGCAGTACCTGGGTGATCTTGCCTGTCATTTCCACGGGTGTGTGTGGCCTCTTGGCTGTGGTTGTCTTTGAAACAGAGAGGAGATCCAAGTAGCCCTAGGAGCCAAGGGCAGCAGGAGTATAGCAGGCTAACGAGGGCCAGATTCTCGGTCAAGGTGCAAGTGAGTGGGCCGCAGAGCTATCGATAGGCATGGCGAGGGAGGCACGGCGACCGCTCAGCCTGGTCGAGCGCCAAACGGAGTGGCGTCGGGCTGGTCACGGCCGGTTGCGACTGCGCGTTTGGGTGAGCGAATCCACTCACTCCACGAGCCTGGATAGAGCTGACTGAACCCCAGTCCAGCCACTTCCATCGCCAGCAGATTATGGCAAGCGGTCACGCCCGAGCCGCAGCTGTGCACCACCTTGGTTAGGCGCTGAGAGCCTATCGTTGCAGCAAAGATTGCGCGCAGCGCGTCGTCTGGCAGGAAGCGGCTGTCGCCCTGCAATAGGTTGTGATCGCAGGGTAAGTTAATCGCGCCGGGGATATGGCCGCCGACCGGGTCGAGCGTCTCCTGCTCGCCGCTAAAACGTTCCGGGCTTCGGGCGTCGACGATGCAGGCCTCATCTGCTTTCAAGGCGCGCTCGAGCTCAGCAGTGCTCAACCAGAGGCTATCGTCGGGCTGAGCGATGAAGCTGGCTGGCGCCGGGGTTGGCACCTGGGTTTCAAGATCGCCGCCGACTGCCTGCCAGGCGGGCAGACCTCCATCGAGCACAGCAACACGCGCATGGCCGACCCAGCGCAGTAGCCACCATAGCCGTGCCGCCAACATGCCTCCAGCATCGTCGTAGGCGACGACCAGCTTATCGGCGGAGACCCCACAGTGTCCAAGCCAGGCGCCGAAGCGCTCCGGATCGGGTAGCGGATGACGGCCCGTCTCCGGGGTGATTCGGCTCGACATGTCGTTGTCGAGATGCGCATAGCGCGCCCCAGGAATGTGCCCCTCCAGATATCGGCGATAGCCGAGATTGGTATCGTCGAGTGAAAAGCGGCAGTCGAAGACGACAAGGTCGGTCAGTGCTGTCGCCAGCTGGTCTTTCAGGGTGTGGGCGTCGATCAACGGGTGCTGTGATGGCATCGGAATGGGGTGGAGCCTTGCGAACGTTTTATAGAGAATGCTCTTGATCGGCGTGTGTCAGGGGACGCGGCAAAGGTATTGTTAGCCGTTGAGCCCGTCGAGGAGGATCGTCTAGAGCATCGGCAGATCTTCAATGCAGAGGAGACTCCTGGTCTGCGGCGACACCATCTCTATAGTCTGGTGCG
>CAZEZH010000175.1:0-4624 GCA_964516305.1 uncultured Halochromatium sp. | reverse complement strand
TTGCCGGCGGCACCGAGACCCGCCATAACGCTTGCTCACCGGCGAAGCACTCCAGCTCATGCTCACGGACCGCGGTCCAGAAGGTATCAGCGTCCGCAGGGGCCATTGGCGTGCCGCCGAGAATGCGCTGCGTCTCGCTCAGCGCCTCCTCACTCCCAGCCACCCGCAAATGCAGCCGGCCATTCAGCCAAGCCGTGCCCGTGATCGGCAGCGCCTGCCCGGCCCAGCGCTGCATCATCGCCAGCGCACTCACTTGATCCTGCTCCTGAACCAACGTGATTCGGCCCAGCGGCCGCGGCATCACCTTGATCGACACCTCCAGCAGCACGCCCAGCACCCCGAGCGAGCCCACCATCAAGCGCGACAGATCGTACCCGGCGACGTTCTTCATCACCCGGCCACCAAAATCCATGACCTCGCCCTTACCATTAAGCATCCGCACACCAAGCACTGCATCGCGCACACTGGCTGCGTAAGGCCGTCGAGGCCCAGACAAACCCGCCGCCACCATCCCGCCGATCGTTGCTCGCTCACCAAAATGCGGCGGCTCGAACGGAAACTCCTGCCCATGCTCAGCCAGAAGCGCCTCGACCTCGGCCAGCGGCGTGCCAGCCCGAACCGTGATCGCCAGCTCCGTCGGCTCATAGGCAATGACACCGCGGTGGATTGAGCAATTCAATTCGGCATCGGCCTGCACCGGATTGCCATAAAAGGCCTTGGTCTTGCCGCCATGGATCGCCAGCGTTGTGCCCGCCGAACGAGCGGCATCGACCTGCTCGACAATCGCCTGCTCAGTCATCGTGTCTAGGTGTTCAGCCATTGGAGTTAGCGCCAACGTTCTGTCGTTTCTTTCCATCAATCGTCCATCACATCGGGAGGCGTCGCGCTCCGCACGAATGGTCTCAGCCGCACCTTCTCGCATTGGTGGAAGGTCGGCGCGTAACCCAGAGCGGTCCGGAAACAAGACGACCGTCTCATCGATGCCAGGGACGCGTGGCACAGAGCAATCTCGGCTCAAAACCGCGGCAGCTCAGGAAACTTCAGCTCCCCGTGATGCACATGCATGGCGCCGAATTCCGCGCAGCGATGCAGCGTCGGCACCGCCTTTCCCGGATTCAACAGACCCTTCGGATCAAAGGCTGCTTTCACCGCATGCATCTGGGTCAATTCCGCACTATTGAATTGCACGCACATCTGATTCAGCTTCTCGACACCGACCCCATGCTCACCGGTCACAGTGCCGCCCACCTCAACGCACAGCTCGAGGATGGCGCCACCCAAGGTCTCAGCCTTCTCCAGCTCGCCTGGGTTATTGGCATCATAGAGAATCAATGGATGCAGATTGCCATCACCGGCATGGAACACATTCGCGACCGGCAGCCCAACCTCCGCCGACAGCTCAGCGATCCGATTCAGCACCGGCCCCAGCTGTCGGCGCGGGATGGTGCCGTCCATACAGTAATAGTCCGGCGAGATCCGCCCGACCGCCGGGAACGCCGCCTTGCGTCCCTTCCAAAACCGCAGGCGCTCGGCATCATCGGCCGCGGTGCGCACATCGGTCGCCCCAGCACCCAGCAGCAGTTCGCGTACCCGCATCACATCCACCGACACTTCAGCATTGAAGCCGTCCAGCTCGCAGATCAGGATCGCCGCCGCATCGACCGGATAACCGGCATGGACAAAGGCTTCGGCCGCCCGGATCGCCGGGTTGTCCATCATTTCGAGCCCGGCCGGGATGATCCCAGCCCCAATGATCTCAGCCACCGCCGCCCCAGCCCGCTCGACGCTAGCGAACGACGCCAACAGCGCCTGCGCCCGCTCCGGCTTCGGCAACAGCTTTACCGTCACCTCAACGATGATGCCGAGCATCCCCTCCGACCCGGTCATCAAGGCCAACAGATCCAGCCCCGGCGAATCAAGCGCCTCGGAGCCCACCTCAAACAGTTCACCCTCAACGCTGACCAGCTTCAGCTTGAGGATGTTATGCACCGTCAGCCCGTACTTCAGACAGTGCACACCACCTGAATTCTCGGCCACATTACCACCGATCGAGCAGGCGATCTGGGATGACGGATCAGGCGCGTAATAGAGCCCATGCGGTGCCACGGCCTCGCTAATCGCCAGATTGCGCACCCCCGGCTGCACCCTCGCGCTGCGATTGGCCGGATCGATGGCGATGATTCGATTAAACTTCGCCAGCGACAGCAACACCCCATCGGCCAGTGGGAGCGCACCGCCGGACAACCCAGTGCCCGCCCCGCGCGCCACCACCGGCACCTCCAGCCGATGACAGAGCTGCATGATCTGCTGCACCTGCTCCACCGTCTCCGGCAACGCCACCACCAGCGGGCGCTGTTGGAAGGCGCTCAGCCCGTCACACTCGTAAGGCGCCAGCTCAGCCTCAGTCGCGAGCACGCTCGCCGCTGGCAGCAGTCGACGCAGCTCCGAAATGACCTCGGGCTTTGGATTCAACGGGCGTTCGTCTGGGATTCTAGACATCAGGCCTTCATGGAAAATATTTATAGATATCTTTGCGATCCATTACGACTTTGAGAACCAAGGTCTCCCCAGCCAATTCCACCCCAACCCGAAATGGGCCAAAGCGGCTCTTATAATACTGTCCAGGGCCTTGCATCTTCTCGATACCACCCAATTCCGCAATCGATGATGCGTTTGGAAGCTGCTCAAAGGCAAAGTCATCGACTCGGTTTCGAACCCTGCAGGCAGCTGCGCAAGCTGTTTCAAGAACCGCTTGCGATAGCCGACTTTCACTCCGCTGTCGCCTGAGATCGGTAATAGGACTGAGCTTGCTCAGGATCAAGCGTCTCATCATCAGCTTCATCTTCTTCCATGAATCGCATCAGCCCATAGTCCTCAAGCGCCTCTTCGATCTTCGCGAAAGTCTCTATATCCAATTGAACAGCAACCTTGCGATTCGATTCGTCAACGATATACCGTCGGTTAATCTGCATCGTTCACCTCAACCCGAGCCACTAAATAATGACCTTAGCGTTGGCACTCGCCTAAGCACTGACCTGACGCTGACGCGCAAACGCTCCACTTATTGCACGTCGTTAGACGATAGCCGCTGATAGACCTCAGTCAAGGTCTCATCACCCCCCACATTTCCGGGGAAGATCACCACCGGCAGATTCGGAAAGCGTGGATGATCCTCTGGACAACGCACCACCGAACAGCCCGCATGCACCTGCCCAAGCACCCGTGCGGTGCGCAACGCCAACGCCTTGCTCAGCGTATCGTTCGAGGTGATTCCACCCTTGCTGATCAGAAAGCCGATATCAGGCGGTAGCTGCTGACCGATCCGCACCAGCAAATCCGCCACCCGATCCCCAAACGCCAAGCGCTCCGTCTTGGTCGCAAACTCCCGCTCGCCACGGCTGGTGTAGAGCACCGCGCCACGGCCGTCACGCAGCGCTCTCGCCACCGCAGCGATCAACTCTGCCACCAAGGCATCAACCGCATCGAGCTTGTCCAGATTGGTATTGGGGCTCACCGAATCCGTTTCATCCGGCCGATCCAGACCAACCTCAAGCCCCATCGAAACCGTCCTATCCAGCCGATCCAGATCAACCTCCAGCCCCACCACATCTGTCTCAGCCAACAGATGCTCCAACTGCCGCGTCGACTTACCCACATGCGAGCCCATCAGCACCACACCCGGCCGGCCGCCGCGCACAAAGGTCGCCATCTCCGCCGCCGGCACCGGCTGCGGTGGCAACCCCGCCAGGGCCGTCAACAGACTCGCTGCACTGCGAAACAGAAACCGCTTGCCCTGCCCCGCCGTCGCCAACACCTGCCGCGCAAAGCCATCCAGATCCGCCTGCTCCTCAGCGTCCACCACGCAACAGCGATTTCCCTCCAAGCGAATCAAACGCCCCTCCAACGCCCCGCGCACATCCGCCAGCGAAAACCGCTCCACCTCCGCCGCAGCAATCCGCCCCGCCGTCTTCTCCTCGACATAGTCCGGCAAGAACGCCGTGCTGAACCCAAACACCGAATCCCGCGCAAACTCCGTCTCGTGCACCGGCACCGGGTCGCCATCAACCATCAAATAATGCGTCCCATCCCGCGTAAAGCGACCACCCTCAAAGAATGCGGGCACCAGAAAATGCGCATCAAAGGGCCCCAGCACCTCCTCGATCACATCCGTCTCCACCGGATAATGACCACGCAAGGTGCTGTCCGAACGACTCACCACGACCGGCTGCACGGGCTCCCCAGCCTCCTCCATCCGCGCCAAAGCAGCGCGCAGGTTCACACAGATCTCACGCGTCACCCCCGCCGCCGAGATCGCATCCATGCCCCGCGTATTACTCAACACAAAGAACAGCGGCGACGCATCCCGTAGTCCCTCCAACAGCGTCTCCACATCCCAGCGCGTCAGCAACAGGCACCCATGCACCGTCTGCGAGCCCGTCGGGTCATCATCAATCGCAATAATCTTGGTCACAGGTTCAGCCATATCCCAACTCAGTCAGCCTCAATAAGGTGCCAATCAACCCAGCAGTCGGGAAGCCCGTCCAGCTGCTGACGAGTGCGCTTTGCCTCCAGATACCCATGTCGGCAGAAGCCTGCTCAAGGCGAGAGCTGCCGACGGTCCGGC
>CAZEZH010000174.1:0-4636 GCA_964516305.1 uncultured Halochromatium sp. | reverse complement strand
CGAGGGTGTCCGGATCGCGTGGAATACCGGGTAGACGATCCGCCGCCAGCCGCTCTTGGCTTGGCCGGCATCGGTGGCGAAGCTTGGGAAGAACCCGCCTGGCAGTGGACGTCCATCCAGTGCAATCGCCCGCACCTCGAGTCCGTAGCGCGTGGTCAACAGGTCGAGCAGCGGCGCCTGGGCTTCGCAGTAGGGACAGTCGGCGCGGTAGAAGAACCAGAGCCCCGCCTGCTCGGCGATCAGGTTGAGCGCAGCGTCTCGAGCGGCACCGGCCTCGCGGTTGGCCAGGTTGGCGGCAAAGGTGGCGAGTGGTCGCCGCGTGGTCTCATCGAGCAGCGGATCGGCCCAGACCGCGCGTTGGGTCGCTTCGGCGAAGCGCTCGGCTTTGTCGAGCACCAGGCGCTGCAGATAGAGATACAGGGCGACGTTGGTCGGCGAGGGGTCGTCGATGGCCTGGTCGCGGTAGCGCTCGAGGTTCTCGCGCAGCCAGGCGGCGGAGAGGGGTGCCGGGCCGCTGGGGACTGGCTCCTCAGGTGGCGAGGGCTGGGCCAGCGGTGGCAGTGGCTCAGGTGCGGGTGCCGGCTCTGGCAGTGACTCCGGTTCCGGCTCAGGGATCTCTGGCTCAGGCGGCTCCTCGGCATACCAGAACCAGCCTTCGGCACTGCGCTCGTAGAAACGAGCAGAATAACCAGGGGCTGCCTTCGCGGCTGAAACCGTCAGTGCGAGCAGCGAACAAACCAGCAGGGCGCGTTGAGCATGCATGCGCCCATGGTCGAGAGTTCGCCGCGCCGGCGCGACAGCGAAAACTCATCGTTTCGCATCGCTTTTACGCCGGGCCGATTAACAGTTGTGCCGTTCAGGGTCCGTTGCAACGATTTGTCATCGGTTCGTGCGCATCTCCCCGCACTGCAGCGTCTTCTGAACGACAGTCGGGAGGAGTGACCTCGGGCGAACGCCAAATCGAGCCTGAATGAAGTCCGCTTTGCCTAACTGCTGATACTGACGGTGCGCTCGCAGCGCCATAGGAGGGTCAAATGTCCAGTGGCACGACCGAACCGAGCCCGAATTGCCGAAAATGCTCGTCGAATGCGAAGGCTGTCGTTATCCGAAGACGTTCCATCACGGCCCGGCTTGTGCAATCGGTGAAGCTCCAGCCTTTGTCCGAGAATTGTCGGAAGGTTTCCCAAGCGTGATGGATATCCTCGAAGGTCATCCAGTACATATCAGCCAGTGAGCCGTTAAGGAGCGCAGTCCCCACATGGAGTGCGCGCTCACGCTCACGACGAACCATAAGCAGCGTCAGCAATTCATCGAGTACGTAGTCGGTCGTGACGAGCGGTCGATTGTTTTGCCGCAGCCACTGCTGCGCACGGTCATGGTCCGGATCCGTCGGAACAAAGGCAGCGAACCAAGCGCCGGTATCGACAAAGACCGTCCGCGAGTGCTGCATCGCCATCACGGCCGTTCGCCATAGAGCGCTCTGTCATGGTCTCGATTCGAGAAGCCATCGCTGGGAGGTGAACTCGGGAGACTCGACATCTCATCCAGGAAATGCCCGAGCGCCGTTTTGTCCCGCGTGGAACGTCTTTCGTGCTCGCGCAACGAGCGTGCGATCACCTCGATCAAACGGACTTGTTCTGACGCCGGAAGACGTCGCACAGCGTCTTCGATCTCTGTGATGTCTGCATCCATCGCCGTCACCTAAAGCCTGCGTTGTGATATCCGGCTATCGTGCGACATGAATGGCGTCTAAGCAAGCCACACCCCGGTGCCTGCTGTCAGGCCCCTCGGTGACGGAAACGAGCGCGTCAGAACGGCGGCGCAAATCGCTCCAGGCAGCGGCCTCGATGAAGTCTAGGGTCTGACGATCATCCGGCTCCGATTCGACCAGCGAAAGCTGTCGTCTGAACTCATCGACACATCCTGGCCGCCGTGTATCAGGCACCCAGAGGACGACCGGACGAAGACCACGCGCCTCAAGCTCCGATGGGTTATCTGGGTTCGCCTGTAACCTGTGATCGCTCATTTGCACCTCGCAGCGTCAGATTGATCAGGAGACCCAGAGTCTAGTCGTCAAACGACCGGCTCGCGAGTGGTCAGCACCACTGCGCAGTCCATCGCGCCGAGCCATGGCATCGCGAATCAAGTCGATTCCGCACGCCTTTCCCTGCTGCGCTCCACGCCCAAACCCCGAATACTCCTCACCGACGGCGCTCTCAGTCCTGCCCGGCTGAGCAGCCCCCTGTTTTCCCGATCGCGCGCCTCCAACCGCCCGCGATCCCTGAGACCGAAGACGCCATGAGTCTCACCCCGTTTGGGGCCTTCAAGCGCGTCCTGCCACGGATCTTGCTGATCCTTTGGCGATCCCCCCGCGATCCGTGGTCCCCGATCATCCATCCGGGGCCTCAGGCCCCCAGGAGCCTGCGATGTTACCCCTCTCACTGCGTCTGCCACGCCGCTGGAAGGTGCTGTTCTGGCGCCTCAGCGACCGACTGCGCAAGCCGCGTATCGCCCCTCCCTTGCTTCCCGAGGACGAGCCGCTCGATCTGCCCGCTTACCTGCGTCGCAGTCGGCGGCGCTAATCCACTCCCCCTCTCCGCGCCCGTCACTGACGGGCGCGGCCTCTCTGCCTTAGGAGATGTCACTGACCGCCCTAATGGAGCCACCCATGATCGGGTTAATGGAGCCACTCAGAGGTGGCTCACAGGGGTCTCGAACGGGGGCTATTGTTCGGCGGTTTTAGCCGAATTTGCAAGGGGTGAATGTGGGGGTTCTGGGAGTGGTTTCGGGGTGCGATAACTGGCCCCATCGAGGACCACGCGGTAGGCGTTGTGGCGCAGCCGATCCAGCGTCGCGGCCCCCAGCAAGCGATTCGGGAACGCATCGCCCCACTCGCTGAAGTCCAGATTGCTGGTGACGATGGTGGCGCGCTGCTCATAGCGCTCGCTGATCAAGTCATGGACGTCCTCGTCCTATGGCGAGCGCAGCGGCTTGAGTCCGAAGTCAAGCACGAGCAGTTCGGGATCGCTCAGCAAGGCCATGGCCTCACGCTCGGAGCGCAGGGCCTTCGGTCCATAGCTCTCACGCAAGGTGCTCAGGGCCTCGTAAGCGGTCATGAACAGCCCGGTGTGTCCGGCGCGGATGACCTGCGCCAGGATCGCACAGGCCAGATGCGTCTTGCCGGTGCCGGGGCCGCCGAGCAGGAGCAGATTATCACTCATGCCGCCCAAAGCGACGAACCGCTCGGCGTAGGTCTGGCAGACCTCGCGGGCGCGCTGTTGCTGCGGCACGCGGGTCTGGTAGTCGGCGAAGGTCTTGCCTTGGAACCGAGGCGGGATGCCACTGCGCCCGAGGGCGACCTCCAGGCGGCGCTGCGCGGCCTCCTGACGCTCGGCAAGGAGTTTGCGGACCTCGGCACGGCTGTGTTCGGCCAACGCCTCAGCCGACAGCAGCGGCTCGCATCCAGGGGATGTCCTCGAGCGGAGTCGCGTCGCTAGCGTAGTCTTTGTCAGCCAGGCCGGTATGTTGGATGCGCTCATCGGTGCGACTCCTGCTGTGGGTGGTTGGATGCGGGTTGAGGTTGAGCCAGGTCAGACGGTTGATGAAGCTGGCGTCCCAGCTCTTGCGCCGCTCACCGGCATCGGTCCAGTAGATGACGAACTCGTCGACCTGGGCATCGACCCAGTCCTTGGTCAGGCCTTGTTTCTCCGCCCAGACGTAGACGCGCGCGGAGGGCATCCAGTCCTCCGGGATCGGCTGCGCGGTCTGGCTCGCGCGCGTGCGCGGGGTTTGCTCCAACAACATCGAAGAATCCTTCTCTTGTATTGATTGGTTGTTGTTGATGTTGGTGGGCACGCTGTGCACTAGCGTTGGTGCACTGAGGGCCTCGGTTGGGGCACTGAGGGCCTCGGTTGGTGCACTGGGTTCATCGGATGGGGGAACGCTGTGCACCGGTGCACAGGGTGCCTCAGGCGTGGATAGGGCATTGCGGGCACCAGGCGTGGGCACGCTGTTCCCTAGGGCACTGGGTGCCTCAGGCAGGACCGGTGCAGACTGTTCACCAGCGGGTGCACTGAAAGCCCTAGCGCTGCTGCTCGGGGTGATCGAGACCGAGCGCGAGGGTTGGGGTTGGTCAGGCATCGTGTTGCCGATCAGCGTCTGTACCGGGAGGTCGCCAAGACTCGGCATCGTGACGGCTACCACGATGCTCGGCGCCGCTGTCGACGGCAGGCTCAGGTCCAACACCTCGTGTGCCGCCGCATTGATCGACTGCGCTGGCAGCATGGCCACTGCATCGTCCCAGCGCAGGCGATAGCGGGTGCGGCGACCGGGTCCACCACGCTCGCGATCAATAAAGCGTCCATCGAGTTCGCCGAGCGCCTTGATCACACCGCGGCGGCTGAGTTCGGTCTGCTCGGCCAATTCGGACAGCGAGACCCGGCAGGTGCCCTGATCGGCATCGGCCTGGTCGCTGAGTGCAAACAACGTGAGGCGTTGAGCGGGCGTGAGACCGCGGCAGTCCCAGACCCAGGTACGGGGATCAGCGGGCATGGCGGGGGCTCCTCTGGTCGGGGTCAGCCAATAGGGTGCTGACGTCAGTCTTCAGGAAACGGGCAAGCTTGCTGAGCATGCCGAG
>CAZEZH010000173.1:0-4689 GCA_964516305.1 uncultured Halochromatium sp. | reverse complement strand
GATCAACACCGCGGCTGGTTCCAATCCTCGCTACTGACCTCGGTGGCGATGCACGACCAGGCACCCTATCGCGCGGTGCTCACCCACGGCTTCACCGTGGATGAGAAGGGCGAGAAGATGTCCAAATCCAAGGGCAACGTGGTGCGCCCGCAGGAGGTGATGAAGACCCTAGGTGCGGACATCATCCGGCTCTGGGTCGCCGCCGCCGATTATCGCGGCGAGATGCGCGTGTCCGATGAGATCCTCAAGCGCACCGCCGATGCCTATCGGCGCATCCGCAACACCGCGCGCTTCCTGCTCTCGAACCTCAATGGCTTCGATCCGGCCAGGGACCTGGTTCCCGCCGCCGAGATGATCGAGCTCGACCGCTGGGCCGTGGATCGGGCACTGCAACTGCAGCAGGAATTCATTCAGGCCTATCAGGACTATCAGTTCCATCTGATCTACCACCGGCTGCACAACTTCTGCGTGGTCGACATGGGCGGCTTCTATCTGGACGTGATCAAGGACCGCCAATACACCACCGGCGCCGACAGCCTGCCGCGACGCTCCTGCCAGACCGCGATGTATCACATCGTCGAGGCCATGAGCCGCTGGCTGGCGCCGATCCTGAGTTTCACCGCCGAGGAGATCTGGCGCCATTTGCCCGGCGAGCGTGATCAGACCATCTTCACCGCGACCTGGTACCAAGGGCTGTTCGCGCTCGATGCCGGTGACCCCTTTGATCGCGCGTTCTGGAGCCAGGTGTTGGCGGTGCGCACCGCCATCGGCCGCCAGCTCGAGGCCGCGCGCACTCAAGGCCAGATCCGCGCCGCGCTTGATGCCGAGATCGATCTCTACTGCACGCCGGAGCTGCAGGAGCTACTCAGCCGCCTCGGCGACGAGCTGCGCTTCGTGCTCATCACCTCCGATGCCCTGGTGCATGCGTTGGGCGAGCGACCCGAGGACGCGCTCGACACCGATGTCGAGGGGCTCGCCGTGCGCATCCGTCCCAGCGAACATCCGAAATGCGTGCGCTGCTGGCATCACCGCGCCGACGTCGGGGCTCACGCCGCCCATCCCGAGCTCTGCGGGCGTTGCCTGGAGAATATCGACGGCAATGGGGAGGTTCGGCGCTTTGCATAAACAGCAGCTCAAGAACCGAATCACCAATCATCCAGGGCAGTGCGATAGAAGATGAGTCCAACCGCCTTCAGAGAAGATGGCTACCGGTTTTTCTTCTTCTCAAGGGAGGAGGAACGCATGCATGTCCACGTGATATCCGGTGAGGGTGAGGCAAAGTTCTGGTTAGAGCCAGAAATAGAGTTAGCGAAGAACCATCGCTATTCCAGGAAGCAGCTGAAACACATCGAGTTATTGATTGAGGTTCATCATGATGAGCTCATTAGCGCATGGCGCCAACACTTCAGCGGTTGAGGTCACGAATATTTCTGGCCATGGTCTCTGGCTGCTTGCGCATGACAAAGAGCTTTTTTTGTCGTACGACCATTTCCCTTGGTTCAAGGATCGAGCCGTTAAGCTGATCCTCAATGTGGAAGAGCCTGCTCAAGGTCATTTTCACTGGCCGGACCTCGACGTCGATTTAACGGAAGAGATCATTGAGCATCCTGAGCGTTTTCCACTCAAAGCAAACAGCGCATGATTTGGCAAATCAGCGGACGCTAAAAAAACCAAGCGCCATCGCGCTTGCAGGTCACCCAGTGGCGTTGATCCTGGCCGTTGATACAGGCCGCTGAATGATCCGGTAGGAAAAGAACAACAATGACAGAACGCACGGCACCGGCTGATCTGATCTTTGTGCTCGAGGCCGACGGCACCATCGTCGACTTCTATCAGGCCGAGACCGGTGAGCTGTTCGTGCCGCCAGAGGTCTTCCTGGGCAAGACGCCGCGGGCGGTGTTGCCGCCGGAGATCGCCCCGGCGTTTGCCGATGCGCTGCGCCGCGCGCGTGAGGGCGAGCGCTGGGTGTCGTTCCAGTACGAGCTGCCGATGCCCACGGGGCCGCGTCGTTTCGAGGCGCGCTTTGGTGCGCTTGCCGCCTCTGGCCGCCATGTGGTGGCGGTGCGCGATATCACTCAGCAGGCCGCCGCCGAACAGCGTCTGCGTGAGCGGGAGTCGTTGCTCGAAACCATGTTCGGTCAGACCACCGATGCCATCGTGCTGGCTGACCCCGAGACCGGGCGCATCCTCGAATTCAACGATGCCGCTTGCCTGGGGTTGGGCTATAGCCGCGCGGAGTTTGCGCAGCTCGCGGTCCGGGACCTCGAGGCCGATCATGATCCAGCCACCATCGCGGACAATATCCGCGCCATCCTCGCCGGTGAGATCCTCGGTTTCGAGAGTCGGATGCGGCACAAGGATGG
Organism: uncultured Halochromatium sp.; assembly: GCA_964516305.1. Taxonomy (GTDB): domain Bacteria; phylum Pseudomonadota; class Gammaproteobacteria; order Chromatiales; family Chromatiaceae; genus Lamprobacter. The sequence continues at coordinate 2,326 of CAZEZH010000173.1, read as the reverse complement.
CTCGCTCAAAGCGGTCAACCTGACCTTCCGCTTGGTCGAGCACAATGGCCGCCAGATGATCTCTGGGGTCTGGCAGGACATCACCGAGCGCAAGCGCCGGGAGCGCGAACTCGATGAATACCGGCTGCATCTCGAAGAGCTGGTCGCCTCAAGGACCATGGATCTGGAAGCCGCCAAGACTGCCGCAGAGAGCGCCAATCGTGCAAAAAGCGCCTTTCTGTCCAATATGAGTCATGAGATCCGGACGCCGATGAACGCCATCATCGGCTACTCGCATCTCATTCGGCGCGATCCGCTGACACCGCGTCAGTCTCAGCAGCTCGAGAAGCTCTCCGCCTCGGCCCAGCATCTGTTGCAGGTCATCAACGATGTGCTGGATCTGTCCAAGATCGAGGCCGATAAGATCCAACTGAGCGACGAGGACTTCGAGCCTGCGCGGATCATCGATCAAGTCTGTGCGCTCGTGACCCCGACCTTGATCCACAAGGGGCTCGAGCTACAGGTGGACCTTGATCATCTTCCGCTGCGGGTGTGCGGCGACAGTACTCGATTCAGGCAGATTATGCTGAATCTGCTCAGTAATGCGGCCAAGTTCACTGAGAGCGGGGAGGTCTCCATACAGGCTGAGCTGCTCAACGGCAACGGCAACTCCAGGCACTGGCAGGGAGATAGGGACACCAGGTCGGCGACTGCCGGACTGACGTCGGTGCAACCGCACTGGCTGCGCTTCGAGGTCTGCGATAGCGGGATCGGCATGACCGAGGAGCAGCTCAGCCGGTTGTTCCAGGCCTTCGAACAGGCCGATGGCAGCACCACGCGCCGCTATGGCGGGACCGGGCTTGGCTTGGCGATCAGCAAGCGTCTCTGCGAGCTGATGGGCGGGCGGATCAAGGTGCGCAGCACACCGGGGCAGGGGAGTTGCTTCACGCTCGAGATCCCGTTTATGCCCGCGGGTCCGGCAGCGCCGGCTGAGGGTGGGCTGGACCAGGTGCGAGGGCGCCGGGCATTGGTGATCGAAGACCGTCCGGAGCAGCGCGAGATCCTGGTACAGATGCTCGAGTCGCTCCAGCTGCAGGCTGAGGCGGTGAACAATGGAGCGCTTGGGCTGAATGCGGTGCTCAAGGCTGACCGTCTGGGTCAGCCCTTCGATGTCGTGCTGGTCGACTGGAAGATGCCAGACATGGATGGCGTTGACACCGCTCACAGCATCAACGCGTTGCCTCTGAAACAGCTGCCGGCCTGCATCATGGTGACCGCGTTCGGCGATGAGCTGCCGAGCGAGCTCGCCGGATCGGCAGGCATCGCGCAGATCTTGGCCAAGCCAGTGACACCCTCGAAGCTGCATGATGCGCTGCAGTTAGCGCTGCAAGGGAATGCTCAAGCGGAGGCTCATCAGGTCACGCCAGACGCTGCCCTAGGCACTGCGCTGGTGCCCGCGGACCGACCGGTGGAGCGCTTTATCGGTCGTGTCTTGCTGGTCGAGGATAACCCCATCAACCAGGAAGTGATGCGCGAGCTGGTTGAGGCACTCGGGCCTCATGTCACCATCGCCGCCGATGGCAAGGAGGCAATTACCCGCGCCCGCGAGCAACGGTTTGACCTGGTCCTTATGGATATCCAGATGCCGGTGATGGATGGACTGACGGCAACGCGCGAGATGCGTCGCCTCCCCGAGTGTCAGCAAGTCCCCATCGTCGCGATGACGGCGAATGTATTCGATGCTGACCGGCAACGCTCGAGAGAGGCGGGGATGAATGATCACGTCGGCAAACCGATCGAGCCGGATGTGCTTGCTGCGACTCTTCGGAAATGGCTGCCTGCCGGCACCCCGGAGGGGTTGGTACCTGGTCTGCCGAAGGATGCGCTAGGCGCGAGTGATCCATCCACTGGCGCAGCGGCGCTCACGCTCGCCGAGGTCCCTGGTCTCAATGTGGCGTTAGGACTGCGTCGCATGCAGGGCGACCTGGGCCGGTATATTCGGTTGTTGCGCCGCTTCGTTGAGGATCATGGCCAGGATGCAGAGCAGATGAACAGGCTGTGGCAAGCAGGCGATCTGGAGGCGATCGCCCCGCTGGCGCATGCATTGAAGGGCGTTGCTGCGACCTTGGCAGCGGATCGTATTCGCTACCATGCCGCTGATGTCGAACAGGCTGCTTGTGTTGGGCTCGCCTCGGATCGACTGCGCGTGCCGATTGAGCAGCTGGGGCTGGCGCTCGAGCCCTTTTGTGAGGCAGTGCGCCGACTGCCTGCTGATGTCATCGCTGAAACAGGGAGACGGTCTCCTACCGCTGCGGCCTCTGCCGCAGTGACAGAGGGCGATCAGCGT
>CAZEZH010000172.1:0-4716 GCA_964516305.1 uncultured Halochromatium sp. | reverse complement strand
CCTTCTCGTAGAGCATCTGCATCACCAGCGCGGTCGACGACAGCGCCAGGCTCAGGCCGATCAGCAGCGCGACCGGCCAGGTCTCGACGAAGAGGCGAAAATAGAGCGCCAGCGCCAGACCGGAAAAGATGATCTGCGTGGAGCCGAGCCCAAACAGCGTGCGGCGCATCTCCCAGAGTCGACTCGGATGCAGTTCCAGGCCGATGACAAACAGCAGCAGCACCACGCCTAGCTCGGTGAAGTGGCGCAGATCATCGACATTGCCGGTCACCGAGGGGCCCGGCGTATAGGGGCCGATCAAGACACCGGCGACGAGCAGGCCCAGGATCGAGCCCAGCCCGAAGTGTTTGAACAACGTGACGGCCGCTGCGGCGGCGAGCAGCAAGAGAACGGAAGACTGAACAAAGGCTTCGGGATCCACGATCGAACTTCTGACTCCAAACCAGCAACGCAAAGATCCTGATCATAACCGAGACGGAGCCTGCTGCGTGTTTGCCCCGAAGTTGCGGATCACCGAGAATCCAGCATCCTAATGGCCCCCGCAGTAGCGTTTAGACCCATAAACCGCAGATGGCGCAGATGTTTGCAGATTAAAATTATAAAAAACAAGGCTCTGGCAGGTTTGGCGATGCCGCTCAAAAGGTGAAGCAGCGATCAGTGGCCGGTTATTGAAATCTCTGCGTTAGTCTGCGGTTAAACTGCTCCTTTTGCGTTAAAGGTTCTTGATGCCTCTGCTCCAGAGGGCTGATTGAAACCGAGGACGAGACCCCTGATGTGCGAACTGTTTGCGATGTCGAGCCGGGTTCCAGCAACGCTGGGATTTTCGCTCGAGCGACTGGCGCGTCACGGCGGCGCAGAGGGGCCGCATCGCGATGGCTGGGGGCTCGCCTTCTATGAGGGCGCGGATTGCCTCTTGCTGCGCGAGCCACGGCCCGCGAGCGAGAGCCCGCTGATGCAGTTCATGGAGCGACAAGGGCTGCGCACCAAGCTCGGGCTTTGTCACATCCGGTTGGCGACCTTCGGGGCGCTCGCGCTGCGCAACACCCAGCCTTTCGCACGCGAATTGGGCGGCCGGATGCATGTCTTCGCGCACAATGGCGACATGCCCTCATTGGCCGACCTGCGCTCCAGCTATCCGGCGCGATTCACACCGGTCGGGGATTCTGATTCCGAGCGCGCATTCTGCGGTCTGATGACCTCACTGGCGCCGGTGTGGGACGATGTGCCCGGGCAGGTCCCGGACTTGGTGACGCGCTTGGCCGTGATTGCTGACTATGCCCAGGAGATCCGCCCTTTGGGGCCGGCCAACTTCATCTATGCCGACAGCGACGCGCTCTTCGTCCATGCGGATCGCCGCACCCAGCCCGACGGCCGTCTGAGTGCGCCGGGGATCTACTTCTTGCAACGCTGCTGTTGGCGCACCTCACCAGAACTGCAAGACGCCGGTGTGAATCTGACGTCGATCCGCCAGGACGTCGCACTGGTGGCCAGTGTTCCGTTGACCGACGAGCTGTGGGAGCCGCTCGGCGAAGGGGACCTGATCGCCCTCAGAGATGGGCTCTGCTTCGGGGCTGATGGGCGCCAGGTCGAGCCGGAGCAGGCCGCCGGGCGGCGGCCGCAATCGCTCACTCAGTCACAATGAGTTCGGGATAAAAGGTCTTGCTGCTGTCCTGACCGGCGAGTTCCTCGGCCTTCTTGCTCGCTTCGCCGTAGGTCATCTCGCCATCGAGAAAGCCCTTTTCGAACTTGGCCTTGCTGCGCCAGCCGACCCGGTAGCCGGGGTCGTCTGCGCGTTTCCAGAGGGGGTCGCCCTTAAACGAAAGTACACCTGCCATTGCTCTCTTCTCACCTCAATCAGCGTCAAAAGATGGTTGATCAGACACAGCCCGTGGGCTTGGGCAAACCGCCCCACTTGCAGATCAGCTTCATGGGGCCTTTCTTGAAGATGTTGTAGAGCTCTTTGGTCGAGACGCCCTGCTTCTTGGCGAAGATGCGGATCGGCGGCACCACGCCATCGTTGTCGTACATGCTGCGAGCCTCGCGAATGAACTGCATCACCTGCTCGTCCATCTCGAACTCATCCTGCTCGGCCAGCTCTACGGCCAGCTCTTCGGTCCAGTCATCTCGATTGAGTAGGAAGCCTTCGTTATCGAGCGCTGCTGCTAGGGCCATCGATCCACCTCGTCGTGATCTTGTAGTGGGAAAACCTAAAATGGTTCCATAAAGATGGACCCTACAGGCTGAGATTCTACCCTGTGATGAGTAGGGTTTAGCCTAAAAAGGCTAGCGCCGAGCATCACGGCTGCTGCGCACCGCCTCGAGTACGCCGTCCCAGAATCGGATACGGGCGCAGATGGCCTCTTCGGCAGCGATCACGGCCTCTTCGATCCGCTCGGGATCATCGTTGCAGAGTTGATCGAGCATCGATATCGACAACGGGCCATGAAAGTCTTCGTCGAGATGAATGTGGCGGTTGAGGTAGTAATGGAAGGCTGGTGCGTCCTGCTCGTTGATCGCCATGCGCGCGAGCAGTGAGCGGAACATCTCCGGGATCAGGTGCTCGCGGCCAACGGCGAGTGCCGCGGCGACAGCATGCGGCTTGTCTTCACGGATGAAGCAGAAGGTGGTCTCGGTGAAATAGCGCGACGGCAACGGCACCAGATCGGAGTAGAGCGCCGCATCGAGCCCTTGCTCTTGCACCAGGGCGACAAAGCGGCGCGGATTCTCGCCGTCGGCGCCGATCTCGTGCATGGCCTGGCAGTAGAACTCGAAGTGACTGCTGTAGCTCGGTCCGTTGCTGCCCTCGATCGTGTCGGACTCTTCTTCCAACACCAGCTGGTTGATGAAGTAGCGCACCGCCGGATTGCCCTGCGGCACCCAAGGCACCTGCACCGGGGCGAGCTTGCCCTGTAGATACTTGATCAGCGACATGAAGTCCCAGACCGAGAAGGCGTGATGCGTCATGAACACCCGTAGATCGTCGATGTCTTTGAGCTCGGCGTAGATCGGATGCTGATTCAGCTCTTGGATCAGGGGTTGGATCGGTGTCAGGTCGGGTGCTGCCATGGTGTGACCTCTCGCAGTCGTACGTCGCTTAGTAACGGCCAATATACGCCCGAACCGGCGCGCTCCAAGCGCCAAAAACCGGTCAGCCCCTGATTCAGTGCAGGGATGAGCGCCTTGGCCGTTGGCGTGTATAGTACGCCGCTGGCGTCAACGCGCCGTCTCACCATGCAACTCAAGGGGGCACCAATGGAGCAGGTTTCAGCGGTGATTGGTTCCATCAATGGGTGGGTTTGGGGACCACCGATGCTCGTGCTGATCCTGGGCACGGGCCTCTTTCTCTCCGTGGGCCTAAAGGCGATGCCGCTGCATCGGCTCGGGTTCGGCTTTCGCATGCTCTGGAGTGGGCGCAAGGAGCAGGGCAGTGGCGACATCACGCCCTTCAACGCCTTGATGACCTCACTCTCCGCGACCATCGGCACCGGCAACATCGCCGGCGTCGGCACGGCCCTGGCCATTGGCGGACCGGGCGCGCTGTTCTGGATGTGGATCACCGCCCTGGTCGGCATGGCCACCAAGTATTCCGAGGCGGTGCTCGCCGTGCGTTATCGGGAGGTCGACGAGAAGAACAACCATGTCGGCGGGCCGATGTACTACATCCGCAACGGCCTGGGGCCGAAATGGCTCTGGCTCGCGACCCTGTTCGCCCTCTTCGGCGCCATCGCGGGCTTTGGTATCGGCAACACGGTGCAGGCCAACTCGGTCGCCGACGCGCTCTCGACCAAGTTTGGCGTTCCGGCCATCGGCACCGGACTGGTGATGGCGCTCCTGGTCGGGCTGGTGCTGATCGGCGGTATCCGTTGGATCGCCCAGGTCGCAGGTCGCCTCGTGCCGCTGATGGCGCTGGCCTACCTGGTCGCGGGGCTGATCGTCTTGGCGCTGAACCTCAGCGAGATCCCCGCCGCCTTCGTCACCATCGTCGAGTACGCCTTCACGCCCGCGGCCGGTGCCGGGGGCTTCGCCGGCGCCTCGGTCATGCTCGCGCTGCAGATGGGGGTCGCGCGCGGCATCTTCTCCAACGAGGCCGGCCTCGGCAGCGCGCCCATCGCCCATGCCGCCGCCGAGACCGACAGCCCAGTGCGCCAGGGCACGGTGGCCATGCTCGGCACCTTCATCGACACCCTGATCATCTGCACCATCACCGGGCTGGTGATCGTGATCTCGGGGCAATGGAAGGCCGACAGCAGCGAATTCACCGACTGCGTCGAGCGCGGCGGGGTCATCGAGGAGCGGGTCGAGAGCGCCTGGATGATCCGCAAGCCCAGCACCGTCTGCGCGCTCGAGGCCGCCGATGGCAGCACCGAAGAGCACAATCGCAACATCACCGGCGCGGCCCTCTCTGCCATCTCGTTTGGCGAGGAGCTGCCGGGCAGCGGTGCCTACGTGGTCTCGATCGGGCTGGCGCTGTTCGCCTTCACCACCATCCTGGGCTGGAGCGTCTATGGCGAGCGCTGTGTCGAATACCTCTTCGGCATTCACGCCATCATCCCGTTCCGGGTGCTCTGGGTGCTCGCGATACCCATCGGCGCCATCAGCCAGCTCGATTTTATCTGGCTGCTGGCCGACACCATGAACGCGATGATGGCGATCCCCAACCTGATCGCGCTGCTCCTGCTGAGTCCGGTGGTGTTCAAGGTGACCCAGGCGTTCTTC
>CAZEZH010000171.1:0-4929 GCA_964516305.1 uncultured Halochromatium sp. | reverse complement strand
CCGGGCACGGCGGGTTTGCGCATCCGCTCGCGGTTCAAGAGCTGATCCGGATCTTGCACGAGGATCTTGAAGTGGTGAGTGGTGAGTGGTGAGTGGTGAGTGGTGAGTGGTGAGTGGTGAGTGAGGGGTGGTGAGTGTCGTATTGGCTCGATTGGCGGAGCCACAGCACCCTTCCACCCTTTCACCCTCGTGCGGGTCTGTTTTACTTCTTGACTCAGCGGGTATCGGGCGGCTGGTGGAGTGGCTGATAGATGCGGCCATCGGCATGCAGGAAGCGGATGAAGAACTCGAACAGCACCAGCCGGGTGGTCTGTACGAACACGATCAGACCCTCGAGCACGACGGCGAACAGATTGCCAAGCACCAGGATCAGCAGCCAGCCAATGGGATGCTGCACCGTGTCGGCGAGCGCCATGATTGCATGCGAGAGCGCCGCATGGGCGAGTGCGAAGGCGCCGACACGCAGAAAGGAGAGGGTGTTCAGGGCCAGCTCGAAGAGACTCAGCAACAGCCGGCCGAGCGCAGCGCCGAGTGTCGCTAGCAGTCGCTCACTGGCCTGCATGACGCTGCCGACGATGTAGTGCAGGAGCGCCAGAGGTACCAGCCAGAGAATCTCGTGCACGAAGGGGGCAAGCAAGAGCAACAGGTACAGCAGCAGCACCGCTGCCTCCACCTGCAGCCATTGCCGCAGCCTGCCTCGCCACTGCGCCTCCAGCCCGGCGAAGACCAATCCGAGCAGGAGCAGCAGGACGCCGAACAGCATCGGTACGCCAAGCACCATCATCGGCGCTTCGAGTGGCTTCAGCCAGAGCGCGGGGATGAGATCCTCGAAGCCGAAGATGTCGCCAAACAGCAGGCCGAAGAGCATCGCCGAGAGGCCACAGGGCAACAGGAAACGGATCGCTGGCCAGCGCCACCAGAACAGCAGCGCGAACGCCACTAGCATCAGGCCGTGGCCGACATCGGGAAACATGTAGCCGAACAGCAGCGGCACGATGAGCGCGAGCACACCACTGGGGTCGACCTCCGCCTGTCCTGGCGTGCCCCACATCAGCAGCAGCGGTTGGAATGGCTGCGACCACCAGGTATCGAGGGTCATCACCGGCGAGCTGACCAAGGGTGGCGGCTCGGGATAGCGCATGATGGCGCGGATATCGGCATCCCATAAGCGATGCTGGAGCTGGGTCGGCTCGGGCGCGACGGTCCAGCCCGTGATGTGACAGAGGTCGCGCGAGCCGAGCTGATGCGCCGCATGCTCCAGGTACCAGGCCAGCGTCTCGAGGTTGGCGTGGGCGACTGCGACCTCCGTATCCGTGCGCAGCTGTGCAAGCTCGCTCTCGATCTCGTCGACGCGCGCCCGTTTATGACGGCGAAGCGAGTCGATATCACGACGTTGTTGATCGCGGTCGCTGCTCAGCCAAGCTGGGATGCCGACCGGCTCGCAGCCCTGCTCCAACACCATGCGACGCACCATGTCACCGTCTTCGGGCTTGCCGAGCAGGAGCGCAAAGTCGTGCCTGGAGCCACGGGCGACCCGGTGGACTAGCGCCTGGAGCGCGGGCTCGAGATCGTTATCGTCTTGCGGACAGGCGAACAGACACTTGCATAGGAAGTGGCTGTGCTGCGACAGAGCCTCAAGCTCGATGCCGGCTGCCTGCAGGGTTGCGAGCCCCTCATCCAAGAGCGCCAGGTAGTCGAACTCGGCCTGCGATTGGGCCAGGTGCTCATGCAGATAATCGACACGCTTGGCCCAGACTTGCAGCTGATGCAGGGCATTGCTGGCCAGATGCAAGGGGCTGCCGACGAGGGCGGTCGGCTTGGATTGGCCGCTTGGGAGATCCTCGCGGTGGGCCTTGGCGAGCTCATGGAAGCGCTCGATGAAGCTGTGCAGCTTGCGGGTGTCGACCGGCTCTGGTACCCGCGGGTCGAGCTCGAGCTGAACCGCGCCGGAGCTTGCCAGGAGATCGGTGGCGAGCAGGGACTGCTCGCGCGGAACATAGGTTTCGAACCAGTGGGCTTGGATCGGACGCAGTCTGAGCATGACAGATGGCCTCTCGCCAATACGGGTGCTTCCTTCAGGTCTAGCTTAGCCGCGAAAGCCGCTCTCATGCTCAGTCGATATTACCCTTCCGGTACTGATCTTAGAGATAGCCGCCAAGCATGCCGACACCGGCTCCGATAAGCGCGCCAGCCCCCGCATCGGCGGATAATGAGCCGACCACCGCCTTTTGATCATACCGCCGGAGTCACAGCCGGCAAAACCCGGCTAATACTCAAGCTCGAAGGCCGCCCCGGCGCGGGCGCCGCCATTGGCGCCGACATCGGTCTCGAGGCGAATCCGTGGGCTGACCTCCATGCGCAGGATGCCTTGGGCGTCACCGGCTCGTGTGCCTTGGCGGGCGCCTAGATAGACGCGCTCGCTGAGGTAACGGCCGCCCTCGAGGATGGCATCCCCAGGTCGTGGGCGATCGGCGCCGCTGTCGACGCGAAATCGGTCTAGCCCGAGTCCGATGCGGGTCCGCTCGAGCAGCCCGGTTGCCGGGTTGTCGATGCCCGCTAACGAGGTTGCAGCCAGTCCGAGTCGGGCGACCTGCAGTGCCGAGAGCCGGGAACGAGAGAGGCCAAAGAGCAGCCGGGCCAGCACCTCGTCTTCGGGCATCTCCGGCTCGCCGGAGAGTCGAATCTCAGGTCGGCGTGCGGTGCCTTCGACGCTGAGGATTGCAGTGGCCCCCTCGGCATGAACCCGCGCTTCGAGATCGAGCGTTGGGTCGAGCACTGAGGCGCCGTCGAAACCGATGCGCCCGCGGGTGAAGCGCAGCGATTGGCCAAGCAGCTCGTACTCACCGCGCAGGAGCCGGAAGTCGCCGATGACAGCCGGATTGGCCAGGGTGCCTCTGGCGTTGATCTCGCCGCCAAGCTCGGCATCGACACCACGTCCGGTCAGGGTGATGGCGCGTTGGGCGTCGATGCGCAGGTCGAGCGTGACCCTTGCTGGCGAGCCGAGGTTAAAGCCGCTCCGGCGCTGCTGGTCTCGCCGCGGCTGACGGCGCGGCCCAATCTCCTTCACCTCCAGCGTCGCAACCGTCGCCGGGAAACGCTCCGGGATACGCAGCGCGACCTGGTCGAAACGCAGGCTGCCGGCGAGGTTCATGTCGCCCGCTAGCTCGCCGCTTAGCCGAAGATCGGCATCGGTTTGGAGCTGCAGTGGGTCGAGCCGCAGCGGGCTCGCCTTGCGGGCACTGAGTCTGAGGTCAACGGGCTGTCCGGGCGCGAGCCATCCGAGGCTGCCGCTGAGCTGGATTGTTCCTGGATCGGCCTGCGCGGTCAGCCGCGTCAGTCTGAGGCTGTCGCCGGAGAGGGCCATCTCGCCATCGATCTGAGTCAGCACCAGACCGATGAGTCGATCTTTCCAGGCGCCATCGCTGAATCGGACGATGCCGTCGAGCCGCGGCTGGTTTAGCCGGCCGCTGATGCCAAGATCCAGCGCGAGCTGGCCGTCCAGTGTTCGGCCACTGGCGGCGAGCTGAGGGTTCAATAATCCCACGTCGATAGTGCCGCCTGAGCGCAGCGATAGGGTTCCGAGCGTTGTGAATGGCGAGCCCTCGATCTGACCGCGGAGGTCTAGGTTGGCGCGGTTGCCGACCGAGGCTGCTGCGTCGATGGCGGTTGCTTGCGAGTCGATGCGCAGGGCCAGCCGGAGCTCGCCGGCGGGCAAGCCGCGTGCGGCCCCTTCGTCCGAGCGGATCTCGCGCGCGAGCAGATCCAGACGACCGATTGGTGCGCTCCGCTCGCCCTCGAGACGGGTCTCGACATCGATCAGGCCGTTAATGGTTTGGAAAGGTGCCGGCAGCGAGACGGTGCTCGGCAGCAGGCTGATCAGGGTTGTGATCGGCACGTCGATGGCGCGCGCATCGAGCGCAAGGATCGGCGTCAGTCGCCCGCTGATTCCGATGCGGCCACTGGCGCCTTGAGTTGCGGTTGCGATTCCCCTCGCCATCGGTACCGAGAGCTCGAACGCCAGTCTGTCAACGCTCAAGCCATCGCTGAAATCGATCCGCCCCGGCTCGAGGAGTCGCAGTCCGAGACCGTCGCCTGTTTCTGATCTCAATGCTCGTCCGTACTCGAGCGAGAGTGCGCTAAGGCTCAGCCGCCGGTCGAACGGCTCGAGCTCGCCGGCTGCGCTGAGCTGAATGCCGCCAGCATGAGCGGTCTGTTTCAACTGCAATCTGCTGTCGGCCGTCAGCATCAATGTCGCGATCGGTCCGCTGACTTGCGCGTCGATGTCCCCTTCGATGGCAGCCGAGCTCAGGCCACTGAGCTTAATCCTTGACTGAATCCGAGGCTGTTGGAGCAGGTCCGCGATCTTGGCTTGCAGCGTCAAGCGGTCCAGTCGGAGTTGTTGCGGGAGCTGCAACCGATCGCCATCGATATCGACGCTGATCAAGCCGTTCTGAACCGAGGTCAGCTGCGCATTGAAACGCCCAGCCATTGCGGGAGGCGTCGTCCCAGAGAGCCAGGGCGCAACTAGCACATTCAGCGCTTCCAGCTGCGCCACCTCGAGACGGATCTCGCCGAAGGGGAGGGGCTCGTTGCGCGGCCATCGCAGCTGACCCGATATACCGACTCCCGACCAGCCGCTGTCGCCGAGCGAGAGCTCGACGGCGTCAGGCTGAAGCAGGCCCGACAAATCCAAGTGCAGCGCTTTGTCGTCGACATCGACGCGCTTGACTGAGCCCATCACGAGCTTCGCCTCAAACAAGCCTTCTCGCGATAGCTGAGCCGAGCCCTGAATCGAAAGTGTCGGCGCCGCTTCGATCAGTCCGCTCAAGCTCAGACGATCGATCTCGAGTCGCTGCAGACTGAGTGCCATTGGGGGCGGCCAATCGCGGCTAGCGCCATTGTTGCTCGGCGGCAGACGCAGTAGGTCAA
>CAZEZH010000170.1:0-5071 GCA_964516305.1 uncultured Halochromatium sp. | reverse complement strand
CGAGGACCTCCTCTAGATTTCCATCGGCGATGGCCTGGCTCAGGATCTCGGGCGTGATGGGGCCGATCGGGGTCTGCTCAGTTCCGGCAGCTTCGGCTTGGGCACTGACAGGTGCAGCGCTTGGGGACTCTGTTGCGGGCGTGGGCTGGGCTTGGGCACTGAGGTGAACGCCAAAGGACATCAGCGTGCTTAGGAGCGGGACAGCGATGCGGGGGTTCTTCATTGAGGCACCTTGATTTTGCGGTGACCGGGATTGTCAAAGTGGCTGCATTATCCAATGGAAGGCGCGCAGATAAAAATGAAGAATGATGAAGACGCCTTTTCGCAGGAGGAGGCGGTCGGCGCTTGGGCCGTCCGCGGTGTGAGACGGCTTGCGGTGTGCGACGGCTTAAGGATAGAGCCACCAAGCGTTTTCGTTGACTGCGTAGATGGGTTTATAGTAGCTTACTGTTTCAGCCCGGATCACCTGATCGATTTGATTGTCCAACTGCATTACGCGGCCATGAAGCTCTACCAGGATCACGGTATGATGGATATTGAGCTTGAGGTCTTCCACGATGACCATGCGTAGTTTATCATTGCTAAATCCAAGTGCGCGTAGACTCATGAACTTGACGAATGCATAGTCTTCACAATCACCGGCTTTTCGGAAGAATTCACCAGGTATTGCCCAATAGTCTTCTTGACCCCAATTGGTAGTGTCTGCAACGTATTGCCATTGATTGGCAAATTCATTCACAGCGCGGATCTGAGCAGATTTGCTCTTGAGCTTGAGTCCATCGATGGTGCGTTTCCAACGGTCGTAGGGGCAGCGACTAGTGCCGCGGCGACGGCAGTCTTGGTCGTTTTGCTCCTCAGCCTTGAAGCGTTTTAGTAGCGATGACCATTTCGGAACAGGTTGAAAATCAAGGAACTTTTTTCCCGCCTGTCCGAAGATGCCATCGCGCTCGAAGCTGTTGGCGATGACCGGACTTGCGAGCACCATTTGGCTGATACAGATCAGCACTAGGAGTTGCCATCGATATAGCCACTGCTTCCGCTTGGAACCATGAGTGCTGAATGCGCGACCGAGCGCGTGAGAAAGCCTGATTGGCGCAGAATGACTCACGAACAAGACCTCGATCTTCTGGCTGTAATCAAACGATTCGGCCGAAGCGAGTCCTGCTTGAGTTGTCAAGCGAATATGCGTGCGACGTTTGTGATAGAGCGCACAGTTTTGGGGGCTGGACGCTTGGTTCAGCAGCCTGATGGGCGACGCTATGTGGAAATCGCTGACGGACGGTCGGCGCGCTGAGCCGGCTCGCGTCCCCGAGGGAATGCGCCTGTATGTGGTGGGCGATATCCACGGGCGCGCGGACTTATTGCAGTCATTGCAGACGCAGATCGAGGCGGATGTGGCCCGGCATCCGGATCGGGATCAGAGGCTGATCTACTTAGGCGATTATGTGGACCGCGGCCCACCATTTCTGAGTTCTCGCAAGGCGCATCCGTTGATGGTGGTGCATGGCCATCATGTAACCGCCGCTGTCGATGTTCGCGCCAATCGGATCGGTGTGGATACGGGCGCCTATGCTACCGGTCGTCTCAGCTGCCTCGTGCTGGAGGGAACCCGGCGGTGGTTGCTGGATACGCGCCAAGGCGGGCCGCGGTTGCTGCCCGATTAACGCTCATGGCGACGCGCCACCCGGAGAATGAAAGGCTCGCAGCCGTTGTTTCACGATAATGCTCAATTCCGCTGTCTTGCCCTTTTCCACCTCGCACCGTCGGCAGGCGCCGACACGCGGTTTGTCGTTTTGGCTGTTCGCGGCGCTGCTGTTGTTCAGCCCCCTACCCTTCGGTAGCGTCTATGCAGTGTGGTCGGCGCTTTATGGGGTAGTGGTGGCGCTTGCAGCGATGTCGTTCGTGCTGCAGCGCTGGCACAGCGGGCGCGGCTTCACTTTGCCGCAGCCGCCAGTGATAGCGGCCAGCGCGCTCGCGCTAGGGGGCATCCTGTGGGGCTATATGCAGGGCTTGCCGGGGCTGTTCCCGGGGCTTGAGCATCCGGCCTGGGCGCAGACGCGCCGGCTGCTGGAGCACCCGGAGCTGGCCGGGGCGTTGTCGCTGGTTCCGGAGCGCTCGCTACAGGTGGCGACCCACTTCCTGACCTTCCTGGTGTTCGCGTGGCTGGCGTTCTGGTTGTGTCGGCGCGGCCGCAACCGGGAATTATTGCTGCGCTTGTTTATCGCCGCGCAGACCAGCTATGCGGTCTATGGGCTGGTGGTCTATTTCTCCGGGTTCGAGTCCTTTCTCTGGTTCGATGACATCGGCGCTGCCAATCTGGTGCGCTCCACCTTCATCAACCGGAATAACTATGCAACCTATGTTGGGCTCGGCACCTTGGCGGCGCTGGCGTTGATCCTGCGCTATCTACGCCGATTGGCCAGCCGCGAGACGGATCAGCGTGCGCGGTTGCGCAGCTTCATCGAGGATGTGAGCACCACTGGTTGGCTGCTGGTGATTGCCGCTGTGGTCTGCTTTCTGGCGCTGTTGCTGAGCGAATCGCGCATGGGGTTGGTGGCCTTCCTGGCCGGGCTGACAGTGCTGTTGCTGGGTTGGAGTCTGCGCTTGCCGGCGGGTCGCACGCGGACGCTCGGGCTGGCGCTGGTGAGCCTGCCGCTGATGTTGCTGGCGCTGAACCTGTTGCTGAGCGGGGATCAGACCATGGCGCGCTTTGCGCATCTGTTCGAGAACGGCAACCTGCGCTTCGAAGGGTATGCGCTGATGCAGGAGGCGATCGATGAGCGGCCGCTGCTCGGCTATGGGCTGGGGAGTTTCGAGTCGGCATTCCGACTGGTGCGCGACGAGAGCATTCCGCGGCTTTTAAGGCGCGGCCATAACGATTACCTGGAGCTGGTGATGGAACTCGGCTGGCCTGCCACCATGACGTTGCTGGGGACGTTCGGGCTGTTGTTGGGCACGGCGTTGGTGATGAGCGCGCAGCGCCAAGAGTTCGAGCTGGCGCTGTTGTTCGTGGCCGCAACGGTGCAGGTGGGCCTGCACTCGCTGGCAGATTTCAGCATGCAGATGCCGGCGGTGGTGCTGGCTTATCTGTTCCTGGCCGGCGCGGCGTTCGGGAGCGCGCCGCAGCGGCCAGGCCACTCACACTAGCCACAGCAGGCGCTGATCTGGCGCTGGGGAACGCTGACGGTGACCTTACGATGGAGTAGCTCAATGAGCAGGTTGGCGCGTTGCTCGCCGTGCGGTGCCTGGAAGATGGCGTTGAGGCCGGCGAAGGGGCCATCGAGGATACGCACCTCTTGGCCGGCCTGTAGCTCGCTGGGGTCGGCGTTCGATGCACAGCGCTGGGCGATGGCGTCGATGAGGTGGTTGTCGACCGGGACTGGCTCACCACCAAAGGCCACTAGGCGCGTCACGCCACGGGTGGAGCGCACCGGGGCCCAGTTGTCCACCCAGCGCTGCAGGCGGATGAAGAGATAATTCGGGAACAGCGGCTCCTCGACGAAGCAGCGCTGCTTGCGCCGGATGCGCTCGACGGTGATGCGCGGCAGAAACACCTGGTAGCCCTGCTGCTCGAGGCAGCTCTGGGCGCGTTCGGCCTGGCGCGGCTTGCTCTGGACGACGTACCAACGCGGTTGATGATGCGGAGACATGTGCATGGGATGAAGGCTCGTCTTGTCTTTGCGGATCACAGCACGGCTTGCAGCGCAAGGCGCCGCTGGAGGCGGCGGCGATAAAGCACGCTGTAGACGCGGGGGACACGGGTCTGCATCAGCACATAGCCGGCGAAGACGAGTAGCGCGACGTAGAACAGCACCGGCTCTGGCATGCCTTGATGCCAGACCACGAGGGCGAAGGCAGCGAATAGACTGGCTATTGCCAGGATGACGACCAGGGCAACGCGGGGGTGGCCGAGGACGCGGGTGAGCATGTGATGCAAGTGGCTGCGGTCGGCCTTGAACGGGGAGCGCTTGCACAGCATGCGCCGGCCCATGGCGGTGAAGAAATCGAGCAGGGGGATGGCAACCAACCAGAGGGCGATGACCGGTGCCAGCCTGGATGCTGCAGCGTTATCGCCTACTGCGGCCTCTGCTGGCTGAGTGGCGCTGATCAACGCCCAAACAACGAGGTAGCCGAGGAGCATGCTGCCGGCGTCGCCCAGGAAGATCTTTTTCTTGCGCAATCTGCCAATGCCGAGGTTGCACGCCAGGTATGGCAGCAGTGCCGCGCAGACGATGGGCAGCAGGAAGGCGCTGCCGGTTGCGCCAGCCGTGTCGGCGATACACAAGCTGACCAGCGCGATCAAGGCGAGTCCGCCAGAGAGGCCATCGATGCCGTCGATCATGTTGAAGGCGTTGATGAGGCCGACGACGGCGATGACCGAGAACGGCAACGAGAATGCGCCCAGGCCGATGGGACCGAAGCCGAGCAAGTCGCCGAGGTTGGTGACCTTGACGCCGGCGCCCAACACGAGGATGAGGGCGGCCACGGTCTGGGCGAGGAATCTGAGCTGGTAATCGAGGTTGAAGCGGTCGTCGAGGCTGCCGACGACGACCAACAGCGCGGCGCCCAAGAGGGCAATATCGGTCTGCTCCGATGCAGGCGCGATGAGCATGTAGGCGGTCAGTAGGCCGACGGCGATACTCAAACCGCCGATGGTGGGGATCGCGCGCTGGTGGAGCTTGCGCCTGCTGCCGGGGTGGTCGATCAGCCCAAGGTGGGGAGCCAGTGGGTGCATCGCATAGATGACGGCCAGGGTGGTGCTAGCGGATGCGAATGCACCCAGCGCAATGCTTAGAGTTTGCATCGGTGTAACATCCTTATAAATCAGGTGAGCGTTACGGCTGTACTACTACCTTCTCATGGGCCGTGCAGAATTGATGAGTTGCTGCACAAACTTGAGATTCATAGTAGGACACTCGCGTTATTATGCACCGGGTCTACTCGGTTTTTGTACAACAAAGCTTTGTGAAAATCATAAAGAAGTGTGTAGCGCTCACCCTCCTTCTTCATAAAACTTAATAAATGCCGCTGAGGCTTCTTCAAGCCGCCGTCGAATCTTCATAAAACTTAA
>CAZEZH010000169.1:0-5595 GCA_964516305.1 uncultured Halochromatium sp. | reverse complement strand
TTCCGATCTGTCGCGATTGAGCAGTGCGGCGGGATAGCTGTGCAGGGTGTGGATCTGGATGAAGCGGGGCTGCAGGGTCATGGTTACGATTCCTTGTTGTCGGCGTCGTGTCGTTCGGCTTTCGCCAAGGCGGAAAAATAGCGGCCAGCAATCTGCATGCGAATGGCCTCGGCTTTCTCCTCATCGCGTCCTTCGGACAGGATCAACCCGCCTAGCTGGTGCCAGTTAGGGGCGACCTCCTTGGAGGCGAGTAGACGCAAAAGGCGAGGCAAGAGTTGCCGAAAGGCATCGCCGCGAGAGGTGAGGAGCTTGGTGACACGCGACTCGGAAATATCGGCCGCCTGAAGTTGCGCACCCAGCGCACCAGCAGCCTTTCCTGTGAGTGCGATGCCGTGTGCGATCAAGGCCCAACGACGCCAGGCCTGCGGCGACCAGTGCTCGGGATCGAGCCCGGCATGGATCAGCACGCGCGACAAGGCGGCAACCTGATGCGGTCGCCACTCGCCATCGGGGTCGAGCCTGGCCAAGGCGGCTTGCTCGCCCCTTCCTAAGCCGTAGAGGTCGCCGTCGAAACGGGCGGCTTGGCCGATGATCCGGGCGAGCTTGCCAATGGGCGCTTCCTCCTGCTGATGGGCTCGCTCGGGGCTGGTGTCGGATGATGCGGTTATCGTGGATGTCATGGCGAGTCAGCGGTAAACCTTGCTGCGGTGATCAGCTCCTGATGAATCAGGCAAACGTTACAGATTAAATTCGAGTTGTGCAGGCAGGCTATTGTTCGAGCTTGGCTCAGGGTCTGAGACTGTCGCTGAGGATGCGCTCTCTAGTGGCCCTTCCTTGTGTTCGTTATCCATGTATTCCGCCAGCGTCGGAAACTCCTTGCGCAACGCGCCGTGGAATCGCCCCAAGGCGGCAGCGCGGGCGCGATAGCGTTGCTCGCCGCTACGGGGGCCAGCCTCGAAGGCGTTGTGCAGGATGTCTTCAGCGCGCTTGGCCATATCCAGATACCAGGCCAGACGCACGGCATCAGGATCTTCCGCGTCGAGTTCCTCGTTCAGTCCCAGCGAACCCTCGAAGAATCTGGCGTCCTCGCCCTGCTCGAAGGCTTTTGCGAAGCGACTTGCTTTGTCGGTCACGCTGTCGTTGTCATTGAAGGCCGAAGTGCCATTTGCGAACAGCGTCGCAAGCGCCTTCCACAGCACCTTGCGCATCTTGCTGATGTCGGACACTCGACCTTCAGCGATCTTCGCGAGTTTGTCGGTGCTCTTTTTGATCATCAACGCACGAACCTTGGGTGAGATCGGGACACGCCGCTCGTGGTAGCCCTCAGTCTTGCCTTGGCCCCTTGTCACCCCGCGTGCCAGCATAACAATCCCTTGCTTGCCATCCTCGTCCGTCAGTGTTTGCGCGATCGGCGCGCGGTATTTCTGGCCAAAGAGCAGTTCCGATGTGAGCTTGTAGTCGAACCCTTTGCTGCTGATGGTGAGCGCCTTACCCTCTGCGGTTTCAACCGGCATCCAAGCGTCGCCCGTGACGCCGTTGCGACTCTTCGCTTCGATACGAGCGGCCTTGCTGCCGGTGGTCAAGGCGCTGATCCCCTCGGCGGTCTCGATGAGGCGAATCCGACGGCAGATTTCGATGTAGAAGGGGTCAAGCGCCGAGAAAGCGAGGCTGTCGGCTCCGTTCCAAAGCCGCAACCAGACCAAGGCAACCCCACCCTGCTCACACAGCTCTAGCCTGTTGACAATCTCGTTCCTGGATGCAATCAAACGGCGGACATCGCGCGCCCAACGCGTTCCCCATCCGCCTGCAGGCATCGCACCAAGCGCCGGTCGGCTCGCGAAGCCGCCGTTCATGCGTGAAATGCCATAGTTTCCCGCCCCAAGAAATCCCTCCTGGGTTTGCAAGCTGATCAAGGCCATCAACCAATCCTCAGGCGCTGACTGTTTCATGCGCGCGGCCTTGAGGTCATGATTCTTCGAGGTGACGAGCATGTCCAACTCGTCGGGTGCCTGGAGTGTGTTCTTCCAGCCTGACAGGTTGCCCTCTGGCACGGGCGCTTGCATCAACGCGGGACGATCGGGCGGCGCAATCAAACACCAAGCCGCGCCATCCGGGTCATCCGGGGTCAGCGCCACCAAGGCTGACTTCCATTTGTCCTCAGCGGCAAATGGCTCGCTCCGCCCGGCTTGATGTAGAGCAATCGCCGCAAGCTGTACCAAAAAAGCATGCCAAGGATGGCGTTGATGCGGCCGCAGTGCCGGAAAGTCGCGGACACCATCCGCGGCCAAGGCGACAAAAAGTGCTGGCAGGCTGAGATGAACTCGGCGAGCATCGGTCAAACGCACACCGATCAGCGGTTCATCAAGCAGCGAGTAACGCAAGGCCGTGGTCATCGTGAGTTTCTCCTTAACGTGAATCTCGCAGGCTTCATCTGCCGGGGTGCTGCTGCACCCTCCCCGTTAGATCAGCCGTCGATCTTCTCCAACCCTAGCCGACTATAGCGGAAACGCGTGTTTTCTAGGCTGAATAGGATGGTGCCATCCTGGCGCTCGATGGCCGATGGCTGCGCATCGGGATCAATGCCCTTGACGAGAAAATGCCGCACTGGCAACTGACGTAGCGCTTGACCGAAGGGACCGATCGGCGCGGGCTCGAACATCAGCAGCCGGTCACGCTCACCGAGGCGGGTGGCAATATCCAAATCCGTTGGGAAACCTTGCTGCTCATCGAAGGGCGTATCAACATCCAGGCCGTGCAACTGGGCAATGCTGCGCTCCGCCCCGGTTCTACCGTCGATCTGTTGCCCGAGCCGCTGCCAGTCTTCGCCCAAGGCTTCCATCGCCCGCAATGGCTCAGGGTGCGTGGCGGCCTCGACCAGCGTCCGATTGTCGGCGGGAATGCTGATCGTTGGCCGTTCCTGGATGAGCCGGCGCGTTGCCTCAACACTGCGGAGGTCGGGATAGATGCCGCCGCCATCCCGAAAAGGTCCGAGTCCATGCTGGGCGCGCTTGAGTACCGGCGACAGATCCTGACCCGATGGTGTCAGCACCCAGGCTTGCGCGGTCCGATACACCAGCGGACGCTCGTCATCGGGGCGCTGATGGCGATGCAGCCGACCAATGCGCTGCAAGAGCACATCGATCGGGCAAAGATCAGTGATGAGCAGATCGGCATCCAGATCCAGGCTTTGCTCCAGGGTTTGGGTGCCGACGACGATGCGCGCGCCTGGCGGGCGATGCTTGCCAAGCTGGGCTTGAATGGCCTGATCCAGCGACGGCCGATCCTCGCGGCTGAAGCGGCTATGGTGCAGTGTCGCAACGCCGTTAACGGCGAACAGCCAGTCGACTGTTGGGATCAGCGCTTCCACTGCCTGGAAGACGGCCAGCGCGGCCGGGACCGTGTTGCGCACGATCAGCACCTTAGCCCCCACTGATGCGGCCTCGATCGCCAAGCGCGCAATCGCCTCGGGATCATCGATCAGATCACGCACACCCCAAGCGACGGTCTTGGCTGGCGTGGTCGACGCGATGCCGCGCAGCCCATCGCGATCGGCAAGCGCCGGATACGGCATCTGGCAGGCGACATCAAACGCCGGTAGCGCAGCTTTTACCTGCGCACTCAGCCCCAGATAGCGCGCTCTGGCACTGGCGCCAAGCGTCGCCGACAGCAACAGCGCATGGCCGCCGCAACCGAGATGTGCCTTCAGCAAGCGCTCCAAGAGGGCCGTCATGTAGGGGTCCGAGGCATGAACCTCATCAACGACCAGCAGACTGCGCGCGAGCAGCGCATGGCGCAGGTGCGAATGGCGCACCTGAAGAGCGCCCAGTAGCGCTTGGTCGATCGTGCCAATCGCGATCGAAGCGGCGAGAAAGCGCTTCGGCGATTCAGCGGCCCAGCGCCGATGCGCCTCGGCGTCGGTCGGCTCATCCGGCCAGAGCACCTTGAACTGGGGCAGTGCTTTTGGCTCCTGCCCATCAGCGCCGGCGTAACCCGGCAGAGCGCGCACCGTGATGGGTGGATCAGTCGGCCAAAGGCGCCCGACCGCTGCCAAGATGCGCTCGTAGACCTGGCTTGCGGACACCCGAGTGGGCAACCCAAAGTAGAGGCTGTCGACCTCGCCGCGTTGGAAAAGATGCACGAATCGCCAGAGTGCCGCTTCGGTCTTGCCGCTACCGGTCTCTGATTCGAGTACCACCAAGGGGCCAAGCGCTGCATCCGCCATCACGGCCTGGATCGGATAAGGCGGGTAGCCATCGAATACGGCTTCGAAGCTGGGGGAGCTCCGCGCTAGCCCTGTCTGCCAGCAGGTCGCATCCAGGCCCAGCGCAGATACGGCCTGCGCGGCGAATGCAGAGGCATCCTGGGCGCGATCACCGATCCCATTGGAGAGCGGAAAGAATTGGGTATCCGAGCCGAGCCAATCCGCCAACTGCACCAGGCCCGCGAACAGATGACCGAAGGCGGGCGCATCCGGGAGCGGCTCGCCACCTGTGGCAAAGGCCTCTGGATAAAGATTGATGGTGCCTTGACCGATCTCGGCGAGTATGAGGGCGGGATCATAGACGAGTTGACCATCCGCGCCGATCACCGGCTTCCAGTTGGCACGGGACCAATCGCCAGGGTCGGGATCGGCGATCGGGCGACCGTGATGGCTCACGGACGCGCGAAACAGTGCTGGGATCGCATCCCCCCATCTGTATAGGGCTTCCAACGTTAGACACTCGAGCAATGGTGCAAGAAACCTCTCGTCGCGAAACAGGTCGAGGGCTTGCGCGCCATGTCCAGCAGGCCCAGGCCAGCCTTGCGGGACTTCGTGCAGCAGCCAGCGCTTTGCCTGAAACCCGCTATTGGCCTTGCCGAGATCATGCAGGAACACCAGCACCGCAAGGCGCTCGATATCAAGGGATGTCAGCTGACGGCCCGCTGATCTTTCCAATGCGCGGCGGATACTTCGGCAGGCACACAATCGAACGAAGCAAGCAGCGACATCGATCAGGTGATCGAGCAGCGGCAGCCAGGCGACCAGATGACCATCAGCATCTGGTTCCAGCTTCCCGAAAGCCCTAGGCGACGGAAGAGAGACCTTAGACATACCAAAGCTCCTTTTTCTGCACCCTGTAGCCGCTGATCCTACCAGCCCGAGATCATTTGATCCTCATCATCGCGATCTCACGCGCATCAGGATCGTTCGGCAGGGACATTGCTGGCTCGATCAATCGCTCAGACTCAGACCACGGCGCGCCAAGGAATCACCTCGACTCCTTCACGCTGATAAGCCTCCTCGCCACCGTAGATCAGCCAAGGCGGCAGCGGCCAACCCGACATCGAGGAAGTAGAGCTTGGGCGTCTTTACCAGCCGTTTGCCAAAGTTCTCGTGGTAGGGGCGGAGCAAGACGATTAGATAGATCGCCTCCAGCACCGCCAGCCATTCACGCGCGTTGGTGTGGGAGACGCCGGCATCGTTGGCCAACGCGGACAGATTCAGCAGTTGCCCGGTGCGGGCCGCGCACAAGCGCACGAAGCGCTGGAACAGGCTCAGATCCCGCACCGCTAGCAATTGGCTGACAACGCGCTCCAAGTAGGTCGCGATGTAGT
>CAZEZH010000168.1:0-5603 GCA_964516305.1 uncultured Halochromatium sp. | reverse complement strand
ACCCCGCGCTGATCCGCCCGCTCCTGTAATTCCTCAACGCTCGGGAACGCTTGGCCGGGGGTGAAGCAATAAAAGAGCGTGACCCGTTCCAGGGCTTTGGCTTTCGAGTCCTGCAGCCAGGCGAGAAACGGCGAAATGCCTACGCCACCGGCGATCCACAGCTCGCGGCCGGCTTGCTCAGGGCGCGAGAAGTGGCCGTGGGGTGCATAGATCTCGGCGCGCATACCAATGCTGCTCTCGGCGACGAGCTTGCGGGTGAAATCGCCGAGGCCGCGGATGAAAAACTCCACCGCGCCATCCTCACGGCTCGCCGATGCGATGGTGAAGGGATGCGGCTCGCGCATGCCCTCTTCTTTGAAGCGCAGAAAACCGAACTGGCCCGCCTTGAAGTCCAAGCCATCGCTCACCGGCACGAGTCGCATACGCACCGCACCGCTAACACGCGAGACATCCACCACCTCGTACTCTCGATGGTGGGCGAGAAATGGGTAGAGCAGCAGCCGATAAGTGGCAGCGCTCAGACCGAGCACGGACAGTGCTGCCAACCACAACCCTGCCGGATCGTGGAGCGCGATCGGCGATTTGATGGTCAGCCAATGCAGGACGACCACCACAAACAGCAGCCCGGAGAGCTTGTGCCAGCCGCGCCAGAGGTGATAGGGAATCTTGCGATTGAGCGCCAGCAGGACGATGAACATCAACGCGACAAAGCTGAGCTGTCTCACCAGACGGCCCCAGAACTTGGTCACCTCAAGGATTGGCGCAACCTCCCATGTGTCGAGACCCGCCTTGAAGACGAGGTGATAGGAGGCTAGCCCCAAGGCCCATACCGCCATCCACTTGTGCGCCAAATAGACGCGATCAAGGCCGCCGAGCAGCCGCTCCACCCAGGCCCAACGGCTGGCTAAGATTGCTGAGGTCGCCATTAGCGCCAGCGCGGCCACGCCGGCCGCGAGACTGAGCGTGGCGGTGGTGGCCCAGGTGGCAACAGGGACATCCCAGAGCACCAGCAGGAAACTCACGCCCACAGTGACTGCGACGGCCTGCCAGGGTTTCACTATCTTCATAAAACGTCCTTTCTGAGTTCGGAATCTGGTGCACCGGATAGGATAATACACACTATGCTTGCCTCAACTATCGCTCGCCGCATTGGCCGCACTGAGGTCCGGTGCATGACAGCCCGATTGTTTAAGCCGCCAGCGCCAGCCTGATGCGCATCCTGCTGGTCGACGATGATCTTGAGGACGATCAGGTCTCCGAGGCTTCACGACCCAGTACGAACACCAATCAGGCGATGCCCGCTGCGGCTCAGTCGTCCCAAGGGCCGTGGCCAGGGATATTGATCTCACGCTCGCTGTAATCGCCCTCCGCCGCTTTGCGATGGCAGTTGTTGCACTGGCTGAAGCTGACCACCTCGGGATTGTCATTCACCAGACGCGCCGGGATCTCGTCGTGCTCTTCCACGAAGTAAGGGTTTGCGCTGATGCGTGGCAGATCGCCGGCCCCAGCACGCGACTTGGCAAACTTCTTCGCCCGTTTTCCGCCCGAGCGGTCGGCAGCATTCGCGGTCAGGTAGGCGCTGATCTCGTTACGGAGTTCGCCCGTCAGTGAGGCGTCGTCGCCATAGTGATTTATGAGTGCATCGGGCGACAGGATCGCCCTCCAGGCAGTGGACGGCAGTAGACCCGGCTGATAGGCCATGTGACAGGAACCGCATTCCTCGCTATAGGTGGCATTGGTCACCAGAGCGAAATCGGCACGATTATGGGTCCACTTGCCGCGCCGGTCATCGTCATCGTGATCGTCATCGTCGTCATCAGCGAAGGCGCTGCCAGCGGCCCCTAAGGTTAAGAGGCCAAGGGCCAGCAGGGTGAGGATCTGTTTGGGATGATTCATTGGTCTGGTTTCCCATTGCGTGCGTTATTGATGGTGGACAGGCGGTTCAACAGGCCCGTCAGAATCAATCCTCCCAAGCGCCGTGGCCGGGGATATCGATCTGACTGTCGTTGTAGATGCCGTTGGCGGCGCCGCGATGGCAGGCAGGACATCGACTAAAACCGCCGACATCCGGGTTGCCAATCACCAGACGCGCCGGCAACCCCTGATGCTTGCGTTTGAAATAGCGCGTCTCGGTAATGCGCGGCAGCCCGGCTCCTGCCTTGGCGTCAAAGCCCACGGCAAAGGCGCGTGAACGTGGTGCCCTGGCCTGATCGGCTGAATGGGCGGTCAGATAGCTGGCGATCTCGGTGCGCAGCGTCTCGCCCAGCGAGGCGTCGTCGCCGTAATGATTAAACAGCGCGGCCGGGTCCATCACTTGAGCCCAGGCTTGTGCCGGCAGCAGACCCGGCTGATAGTCCATATGACAGGCACCGCATTCCTCGCTGTAGGTGGCATTGGCGACCGGAGCGACATCGGCGCGGGATGCCAGCCAGCCGCCGCGTTTCAGGTGTTGGTTGCCGTCATCGCCGACGGCGACGCCAACCGCAGCCAGGCCCAGGAGGATGAGCATGCTTGGGTGAGCGGTCATCGATCCCTCCTGCGATTATTGCGTCTTGATGTAGGCGATGAAATCGGCCTTTTCGGTGGCCGTACATTCACGCCCCAAGGTCCAGCGGCAGTTGCGCCGCAGCCACTTCTCGATCTTCGCCGGATCTGTCAGTCGCTTCGGATTCACCGACGGGGCGAGCGGCTCGATGACCTTGCCGGTGTTGGCCTGACGGCCAGGCTGGGTCAGATCACGCCCGTGACAGCTGGCGCAACTGCGCGCCGCGGAGCCGTCTGACTGCGGGTATTCTTTGCTCCAACCGGCCTTACCTGCCGCCGGATCGGCGGCGAGCAGGACGGTAGGGAGCGCGAGCGTGCTAATAGCGACCAGAGCGATGATGGGTGCTGCTTTCATCAATCTTCCCTCCGCTTCCATCCGGTGATCATGCCGCCGATCAGGTTCTCCCGATGGGACAGGCTGGAGAAGACCACGCCCACAATGTGCAGCAGGATCAGGCCGAGCGTCAGGTTGGCGAGGACTTCGTGGACCTCTTCCAACACCTCACCCGAGGAGGCCGGCAGCCCGCTCATCAGCCCGGCCAGCGGCCCCGAGAGCTCCTCGGCGCCATAGAGCGCCATACCGGTCAACCCAGTGGCGGCGACCGACAGCAGCAAGGCGATCACCATCGCCCCGCCGGCAGGGTTGTGACCGAGATAGCGCGGGGCACGAAACCGCAGGGCATCTTTGACATAGGCCAAAACCTGTCCCGGTCCGCGCACGAAGTCGCCGAATCGGGCGTGTTCGGTGCCGATGACACCCCAGACCAGACGAGTGGCGATCAGTGCCAGGACCAGATAGCCGGCCCAGACGTGGACGCCGAGCAGGTCGTTCTCGACGATGAAGGCGGTCGCGAAGCCAGCCGCCAGCGACCAGTGGAAGATGCGGACCAGCGGGTCCCAGACGCGGACCTTCTCGCTGGGGTTGGCTGTGTCAGTGTTGAGTGAATCGACCCCAGTTGGGATGGCGGCGTGCGTCGTCATTGGTTGGCTCCCCTGATTGACGGTTGGTCAGTCGGTCACGATCGGTCGTGACCTTGGGAGCAGACTAACGGGGTGACGCTGACCGAACGCTGATCGTCACTGTCAGCAAATGGTCAGGTTGGGAAGAGACTGAGGCCTGCAGTTAACTGCGAAGCAGTTGACGCCGACACAACGCTGATACCACATCCTCCTACGAGCGCTGCGCAAGTAACTCATACTGGCCACGGCTTGACAGAGCGCGAACTGTAGCAAAAGGATGATAAGGGCTGATTGATTAGGACGAAGCCAGCTTCAGTCCGACGATGCCGACGACGATCAGGCCAACGAAGAAGAACCGCGCCAGGGTTGCCGGCTCGCTGAACACCAAGAGTCCGATGACAAAGGCACCAACGGCGCCGATGCCGGTCCAGACCGCATAGGCAGTACCCATCGGGATCGTGCGCTGGGCGATCAGCAGCAGCGTGCCGCTGCCGAGCATCGAAACCAGACTGAAGCTGAGCCAGCCCCAGCGCAGACCCTGCTCGGAGAGGCCAAGCTTCAGCCCGAGCGGCCAGCCCCATTCGAAGATTCCAGCAATGATCAGTGCGATCCAGGCCATTCCGGGTGCTGTCATGGATCAGCCTTTCACGCAGACCACTTGCTTCAGGGTGTGCACTACCTCGACCAGGTCGGTCTGGTTGGTCATCACCTGATCAATGTCTTTGTAGGCACCCGGGATCTCATCGAGCACGCCTTTATCCTTGCGGCAGACCACGCCTTGGGTCTGCTCGGCCAGATCCGCCGGGGTGAACTGCTTCTCGGCGGCGGTGCGGCTCATGCGCCGACCCGCGCCATGGGCGCAAGAATTGAAGCTCTCTGGGTTGCCCTTGCCGCGTACGATGTAGCTACGTGCACCCATGCTGCCGGGAATGATCCCGAGATCGCCCTCGCGTGCCCGGATCGCGCCCTTGCGGGTGACCCAAACATCGGCGCCCTGATGATGCTCACGTTCGACATAGTTGTGATGGCAGTTGACCGCCTCCTCGGTGACCGTGAATGCCGGCAGGTGGCGGGCGAGGGCAGCCAGCACCAGCTGCATCATCTGATCGCGATTCTCACGCGCGTAGGCTTGCGCCCAAGAGACCGCCGCGACGTAGTCATCGAAATGCTCGGTACCCTCCGGCAGATAGGCCAGGTCGCGGTCGGGCAGCTGGATCATCCAGCGCTCCATATCGCGTCGGGCTAGCTCGATGAAATAGGTGCCCATCGCATTGCCGATGCCACGGCTGCCCGAATGCAGCATGACCCAGACCCGGTTCGATTCGTCCAGGCAGACCTCGATGAAATGGTTGCCGCCGCCCAAGGTACCGAGCTGATTGACCCAGTTGGAGAAGCGCCCGACGGTCTTGAGCAGTTTAGGGTGTTTCTCGGTCAGGATCGCGAGCGGTGCGGCGAAGGGCTGCGCCGCCTCAGCAAGGGCACGCTCGTCCCTGTGCTGATTGCGCCCGACCGGAACATCGCGGCTGATCTGGTCGAAGATCCTCTTCAACACCTTTTCATCAAGCTGCTCGGCGCTAAGCGAGGTGCGTGCCGCGGCCATGCCGCAGCCGATATCGACGCCGACCGCAGCCGGGATGATGGCCTTGTTCGTCGCGATGACGCTGCCGATGGTGGCGCCAATGCCGGCATGCACATCAGGCATTGCGGCGACATGGTGATGGATGAACGGCAGCTTGGAGATGTTCACCAGCTGCTCGCGCGAGCGCGGGTCGAGCTCATCGGTCCAGATCTTGACCGGTTTGTCGCCCTCGGTGATGACTTGTTTGATGGTCATGGTGTCCTAATGACTGACTCAGTGGTTGGCGATATGATGGTCAGTGTCTTTGATGTCTACATTGCCAGCACCGCCTGTTTCTCCGCCAACTCCTAACGCTTGCATCACAGCGCTACCCATCCCGCCGACTGTGCGACGCTCTTAACGTGAATCTCACGCGATTCATTTTTCGGGGTGGCACCGCGCCATGAGCGTTAGGTTGCCGACTTGGGCGTCTGTCATCCGGAGCCGCCGCGCGTCTCGCCGGTATTCCGAGGACGCTGTT
>CAZEZH010000167.1:4551-5678 GCA_964516305.1 uncultured Halochromatium sp. | reverse complement strand
TCGATCAGCTCCAGACCACCACAGCCCCAGGCGCTGCTGCTTGGCATCCGGATGCTCGGTACCCGCTCGAGCAGGTCGCGGAGTAGCGGATGGCGTCCATAGCGCGACTTGGATTGAGGCTGTGCCTGATCGAAATAGCCAAGCAGAAACAGATCCGGCGGATCGGCGACAAGTTGCTCAAGCGGAAGCGTGCCCCAGCCACGGATGCCGTTGTCAGCGGCCAGATTACGCAAGCCCAGCAGCCGCAGCATCGCGTCGACATAGGTCCCGCTGCCTGCGGTGCCGCCGTTAGGGCGCAGGTAGAGCACTTGGGGCGCCTTCGCTTCTGGCGCTTGATCCGATACGGACGCTACATCCGGTGAGGCGACCTCAGATGAGGTTGCACCAACTGTAGCTGCATCAGCTGAGGCTGTATCAGATGAACTGGCATCACACGAACTGGCATCAGAGTAGGACGCCTCCGACAGCGCCTTGATCCTTGCCCGCGCCTGCTCCACTGCGCGCTCACCGGCGGCGCTGCGATCGATCTCCTGGGCGATATCCATGGTCATTGAGAGCGCGTCCTCGATCGTGCGCGGATAGGGTAGCGTGACGACCCGAATCCCTTGAGTCGCCAACAGCTCGGCATGTGGTCGCCCAGACCAGCCGAGATAGGTCAGGGCGACATCAGGATTGAAATAGAGCAGCTCTTCGACAGCCCCGCGGTTCTCAGGATACTGGGCTGCCCGCTCGGCGACTGGTGATTGTGCCGGATTCTGGGCCTGGTACGAGACCGACAGGATCTGCTCGGGGGCACCCAGTCGCAGCAGGAGCAGATCAGCGCAAAGATTGGTGCTGACCACCGAAGGCCGTGCTGCAGAGGCTGAAAGTTTTGCGTTGGCTGGCACAGCCGCGGTCGATGAGTCGGCGAGCAAGGCTTCTGCGGCCGTCGCGGTCGTTAGCCAGGCGCAGGGCACAAGCAGGCTCGCGAGCATCAGCAGCACAAGCAGTCGAGGTGCACCGCGGCGCTGGCGATGCCGAAGCAGTAGGGTCGATAGGGATGACACGGCGCTCGTGATGGGATGCGCGGGTTTTCACGCATCAGGTTAAGTCAAGGCGGGCGATGCGATTGATCAGGGCTGACGAAG
>CAZEZH010000167.1:0-4451 GCA_964516305.1 uncultured Halochromatium sp. | reverse complement strand
GGGATTATGAACGAAAGGCGGGGTAACGTCCCTCAGTGTGATCTCTGCGTTAATCGCCATGCCGTCCCAGCGCCCAGCCAACATGCTCGCGGACCAGCATACTTGGATGGTTGAGGCGTTGCCGCAACGCATCGCGGACCGGCTCGGAGCAGGGCGCATTGCCCAGGGCCACGGCGATATTGCGCAGCCAGCGCTCATGGCCGAGACGACGGATCGCGCTGCCCTCGGTCTGCTTCAAGAACTCCGGCTCATCCCAGCTGAACAGTTCGATCAGCGTGGCGGTATCGAGCCCGTTGCGGGCAAAGAAGTCGGACTCATCGGTGAGTTGTGCGAACCGATTCCAGGGACAGCAGAGCTGGCAATCGTCGCAGCCATAGATGTGATTGCCCAGCTGCGGGCGCAATACCTCGGGGATCGATCCAAAATGCTCGATCGTCAGGTACGAGATGCAGCGCCGCGCATCGAGCTGAAAGGGCGCGATGATCGCCTTGGTTGGGCAGATGTCGAGGCAGGCCTGGCAGTGCCCGCAATGCTCGCTCGCGGGTTGATCCGGCGGTAGCGGCAGATCAGAGTAGATCTCGCCGAGAAAGAACCAAGAGCCGGCCTGGCGGTTGATCAGATTGGTGTGCTTGCCGATCCAGCCGAGACCGGCCTTCTCGGCCAGCGGCTTCTCCATCACCGGCGCCGAGTCGACGAAGACCCGCCAGCCATAGGCGCCGATCTGCGCTTCCAGCTGCTGTGCCAAGCGCTTCAGCCGGGCACGCAGCACCTTGTGATAATCGCGTCCGAGCGCATAACGCGAGACAAAGGCCCGGGCCGGATCAGCCAAGGCTGCATCCATCACCTGCTGATGCTCCGGCAGATAGTCCATCCGCGCCGAGATGACCGACAGGGTGCCAGGCACCAACTGCGCGGGTCGTGTGCGCTTGAGACCATGCCGGGCCATATAGTCCATGTCCCCATGCATCGATTCGCCGAGCCAATGCTGTAACCGGCCCTCGGCCTGCCCGAGATCACAGTCGGCGATGCCAATCTGCTGGAAGCCAAGCGCGCGCGCCCAGCGTTTGAGATCGCGCTTGAGCATCTCGAGCCGCTCCGGCGAAAAGGATTGGCGTTGCTCGATGGGCATGATCTTCGACGGCCGCAACAAGGAGCGGTGATCCGCCAGCGCTCCGTAACCAAAGGCCGCAGCATAGGTGATCTGCTCTGCCGCTGGCCAGGGGTGGATCAGGCCTGCGCCGAGGCGCTGAAACTGCTGTGCGTTGCTGTGCGGTCGCCTCAGGCTCTGATGGAGGTCAAACGGGACGCGCCCGGCTCTCGATATACTGATCGGCTTTTTGCGACCGGCTTTTTGTGATCCAGAGTCTGCGTCGCCCTTGTTGACGGATACTGAATGAAGCTGTTGATTTCGACGACGGGGCCCGCGTTCGCCTTGGCCCTTTTGATGGCTGGGTTGACGACAGCGGTCATGGCGCAGGTCGAGGATGTCGATGAGCTGGCCCCGATCGTGGTCACCGCAGCCCGCACCGCGCAGACGGCAGACGAGACCCTGGCCTCGGTCACGGTGATCGATCGCCCTGAGATCGATCGGCGCCAGTCGCGCACCATGACCGATGTGCTGCGCGGGCTACCCGGCGTCGACATCACGACCAACGGTGGTCTTGGGCATAACAGCTCGGTCTATCTGCGCGGTACCCGACCCGACCATACCTTGCTGTTGATCGATGGGGTGCGCGTGGGCTCGGCAAGCAGCGGCTTGCTGCCCTGGGCCTCGATCCCGCTGGGTCAGGTCGAGCGGGTCGAGGTGGTGCGCGGCCCCCATTCCAGCCTCTATGGCTCCGAGGCCATCGGCGGCGTAGTCCAGGTCTTCACCCGCCGGGGTCAGGCTGGGCCGCTGACGCCGCGCTTGCTCATCGGTGCCGGCACCTACAATACCGCCAACGCACAATTCGGCCTCTCCGCCGGCACCGAGACCGACTATGGCACGGGCTGGTTCGATGCCGGACTCGGCTTCGAGCAGACTCAAGGCTTCAATGTCTGCTCGGGCGCCCCGAGCAGTGCGGGCGGCGGGGGCTGCGGCGTCTATGAGTTTGATGACGACGGCTACCGCAATGGCAACGGCTCGCTCCGTGCCGGTTGGGCCTTCTCCGACCGGCTCGAGCTCGACGTCAACGTCCTGCGCTCGGTCGGCGACCTCGACTATGACGGCAGCCCGTTTTTCGGCAACGAAAAGCGCCAAGTGCTGCAGGTGGCTGGGGCGCGCGTCGTCGCCAAACCGGTCGACCCCTGGACCCTGACCCTGCGCGCTGGGCGGAGCTGGGACGATAGCGACATCTTTGCCAATGGTCGGTTTATTAACCGGCTGGATACGCGCCGTGATCAGCTGAGCTGGCAGAACGACATCGCCTTTGCCCCACAGCAGTTGGCGACAATCGGGATCGACTACCTGCGCGATGAGCTCGAGACCCCGACGGCCTATGCGGAGACCTCGCGCGAGACCACAGGCCTGTTCGGTCAATACCTCGGCAACCTGCTCGGGCAGGATCTGCAGCTCAGCCTGCGCCACGATGATAATGAGCAGTACGGAAACAAGACCACCGGCAATGCACTCTGGGGCTACCCGCTTGGCAACGGGCTGCGCTTAACCGCGGGCTATGGCACGGCCTTCAAGGCGCCAACCTTCAATGACCTCTACTTCCCCGGCTTCGGCAACCCAGATCTCGAGCCCGAGAGCGCGCGCAGCCTCGAGCTTGGTCTCTCCGGCCGTCACGGCTGGGGGGCTTGGGCGGTGAACGCCTATCAGAATGATATCGACGACCTGATCGCGTTCGATCCAGCGACGTTTTCGCCGATGAATATCGATCGCGCCCGCATCCGTGGTCTCGAGCTCTGGACCACTGCGCAGCTAGCGGGCTGGCTGCTCGACGCCAACCTGACCCTGCTCGATCCGCGCAATGACAGCGGCGGACCCAACGATGGCAATCTGCTGCCCCGGCGCGCCGAGCAGACCTTTCGGCTCGATGCCGATCGCCAGTTCGGGCCGATCGGTATCGGTGGGACCCTGTTCGCAGCGGGCCGGCGCTTCGACAACGACGACAACAGCGTGCGGCTCGATGGCTACACCCTGTTCGATCTCCGCGCCGATTTCGCCTTTAGCGACGCGCTGCGCATCGAAGGCCGGATCGAGAATCTGTTCGACGAGGACTATGAAACCGCGGCCTTCTTCAATCAGCCGGGGCGCTCGGTCTTCGTCTCGCTGCGCTATGAGCCTTAGGAGGAATGACCCTTGAATCTTGATCTAGACTGGCTTCAAGCCCCCGCCGCCGCCGTGGATCTGGAGGCGCGCGAGGCGGCCATCAGCCGCCAGGGTGAGCTGACCAAGCCGCCGGGGTCGCTTGGCCGGCTGGAAGACATCGCGATCCAGCTCGCGGCCTTGCAAGGGCGTGCGCAGCCGTCGCTAGAGCAGGTACAGATCACCGTCTTTGCTGCGGATCATGGCGTTGCGACCGCGGGCGTCTCGGCCTTTCCGCAGGCCGTCACGGCGCAGATGATCGCCAACATGGCCGCGGGCGGCGCTGCCATCAGCGTGCTGGCGCGACAGATCGATGCCGGGATCGAGCTGGTGAATCTCGGCACCGTGGCACCCGTGGCGACGCATCCGCTGATCCGGGATGCGATCATCGCTGCGGGTACCGCCAACCTCGCCGAGGGGCCAGCGATGTCAACCGAGCAGCTTGGGCTAGCGCTCGCCGAGGGCGCCGCGGCAGCTCAGCGGGCGAGGGCGGCCGGTGCCGATCTGTTCATCGCTGGCGAGATGGGCATCGGCAATACGACAGCGGCAACGGCGGTGACCTGCGCACTGCTGGGGCGGCCGGCCGCGGATCTGGTCGGCCCAGGCACAGGTCTTGATCGGAGCGGAATCGAGCGCAAGCGGCTGCTGATCGACCAAGCCTTGACCCGGTATCACGACCTGCTTGCCGATCCAGTCGCGTCGCCGGCCCAGGCGCCGATCCTGGCCCTCGCCCAGCTCGGCGGCTTTGATATCGCTGCGATGGCGGGTGCCTATGTCGCTTGTGCCCAGCAACGGATGCCGATGCTGATCGATGGCTTTATCAGCTCGACGGCCGCCTTGGCTGCCAGTCGACTGTGCCCGGGCGCGGCAGACTGGATGCTGCTCGCGCACGCCTCCGCGGAGCCCGGACATCGGGCGATGGTGGAGGCGATCGGGCTGCGGCCGTTGCTGGATCTGGGGATGCGCCTGGGTGAGGGCAGCGGTGCGGCCGCTGCGGTGCCCCTGCTGCGTCTGGCCTGCGCGCTGCACGCGCAGATGGCGACCTTCGCCGAAGCCGGTGTTGCTGAGAAGGGTAGCCAAGGGTGATCTGGGGCTCGTCGCGATGGCCGATGGCCGATGGCCGATGGCCGATGGCCGATGGCCGATGACATGATGATCG
>CAZEZH010000166.1:0-5776 GCA_964516305.1 uncultured Halochromatium sp. | reverse complement strand
TCGCACCGACGCTCCTGGCTGCCTGCCTCCTGTTCATTGGCTCGCTGACCTTCCGCACCCTCGACATCGCGCTCTGCGGGATGCTGCCACTCGGCTTGCACTTCCTTTGGCACCTGCTCAACGCGCTGCTGCTCTACCTGCTGCTGCGCGGTTTGATTGAGGCGCGCCGGGCTTGACACCGGGCTCCAGCCGCCTAGCCCCGCGCCTGGCGATCAGCCAGGCTCCGAGATAACAGCCGATGCCCGCCAGCAGCGTCACCGGCTGACCGGCCTGGACCGACAGCAGCGTCGCCGTCGACGCGGCCAGCACCGAGGCAAAGCCGTTGATCGCCCAGCTCCAGGGCTGCCAGCTGCGGGTGCCGACCAGGTGCTGCAGCGCCCAGGGAAATGGCCGGCCCATGGCCCAGGTCATCGGCAACAGCAATGCCGCCAGGAGCGTGATGCGCGCGAACAGCGGCAGTGCCAGCAGGGGCTGGCCGGGCCACCATAGGGCCAGCATCGCGATGCCGCCGCCGATCGCCAAGGCGCCGAAGATCGACGGCAAGGCGTCGGCACCGCGGCGCCGCGTTGGCATCGCGCTGCCGATGCCGGCACCGATCATGAACACGGCGAAGATCACGGCTGCGGCCAGCACCGGCAGCTCGACGAAGGCGATCATGCGCTGCAGCAGCGCGAGCTCGACCAGCATGAAGCCGAACCCCAGCAGCCCGAAATAGCCGATGACCTCGGTGCGCTTGAAGGCCGCCGAGGCACGGGGCATGCGTCCCAGCGGTGCGAGGATCAACAGCGCGGCCGCCAGTGTCGCGACGACCAGCGTTACGGCCGACATGACCAGCGTCCAGTCCAGGTAGCTGGCCGCCCGCGCGCCGAGCATCTCGAACAAGCGCGGGATGGTCGACCACTGCATCGCGTGCCAGAAATACGGCCGGTTGATCCCGACCGCGCCGGTTTCGAACCATCGTGCCTGCTCGGGCATGGCGGTATCGCCGAACACCGCCTGGGCGGCCTCGAAGAAGATCGGCGTCTCGAGCTGGTGATAGCGATTGACCTCCTGCGCGCCGAGACCGCGATGCCAGACCCGGTCGAAGCTCCAGCGCTCGGCGAATGTGCGGATCAGATCCAGGCCCGCGTCGGTCAGCGGTTGTGGCGAGACCAGGATCAGCAGTGCCTGCATGCCGCGCAGCGCGGCGACGTGGTCGGCCGGCTCGTCGACGCCGGCCGCGCGCAGGCTCGCGGCAATGGTCGCCAGCATGCGCGGCCCCTGCCGCGGCGGGTAATCGACCTTCAGCGGAATCGACAGCAGGCCGTTGTCGTCGAGTCGGGCGAGCGCCGCACGCAGACCCTGGCGCGTGAGCAGATAGTCCTCGGTTGCCGCGCCGGAGCCCTCGAACGAGCGATCGAGCGCGATGACGGCGAACGAATCGCGGTTCGTAGCCAGAAAGCGGAAAGGACTGTCCTGGATGGCCTCGACAGCCAGGCCGTGCTCGATGGCCAGCGCCGGCAGGCGGCGGTCGGGCTCGACCCAGCTCAATGGCCGGTCGACCGCGTGCGCGTGGGTCGCCCAGCTGCTGCTGCCCAGCACCGCGACCCGGCCGTTGGGTCGCATCTGCAGGGCCAAGGCGGCCAGCGCGGCCTCCGACTGGTCTGGCGCCTGTCGATAATCGCGCTCGATCGGCACCAGCCGGTCACTGCCGACGATGGCCGCGTCCGAGGCCGTCACTCGGCCAGTCCAGTTCAGGCTCAGGCCCGGCGCCGAGCGCAGGCTGGACGAACGGACCACGGTCAGTCGTCCCGCCAGCCCAGGGCGTTGGTCCAGAATCTCGGTATCAGGTAGCGCGAGCACGCGCGAGAGCGCCTTGAAGTCGGAGATCGCCGGCTCAGGCGGGCTCAGGGTCAGCCAGGAGGCCGCGGCCAGCAGCAGGGCGGCCGATACGACCCCGACGCGGATGCGGCGCAGCGCCGAGAACAACACGCAGAAGACCAGTAGCAGCGCCGCGACCAGCGCCAGCGCCGCCTCGGGCATTATTGCGACCAGCAGTAGCGTCGCGAACAGGGTGCCGATGCCGGAGCCACCGAGGTTGGCCGCATACAGCCAGCCGGCGTGCCGGGGCCAGCGCGCGAAG
Source organism: uncultured Halochromatium sp. (assembly GCA_964516305.1). Taxonomy (GTDB): domain Bacteria; phylum Pseudomonadota; class Gammaproteobacteria; order Chromatiales; family Chromatiaceae; genus Lamprobacter. The sequence goes on along the minus strand of CAZEZH010000166.1, from coordinate 3,654 downwards.
ACCTGTCCCAGCGCGAGCCCGGCGCCAAAGAATGGGATGAAGGCGGCGAAGTCGATCGCCAACAGGCGCAGCAGCTCGGAGGCGTCCCAGACCGCCATGAGCGGGCGCAGCGAGACCCAGGCATTCAACAGCAGCACCACCAGGAAACCCGCTGCCGCCACCAGGAGCGACAGGACCAGCCAGCCGTCGCCGAAACGGCCCGAGCGCTCGCCGATGACGCTGAGCAGCGTGCCCGACGCACCGAACCCGAGCAGCGCCAGCGCGATGGTCAGCCCGGCGAAGTGGTGCCAGTGGCTGAACTCGAACAGCCGCAACAGCACGATCTCGAACGCCAGCACCGAGCCGGCCAAGACGCCGACGGCGACCAAGTGCAGCGGTCTGGGCGCCGCTTCGGACACCTTAGCGCTCGCCGTTTCGCTCGCCGGTCAGGGGTACGAACGCCACCGACAGGAGATTGCGCGTTCGGGTCTTGCCGTCTTCTGTCTTGGTCACCAGCAGTAGATTCTGGGTCCAGCCAGCGCGTCCGACCGGGATCACCATGCGCTGGCCAGGCTTGAGCTGCTCGATCAGCGGTGGCGGCACATGCTGCGCAGCTGCCGTGACGATGATCGCGTCGTAGGGGGCGAGCTCCTGGTAGCCATAGTATCCGTCGCCATGGATCGCGGTGATGTTGTCGTAGCCGAGACGCTCGAGCAGACCGGCGGCTTGCTCGGCCAGTGGTCGGATGATCTCGATGGTCACGACCTCGACGCCCATCGCCCCGAGGATCGCGGCCTGGTAGCCGGAGCCGGTGCCGATCTCGAGCACGCGGTCGCCCGGGGCCAGCTGAAGCTTTTCGGTCATGAACCCGACGATATAGGGCTGCGAGATGGTCTGCCCGTGCCCGATCGGCAAGGGGCTGTCCGCGTAGGCCCTGTCCCGGAGGTCAGGTGGCACGAATTCGTGGCGCGGTACCGAGCGCATTGCTTCCAGCACGGCCTCGTCGGTGACCCCGCGCTGCTCGACCTGGCGCTTGACCATTTGGTGGCGCTCCTCCTTGCGCGTTGCGTCGAATGTCGGGCGCCCCTCGGGGCCTGGGTCATCGGCGCGCAGCAGGACTTCGGTATCGAACGGGCTCGCGCTCTGTGGGACATCCTCGGGTTGGGCCAACGCGGGTTGGGTCAACGCCAGTGACGAGAACACGAACATAACCGATAGTAATAGCCTCAAAAGTAAAGGACTTTTCATCGCTTACCTCCCTCGGTGCATGGAATTGTATTGTAGCCTTCGTCTCCGCGACAGCGTCTTGCGCATTCAGGAAAACCACAATGTTTTCCAGTAAACCGACTATAGTAGTGGGTAAGCGGTGCTCGATCACCGAGCGCCGACCCCTTAGCCGATGACAGTGAGGAGGGAGCATGACGACGGCAACAGCACGACCTAAAGACCGAGCGTTAGTCTGGCACCCGGCCAGAAGCCCGTTTCGAGACTCCACGAGCGCGGAGACTCCGAGGCGCTTGCAATATCGCCCCGAGCTTAGTAAGCGGTTATACCGGTTCGAACGCCGGCGCGGCTGGGACTATGTGCCGATGGATCTGTACTTGGATTCGGCGACAGCTGAGGATCACTTTCAATTTGCACCGGTCCGCGTGCGTTCTGAGCGGCGTCGCGGTCTACTCGGGCGTCGCTTCATGGTCTAAACGGATCAAGCTCGAGAAGGTTGGTGTCGGTTCAACGAGAGCCTGATCGGCGAGTCGCGTGCACATGCTCTGTTGGCCTTTGCGAACTGAGACTGTGACCGCAACTAGCAGTCATCGAAAAGCCATCTGAGTGACGAGCATGCCAACGCGACTTTTCTTGGTTCGCCATGGTGCGACCGAGCTGACTGCAGAAGACCGCTTCTCGGGCGCGACCGACGTGCCGCTCTCTGAGGACGGGCGCAAGCAGGTCACGAACCTCGCCACACGTCTCGCCGACGAGCAGATCGATGCCGTTTACGCGAGCCCCATGGGGCGCACGGTAGAGACGGCGCGGATTCTGGCCAAGCCGCATGGCGCCGAGGTGCGCGTGGATTCGGCGCTGCGCGAGATCGATTACGGCCACTGGGAAGGAAAGACCCGGGCCGAGGTCGAGGCCCAGTATGGCGATGAGTACGAGAATTGGCAGGAAGACCCGCTCACGGTGGCGCCGCGCGATGGCGAATCCGGCGTGCACGTCCTTGCGCGGGCGCTACCAGTGGTGCGCCGCATCGTCGAGCAGCATGAGCATGGCTCGGTGCTGGTGGTCTGCCATAAAGGCACCAACCGGCTACTGATCAGCAGCCTGCTTGGGTTTGATGCGCGCGGTTATCGCGATCGGCTGGATCAGAGTCCGGCGGCCTTGAATATCCTCGATTTCGTCAGTCCGGTCCGGGCCCGTCTCAGGCTGTTCAACGATGTCTCGCATTACGAGGGCGTGCCCGATCGCACCTTCTCCCAGCGCCTGTCGCGCTGGTGGTCGCCGCGCAGTTGATCCCTCTGCGTTCCGAGTGTGCCGCCGTCGATGTTCATTCAGGCCAGACCCGTGACCAAATCTGTTCTTGATCGCTGTGGCGACTGAGCTTGTCGGTTATCCGGGGCGACACATGGTCAATCCGCGGGTTTGGGTTTCTCGCTCTCGCTGCAGGTTGGCGCAGCCGAGCCAAGCCAGAAATCCATTCGCTTGTCGAGAAACTCGTCCCAGCGCATGTAGTGCGAGCCGTCGCAGGAGAAGTTGAGCGCGACCAGCCCATTCATGATGTTCAGCGAGCCTGAGCGCAGATAGATGTTCTCGTCCATAAAGCGCAGCTCGCGGAACTGGTTGAAGATTGCGCGTATCCGCGCGTTGGGAATCGCTGCGTCGTCAGGATAGGCGCGCTGCGGATAGGCCAGGCAGATCGCTGGATCGCTCAGGTCTTCGTAATCGAGCACTCGGAAATGGTAGGGGTCGTCGAGTAGCCAGAGCGTAGCGCGTGAGCTTGAGAAATGGAGCTTGCCGTGGAAGACGCCGTGGGAGCTCATTAACTCGATGACCAGATCGAGGATGGCGTCGATGCGGCTGTCCATCAGGCTGTCGACCCGTTGCTGATAGAACAGCGCACCGCGGATGGCCGGGTCGCCTTTGAGCTGCAGCCATTGGTCGGATTGACGACAGAGCTCGCGCGTCAAAGGCAGGTCGCGCAGGTCGAAATCGGCCCCGAGGTAGCCGAGCAGCTCCCCGTCACTGCTGGTCAACCGCTGCACTGCCGTCAGCGACGGGCGCCGGTTATTGCGGCTCAGATAGGCTGAAGACAGCGAAAAGTCGGTTCCCGAGAGAGCCTCGGCCATATAAGGCCGAGACGTCCGATCGCGGTCAAAGTGCTCCGGCAGTAGGCCTCCGCGCGCGACATTGGCGGTGATCTGCCGTGCTTGGTGATCGAGTAGATAAAGGTACTTGCAGTAGGGAAGCATCTCCATGGCCTCGCTGAGCGCCTGCTCCAATGCGGCGCGGTCGCCCCAGGCCTCGCGGCAGGGTCTCTGCAGCCGAGACAAGGCGGCCGAGAGCCGCGTTTGCAGGAGCAACCGCTGGCTGGCGATGGCGGTTTGTAGGGCTTCACTCATGATCTTGCTCTCAACTGATGGTTGCGCCTACTGATCTGAAGGGCCGTCCATGGCCATG
>CAZEZH010000165.1:0-6011 GCA_964516305.1 uncultured Halochromatium sp. | reverse complement strand
TCCATCTATAGTGGTCCGGCTCCGTTCAGCCCCTGTTAGCGAACTGGCAGTTTGCTTCAGCGTTGACGATGCCGCAACCAGCTCAACAACAGCACGATCAGCCCGCTGAGCGAGAAGCTGAGCGCGATCACGGCCTTGCCCCAGTGGCGATGGAGGTATGGGCGGGCAGCGTCGAACTGGGCGCTGACCGAGCAGGTCCAGGTCTCGTAGTCGAAGGAGCCGCCGCGCTCGAGGCAGGCGTCAGCGATGTAGGCTTCGTAGCCGTAGTGTAGGCCGAGCAGGAGCAACGGCAGCAGAAGCAGGAAGATACCGCCAGGTGGCGGACGGAAGGCGGCGGCGGTCATGAGTGTGCTCCGAGTCGAGTGGTTGCGCCAGCCGAGCGACCGGGCCAAGTCAGCGCTCGTGACTCGCTATGATACGGATGCCAGCTGCCTGCGTCTCGACGGCGCCGATGGCCTCAGTTTCACGGTACAGTAGAGCGATTATCACCGCCCGCTCTCCTCTTAAGAGCCTCGCCTTAAGAGCCTCGCCTTAGGAGCATCGCCGGTCATGGCCATCCTAGTCGCGCTGAACCATAAAACCGAATATCGCTTTGATCGATCGGTGGCGCTTGCCCCACATACCGTTCGGCTGCGCCCGGCGGCGCACTGCCGCACGCCGATCCGCTCCTACTCGCTGCGCATCGAGCCGAGCGAACATTTTCTCAACTGGCAGCAGGACCCGTTCGGCAACTATCTGGCCCGTTTGGTCTTCCCGCAGAAGGCCAACACACTGAGCGTTGAGGTTGATGTGATCGCAGAGATGATCACCATCAATCCGTTCGACTTCTTCGTCGATGAGCATGCCCACTATTTTCCGTTCGAGTATGACGGCCAGCTGACGAAGGAGTTGGCACCCTACCTGGAGATCAAGGATCGCGGGCCGAAGTTCGATGCCTGGGTCAAGAGCATCGATCGCAGCCGTCGTGAGACGGTCTATTTCCTGGTCGATTTGAATCAGCGCCTGCAAGAAACCATCGGCTATGTGGTGCGGATGGAGACCGGTATCCAGAGCTGCGAGGAGACCCTGACGCTGACGCGTGGCTCCTGTCGCGATACCGCTTGGCTTTTGGTGCAGACCCTAAGGCGGCTTGGGCTGGCGGCTCGCTTTGTGTCCGGCTACCTGGTGCAGCTGACCGCCGATGTAAAGGCGCTCGACGGTCCCAGCGGGCCGGAGGATGACTTTACCGATCTGCACGCCTGGGCTGAAGTCTATATCCCGGGGGCGGGTTGGATCGGCCTCGATCCGACCTCGGGTATGTTCGCTGGCGAGGGTCATATCCCGCTCGCCTGCACGCCGGACCCGGTCTCGGCGGCACCCATTACCGGGACGACAAGCGAGAGCGAGGTCGAGTTCTACTTCCACAATCGGGTCAAGCGCATCCATGAGGACCCGCGCGTCACCAAACCCTATACCGACGAGCAATGGGCGGCGATTGAATCGCTCGGTCATGCCGTTGACGCCGAGCTGAGCCAGCAGGATGTGCGTCTGACCATGGGCGGCGAGCCGACCTTCGTCTCGAGCGACGATATGGACGGGGCCGAGTGGAATATTGCCACGCTCGGCCCGACCAAGAAGGTGCTGGCCGAGGAACTGCTGCTGCGGCTGAAGCATCAGTTTGCGCCAGGCGGGATGCTGCACATCGGTCAGAGCAAGTGGTCTCCGGGCGAGCAGTTGCCGCGCTGGGCGCTGTCTTGCTACTGGCGCAAGGATGGCGCGCCGGTGTGGCAGGATGAGGCACTGATGGGCGATGAGCGCGATGAGCAGGGCCAAGGGCCCGAGGATGCGGCCTGTTTCATCGCCACCCTGGCGACCAAACTGGGCGTCGATCCGGCGCATGCGCAGCCCGCGTATGAGGATGTCTTCTACTATCTGTGGAAGGAAGCGCGGCTGCCGGCCAACGTCAACCCGCTCGACAGCAAGCTGAGGGACCCGATCGAGCGTGCGCGGCTCGCGCGGGTTTTCAGTCAGGGGCTGGATCACGTTGTCGGCTATGCGCTGCCGCTGCGTTGGGTTGGGTTGACGCCGTCGGCTTTGGGACCGGATAGCAAGCCGCGCTCTGGCTGGGACAGCGGGCGTTGGTCGCTGCGCGATGGCAACCTATTCTTGATCCCCGGCGATTCTCCGATGGGCTATCGGCTGCCGCTGGATGCGCTGCCCGATGACGACCCGGCTAATCTGGTCCGCAGCGCGCTTTGCATCGAGCCGCGCGAGGGTCGGCTGTACTGCTTCATGCCGCCGCTGACCCATCTCGAGCACTGGCTGGAGCTGATCGCCGCGATCGAGGCGACCGCCGCTGAGACCGATCAGCGCATCATCATCGAAGGCGACGAGCCACCGCGTGATGCGCGCCTGCAGAAGTTGTCGATGACGCCAGGCCCGGGGGTGATCGAGGTCAATGTGCATCCGGCCAGCTCCTGGGATGACTTGGTGCGCGATACCCAGATCCTCTATGAAGAGGCGCGCCAGACCCGGCTCGGCACCGAGAAGTTCATGCTGGATGGCCGCCACACCGGCACCGGCGGCGGCAACCATGTGACCCTCGGTGGTCCGACCCCAGCCGACAGTCCGCTGCTGCGCAAGCCGGATCTGATCCAGAGCCTGATCACCTATTGGCAGCATCATCCGAGCCTGTCGTACCTGTTCTCGGGCACCTTCATCGGCCCGACCAGTCAGGCGCCGCGGGTCGACGAGGCGCGCGACGATAGCCTCTACGAACTGGCGATCGCCTTCCAGCAGATGCCGGCCGGGCAGGTGACTCAGCCCTGGATCGTCGACCGGGTACTGCGTAATCTGCTGGCCGATGTCACCGGCAACACCCATCGCACCGAGTTCTGCATCGACAAGCTCTACTCGCCCGATTCGGCCAGCGGCCGGCAGGGCCTGGTGGAGTTACGCGCCTTCGAGATGCCGCCGCATGCGCGCATGAGTCTGTCGCAGATGCTGCTGCTGCGGGCGCTGGTCGCGCGTTTCTGGAAGCAGCCCTACACCCGTGCGCCGATCCGCTGGGGCACCGAGCTGCATGATCGCTTCTTGCTGCCGCATTTCGTGCGGCAGGACTTCGAAGACGTGATCTGCGATCTGCAGCGCGCCGGTTATGCCTTCGAGTCGGGCTGGTTCGATCCCTTTTTCGAGTTCCGCTTCCCGCACTATGGCGATCTGGTCACCGCCAATGGCATCCGGCTCGAGCTGCGCGGCGCGATCGAGCCCTGGCATGTGCTCGGCGAGGAGGTCACCGCGCAGGGCACCGCGCGCTTCGTTGATTCGGCGGTGGAGCGGATGCAGATCAAGGTCAATGGGCTGACTGACACACGCCACGTGGTGAGCTGCAACGGTCGTCGGCTACCGCTGCGCCCGACCGGACGAAAAGGCGAGTATGTCGCCGGTGTGCGCTTCAAGGCCTGGAGCCCGCCGTCGGGGCTGCATCCGATGATTCCTGCGCAGGGCCCGCTGATCTTCGATCTGGTCGATCTTTGGAATCGGGCCAGCTTGGGCGGCTGCACGTACTACGTCTCGCATCCCGGCCGCCGCGCCGACGAGCGCTTTCCGGTCAACGGCTACGAGGCCGAGAGCCGGCGGATTGCGCGGTTTAGGCCCATGGGGCATACGCCGGGCGATATCGATCCGCCGCCTGAGGAGCCGGCTGGAGAGTATCCGTACACCTTGGATCTGCGGTGGAGGCCGGGTTGTTTGTGAGGTGTCCTGCGCAGCGCGGCAGTTCGGCTTGGCGATGTATCCGCTACTGATCCATGCAGGCCTGTCCGAGGCCCGATGAAGAGAAGGAATAGCGCTTGAGGTTGTCGATCATCATCCCGACGCGGCGGTTTACCGATCAACTCGCGGTGCGCATCGAAGCGCATCGCCAACTGTTTCCGGCGGCTGAGATCATCGTCGTCGAGCCTGCGGATCTAACTGATCAGCCTGCTGGGCAGGTTAGCAGCGGAAGCGCCAGCATGCGTATCGATAACGGCGTTGATTCAACCGTTGCTCCTGGTATCCAGCGGCTGCGTGCACCGCGTGGGCGCGGAACTCAGTGCAATGCTGGCGCTGCGCGCGCGACTGGCCCGTTGCTGCTCTTTTTGCACGATGACACCGCGCTGCCGGTCGAGGCGCCAGGCGTGGTGAGCAATGCTTTTGCCGATCCCAAGACGCAGATTGCCTGTTTCCGGCTGCATTTCGATCACGCGCACTGGCTGCTTGCCACTTATTCCTTCTTCTCGCGCTTCGACAGCTCGCTGACCAGCTTCGGCGATCAAGGCATCTTGATCCGGCGCTCCCTCTTCGCTGCCATCGGCGGCTTCCCGGACTGGCCGTTGTTCGAGGATGTCGATCTGCTCAGTCGTGCACGCCGTCGCACCCGCAAGCGGATCAAAAAGCTGCCGGCAGCGGTCACAACCTCAGCGGTACGTTTTCTGGAAAACGGTATCCTGAGCCAGCAGCTTCTGAATGCGGAGCTGATGCTGCGCTTCTCGCTCGGGGCCTCACCGGAAGCGCTGCGGCGCCGCTATGAGGCAGGGCGCGGGTGAGGCGACAGACTTCGTGCACTGAGCCGAGTAAACGATGGCGATTGACCAATCAAGATGACCCCAGACCTGATCATTGGCTTGATTGTGCTAACGGCGCTGCTGGTGCTGGAAGGCACCATGCCCTTCTACCTGGGGCGCGAGCAACGCCTGCGCCACGGGCTGCGCAATGGCAGCCTGGCTGCGCTGAACGGCGCCCTCGGCGTGCTGCTTGCACCGCTGTTGCTCGGTGCGATCGCCTTCGCCGAGCGGCATGGCATTGGGCTGCTGCACTGGCTGCCGCTCGATGGCCCGCGTTTCGATGGCTGGCCGTTCCATGGCCTGCTTGGGGCGGCGCTCACGTTGGCGCTGGCGGTGTTGCTGTTCGATCTCTGGATGTACGCCTGGCATCGCGCTAACCATGAGATCCCGTTCCTCTGGCGCTTCCATCAAGTCCACCATACCGATCCGGCGATGGATGCGACCACGGCCTTGCGCTTCCACCCTGGTGAGCTGCTGATCTCGTCGTTGTTGAACCCGCTGGTGATCCTGGCCTTAGGTATGGGGCTGACGCAGCTGATCCTGTACAAGTCGGTGATGCTGGTGATCATCCTTTTCCATCACAGCAATGTGCGCGTGCCGAGCCACTGGGATGCGCGGCTGCGCAGGCTGATCGTGCCGCCCTCGATGCACCGTGTGCATCACTCGCGGATTGCGCGCGAGACCAACTCCAACTACGGCACGGTGTTCTCGTTCTGGGATCGGCTGTTCGGCAGCTTCCGACTGCGCCCGGACCTGCAACAGATCGTCTTCGGCACCGGTCATCATGATGAGCCAGCTTGGCAGACCCTGCCGCGTCTGTTGCGCCTGCCGCTGGCGCCGACGCGAACGCCTACTCAGTTCAGGGAGCAAGAGGCTGCACTCGGAGCCACGACGCATGTCCAGCGATGAACTGATCTTCGTCTGTAACGCCGATACCGGACCGATGCGAATGTCTTGCGGCGCGGGCCAGTGCATCAGGCCCTGACCAGGCGATGCACAAAGCGCAGCTTCTCGATCGCCGGGGATGCCGGCACGAACGGATAGGCGTGCTCATGGCCGATACTGCGATTCAGGCTATTGAGGGCCAGGGTCAGCGGTAGCCAGTGTTGCTTGGCACCGAGGCGCTCTGCGAGGCTGAACTCGAACGACTGCGCTGGCCCTGAAACGGCTGCTGGGCGTGAGCTATCCCACCGCCTGGCTGATCCAGCACAAGCTGATGCAGGCCATGAGCGAGCGCGACAGCGCTTATACGCTCAGTGGCGACGTCCAAGTCGACGATGTGTATCTCGGCGCTACACCAAAATGGCGGCCGTTCCTGACTTCACCCGCAAGGCGATTGCCGCGTGGGCGAGCCGCGATCTGGCTCCAGATCGCTTCAACCGGCGCTTCCATTAGGAGACGATTCATAGCCGCCTGCTGCTGGCGGCG
>CAZEZH010000164.1:0-6228 GCA_964516305.1 uncultured Halochromatium sp. | reverse complement strand
GCCCACGGGGTTGATCAACCCGTTCATAGGTGTGGGCGCCAAAGTAGTCGCGCTGGGCCTGGAGCAGGTTCTGCGGCAGGCGTGCCGAGCGATAGCTGTCGTAATAGGCCAGTGACGCGGCGAAGGTCGGCGCCGGCACGCCGTGCTGGGCCGCCAGCGCGACGACCTTGCGCCAGTGGGGCTGGGCGCGGTCGATGGCCTCCTTGAAATGCGGGGCAAGCAGCAGATTGGCCAGCTCGGGCTCATGCCGATAGGCCTCAGTGATCTTCTGTAGGAAGTCTGCGCGGATGATGCAGCCCCCGCGCCAGATTCGCGCGATCTCGCCGAAATCGAGCGTCCAGCCATACTCGGCCTGGGCCGCGCGCATCAGCTCGAAGCCCTGCGCGTAGGAACAGATCTTGGCGCAATAGAGGGCGTCGTGGATGGCCTCCAGCAAGGCGTCCCGATCCTCCTCGGCCACCTGCCCTCTTACCGAATCAGATTCGGGATCAGATTCGGGACCGGCAAGGATCTTGGCGGCCTCGACACGCTCGTCCTTGAAGGCGCTGATGCAGCGGGCAAACACCGCCTCGGCGATGGTCGGTGCCGGCACGCCCATGTCGAGGGCGTTGATGCTGGTCCACTTGCCGGTGCCCTTCTGGCCGGCCGCATCGAGAACGACGTCGACGAAGGGCTCGCCGGTGACCGGATCGGTCTGCTGCAGCACATCGGCGGTGATCTCGACCAGATAGGAGTCGAGCACGCCCTGGTTCCAGCGCGCGAAGGTCTGGCCGATCTCGGCCGGACGCATGCCGGCGAGGCGCTGCATCAGGTCATAGGCCTCGCAGATCATCTGCATGTCACCGTACTCGATGCCATTGTGCACCATCTTGACATAGTGACCAGCGCCGTCCGGGCCGATGTAGGCGGTACAGGGCTCGCCACCTTCGATCGGCTTGCCGGGCTTGGCGCCGAGCAGCGGCTTGCCCGTGTCGGGATCGACCTTGGCGGCGATCGCCGTCCAGACCGGCTCCAGCGCCTTCCAGGCATCTTCCTGCCCGCCGGGCATCAGCGAGGGCCCAAAGCGCGCGCCCTCCTCGCCGCCGGAGATGCCGCTGCCGATGAAGCGCAGCCCGCGCTCGGCGAGCCGCTGCTCGCGTGCGATGGTCTCGGTCCACTTGCTGTTGCCGCCGTCGATGAGGATGTCGCCCTCGTCGAGCAGAGGCGCGAGCTGATCGATGACGGCGTCGGTACCGCTGCCAGCCTTGACCATGACGATGATCTTGCGCGGTCGCTTTAGCGAGCTCACCAACGCCTCGACCGTCGCGCAACCAACCAGTCCACCGGGCGTGTCCGGATGGCTGTCGACGAAGGTCTCCATCTTCTCGGTGGTCCGGTTGTAGACCGAGATGCGAAAGCCGTGGTCGGCGATATTGAGCGCCAGATTCTGGCCCATCACCGCCAGGCCGATGAGGCCAATCTCGGAGGGTTGATCGTTTGCTGCCATGGTGGCCTCCTTTATGGTCGCGGGTTGTGCATCAACTTCAGTCACCGGCCCAGGCAGCAAACTGTGGGCCAGCAAGACCTTGCCTTGACAGCGCACAGGGCGAGCTGTGGCTATATCCGCGCTTGATAGTGGGCACGTCGTTTGCTGCCACTGAAGCCTGCCCGCTGCAGGACATCGCCCGTGACTTATCGACCGCAAGGTTGGAGGCTACCCGCCTTGGACCGAACGCGTGCCGAGCTCGATGACAAGGGCCATCGCCGAGTAGCCATCTCTGACGAGTAGCCTTCCTCTGAATGGAGAGCGCCATGCCAAACATGCAGATCAGCCCCTGGGACCTTGCGATCGTCGCCTTCTATGTGATCAGCACGCGGCTGCTATTCGGCTGGTGGGCGGCACGCATCACCCGCAAGGGCACCGAGGGCTACTTCCTCGGCGGCCGCGCGCTACGCTGGCCGATCATCGGCCTGTCTTTCTATGTCGCCAACATGAGTGGCGGGAGCTTCATCGGGCTGCCCGGCAGCGGCTACAACGACGGCATCGCCGTCTACCACTACGAATGGCTGCCGGCGGTGATCCTGGTGCTGTTCGTGCTGTTCCTGCTGCCGCTCTACCTGCGCGCGCGCATCTACACGGCCCCGCAGTTCCTGGAGTCCCGCTTCGGCCGCGAGCCGCGGCTGGCGTTCTCAGGCTTCCTGCTCGTTGCCGTAACGCTGATCGATGCGCCGGCATCGCTCTATGCCGGTGCTATGGTCGGCCAAGCCCTGTTCCCGTCGGTGCCGATGTGGCCGCTGCTCGCGGCCGGGGCGCTGATCGCCGGAGTCTATATCTTCTTTGGCGGTCTCAATGCCGTCGTCATCAACGATGCGCTGCAGGCCGCCATGATCATGATCGGCGGCACACTGGTGCTGGTGCTGGCCTGGCAGGCGGTGCCATCCTGGGATGCGGTGGTCCAGGCGGCGCCACCCGATGCGCTGCACCTCATCCGACCCGCAGACGACGAGCTGCTGCCCTGGCCTGGCATCCTCACCGGGGTGCTCGTCATCGGTACCTATTTCTGGTGTACGAACCAGTTCGTCGTGCAGCGCGCACTGGGCGCCCACAACCTCGATCACGGCCGCTGGGGCGCCCTGTTCGCCGGCCTGCTGAAACTGCCGAACCTGTTCATCCTGGTCATGCCCGGCGTGCTGGCCGTCGCCCTCTACCCGGACCTCGAGCGCCCGGATCTGGTGTTTCCGACCATGGTCGTCGACCTGCTGCCCGTGGGTCTGCGCGGCCTGCTGCTGGCTGCCTTCGTCGCCGCGATCCTGTCCAGCCTGGAGGCGATCTTCAACTCCTCGGCAACCCTGTTCACGATGGACTTCGTCCGCACCTTGCGCCCGCAGACCAGTGACCAGGGACTGGCGCGCTGGGGCCGCTGGTCAACGGTCGGCTTCATGATCGCGGCGATCCTGTGGTCCCCGATCGTGCTGCAGTTTCCGACCCTCTGGCAGTACCTGCAGTCGTTCATGTCCTACATCACGCCACCGGTGACAGCCGTGTTCATCATCGGCATCTTCTGGCCGCGGGCGAACAATGCCGGCGCCTTGGCAACGCTGGTGATCGGCGTGCCCCTGGGTATCCTTGGCTGGGCCGCCAACGAACTGCTCGACTGGCTACCGCTCCAGTACCTCTATGCCGCCGGGATCATGTTCGCGCTCAGCGCCTTAATCCTGGTTACCGTGAGCCTGGCAACCGCACCGCCGGACCCGGAGAAGGTCCAGCGCTGCATCTGGCGTCCAGCGCTCTGGCGGCAGGAGAGCGAAGAGCTGGCGGACACGCCCTGGTATCTCAACTATCGTTATATGGCGCTCGGGTTGACGTTGCTCGCAGCGGCGGTCGTGGTCTGGTGGTGGTAATCGAACCCTGGCCACTGCCTTCAGGCTCAGGAATAGCGCGTTTGCGTGCTTTAATAACACGGCAACCTCGCCTGCCACTGGCTGCATCGAAACCACACCTGGCCAAAAGAACCGCTATCGGGGGATTAGCACCCCACCGCTGTCCCGAATCTACAAATACCGATCAGATAACAGGTCAAGTCGGGCGTGGGCATCATCCTCGTCTTCCCGGCGCGAGATCTGCTTATCGATCAAGCCCAGGGCCTCCGATTGGAGCAACAGCACTGCCGCGATCAGCACAGGAATTCAGAGAATGCATGAGCTTCCGGACACTAAGGCCAGCACGGTCGACGACGCATTGCTGCGCGTTGACTGCTATGCCGGTCACCGCAGCGACTCCGAGCCCCGACGCCTGCATTTTGGGGTTCTCTACGACAGCGGCCGTCGCGTCGATCCAACCTCTGCTCCACAGGCCGCCGAAGGCGGCGGCATGAGGCCGTCCTAGATGCAGCGAGCATTGATCATCATCGGCGTCACCATCCTGGTCATCGGATTGCTGTGGCCCTGGCTCTCGAAGCTACCGCTTGGGCGGCTGCCCGGCGACATCCTGGTCGAGCGCGAGGGCTTCCGCTTCTACATGCCCTTGACGACCGGGATTCTGCTCAGTCTCCTGCTATCGCTGTTTCTCTGGCTGTTTCGCAGGTGACCCAGGCTCCAGCTGACGAGCTTCAGCCCGTCAACCCTCCCGATGGCACAACAGCTGACCCTCAAGTCGATCCTTTGGTTAGCCGCCGTCGGGCTTGTGCTGGCAACCCTGTGCGCGCTGCTCGCCCGCAGCTGCTGGTGGCGGGAGACTTCAATACGACCCCTTGGTCGCCGCATTTTCGCGATCTGATGCAGGCCGCCGACCTACGCATGGCCGCAGCAGGACAGGGCTACATCGCGACCTGGCCGCGTTCCTTGTGGCCGGCGCGCATTCCAATCGATCACGTGCTCGTGCGGGGGCCGGTCGCCGTGACGAATGTCAGGCGAGGGCCGGCGATCGGGTCCGATCATTTTCCCCTGGTGGTCGACCTTCGGATATTGGTGGACCCGTCTCCCAGGGAGCCAATGCTACGCCGGCAGACGCCCCTGGCCAGCGCAGGTCGGTCGCGCCGGCCAGGCCGGCCTCAACGCGGCGCGCGATAGGTTTCGCTGCGCCCGCCCGGATGGCTCAGCACCAACTGCCACAGGTGGCCACTGCGAGAGCGGAAGAACCCCGCCGAGCAATGCAGGTAGTACTTCCACATGCGTTGGAAGCGCTCGTCGTAGCCGGCGTTGGCAAGCGCCGGCCAAGCCTGCTCGACGTTCGCCCACCAGGCCATCAGAGTGCGGTCGTAATCCGCTCCGAACGCATGCCAGTCCTCGAGCACGAAGCGCGGTCTCAGTGCCTGGGCGAGTTGCTCGGCATTCGGCAGCTCGCCGTTGGGGAAGATGTAGCGGTCAATCCAGGGATCATTGACCGGACTGGCGGCGCTGGTCCCAATGGTATGGAGCAGGAACAGACCCTCCTCTTTCAGCAGCCGCGCTGCGGTATCGAAGAAGGCCGCGTCGTTCTTGCGGCCGACGTGCTCGAACATACCCACCGAGGCGATCTTGTCGAAGCGCCCGTCCAGCTCCCGATAATCCTGGAGTCGGATATCGACCGGCAGCCCGGCGCAGCGCTGCCGTGCCAGCTGCGCCTGCTCGCGCGAGACGGTCAACCCGACCACCTGCACGTCATAATGACGCGCAATGTACTCGGCCAAGCCACCCCAGCCGCAGCCGATGTCGAGCACTCGCTCGCCGGGCTCCAGCTCAAGCTTGCGGCAGATCAGATCCAGCTTCGCGCGCTGGGCGCTTTCCAGATCCTCGGCCTCGGCCCAATAGCCGCAGCTATAGCTCATGGTCGGGTCGAGCATGGCCTCGTACAGGTCATTGCCGACATCGTAGTGCTGCTCGCCGACCTGGAAGGCCCGCTTCTGGCTCTGCAGATTCAATAGCCGAGTACGCAGCACGAGCAGCGCGATCCGTAGCCGCAGACCGAGCCCAGCGGCCCCGTATAGCCTGTCTTCGATGCCGCTTCCTAGCAACCGGGTGAAGGTCTCGTCGAGCGCCGGTGCATCCCATTGCTGATCCATGTAGGACTCGCCGAGACCCAGCGAGCCGGCGCTCAAAACCCGGTCGTAGAACGCCAGATCATGAACGCGGATGTCCCAGGGTCGATGGCCGTCCAATCTCACATCCGCCTGCGCGGCCAATTCCTTCAGCAATTGCGGACCGCCCCGACCGAGACCGCGGATGTTGTCGAGCAAGCTGCGCTCGGGCTGCGACTGCCAGGTTTGATTCGGTAACGTGCTCATGGGTTGCTGCTCCTCGTCTTGAATGCAGATTGCTAGCGAACTGCCCGCGCTCAGGCGCCTTCTGACAGACGCCGTTGCCAAAACGAATAACCGCAAGATCAATGCCGTATGAAAGTCCCTTATCCACCGCTGTCAACCCTAGATCAATTGGGTGATAACGACCAGAGCGGGTGCAAAACACCCACTCTCCATGATGCCCATTTTATCCTGAATGTGTCGCCTGCAACTCATGGAATAGTCCGCTCCACCCCTTGGCCTTATAGTAATCCGCAAAATTCATTATAGTCTAAGGCATGCGGCAGGAAGCGCTCGATCCACCACCGGGCATAGGAGCAGTACTGAGCGGATTCATTCCAGGTTCTGCGAATCTGGCTGCGCAACTCATCGAGCGAGCTGATGAAGCTGACTGAAATCACCCGCTTGATCGTTTTCCACCCGCTTGATCGTTTTCCAGATGAATTCGATCGGATTGAGATCCGGCGCGTAC
>CAZEZH010000163.1:0-6292 GCA_964516305.1 uncultured Halochromatium sp. | reverse complement strand
TTGATCGCCGCCTCGAGCCGGCTGCCCTATTTCGGCGTGCATACGCGGGTTTGGACCAAGCTGCAGCGTCTGGCCGGATTCGATGTGGTGATCATGCCCGGCTTCGGTCCGCGCATGATGACGTCGGAGGATGAGGTGCTGGAATGTATCGCCGCCTGCGTCGAGCCGATGGGAGCGATCAAGCCCTGTCTCCCGGTGCCGGGCGGCAGTGATTCGGCGGTGACACTGCCAGGTGTGCATGAGCATGTCGGCAATGCGGATTTCGGCTTCGTGCCGGGACGTGGGGTGTTCAGCCATCCGATGGGGCCGCGCGGCGGAGCGGCGAGCCTACGCCAGGCCTGGGAGGCGATCGCCGCCGGTGTACCACTCGCTGAGCATGCCGCTCAGCATCCAGAGCTGGCGGCAGCGATCGGTACTTTTGGTTAAGAGCGGTCTTCAGGTCGCGATTTGTGGCTGCGCAGGTTTCCGCAACAGCTTACGGTTCAGCTTGAGCAAGGTCTCGAGACTCTTCCACTGCACCAGGATCAGCGGCAGCATCAGCGCGAAGAAGGTCGGCGTTAGCGGTGTGACGATATCGTTGCCGACCAGCCCGAACATGATCCAGAACCAACCGAAGACGAAGAAGGCCACGCCGGGACAGATCAGGCTGTAGGCGCCGGGGCTCTTTTGCTCGCCGCGCAGATAGTCACGGAAGTAGCCAAGCCGCTGCATTACCACGTAGCCGAGCAGGCCGAACAGGATCTCGAGCGAGAGGATGATCGAGGTCAGCACGAATAGCGCGGGCTTCGGCACCGTCAGGTCGAACCCATGCTGCAGCCCCATGATCAGCCGCACTAGGGTGATCCCGGACAGGGTCAGGATCGGGATCAAGATCCACAGGCTGGGCGAGGCACTGGCGGTAAGCCCATGGCGCAGCATGGCGTTGACGCCGACCACCAGCTTGACGAAGCCGAGCAGCGCCGAGAGGCTCAAGAAGAAGATCGCGAAGAACAGCCCGATAGCATTGATGAGCTGATTCTGGCTCATCGCGCCCGGTGCGGCGAAGGCCACGGCGATCATCGCGAAGGCGAAGATCGGCATCATCTGACTCAGGTTGGCGTTGCCGATGAAGTCGAACGAGCCGGTCATCACCAGTCGGGAGAGGTAGTTGCCGTACATGCGCAGGGCCGCAGCGCCAAGGATGATCAGCATCACCAGCACGCCCGGGAACAGGTACTCGGCGATGCTCCAGAGTCCAGGGATGGTGGCGGCACCGACCGCGAACAGCACATTGATGGTCATGGTCAGGGTCAGCGGGATGGCCATGAAAGACACATCCTTGTTGCGGGCCTCGATCTCTGCGAGATCGGTCGTCTTGCGCCAGCGCCGATATTGCAGCAGGTTCCAGATCAGCAGCCGGATATGCATCGTAGCCATCGCCAGCATGCCGGCGATGCCGAGGATGATGAGGGGGCGCACCCAGTCGGCACCGGTCGCCCAAAGGAGCAGCAGATCATTGGCGGTGACCACCGGGGTCTCCGGGTGTGGCACCAGGAACATGAAGTAGAGGAAGAAGGTGACGGTCAGCCCGCCCGCGCCGAGGGCGGCGAGGAAATAGAGGGGGTGATATCCCTGCTGCGGTGTCTTGGTCATGGTACTGCTCCGATAAAGAATGTTATCGGGCAGTATTTAAGAATGTTCTAATAAACTCATTGATAGATCGCAATGCGCTTGGCCGCCGTCTGGTCGATCAGGTGACTAGCTGGTCAGAAGCCTGTCGGATCGAGTTGTTCGCCTTGCTGCATTAGGTAGGGCTCCAGCATCTCCCGCAGATCAACCTCGGCACGCAGACGGCGGCAGAGCATGAAGATGCCGGCGAACTTCCGCTGCAGGAACATGGTTGCGGGCTCCGGCATGTGGCTGAACTGCTTGTCTTGGAACATATCGCGGCCGCGCGCGAAGACCCGCTCGAACAGGGTCGAGCTGCCAAAATCGTAGGGGCCATCGCTGGTGATGATCTCGCTGGAGAGACTGACCAGGTCGATCAGGCGGGCGACCTGCTCGGCGGGGACCTCGTCGCCGATATAGCCAAGTGCAACTGCACCCTGCCGTATGCCGGCTCGGTCATTGGCAATCGTCGCACGGGCCAGCACTCGATAGCCGTCGATCAGCGCTGGTGGCACTGCTCGGGTGGCGCCGAAGTCGAGCAGCACGATGCGACGCGACTCGGCGTCGTAGAGGAAGTTGCCAAAGTTTGGATCGGTCTGCATCAAGGCAAAGTCGAACAGCTCGCGGATCATCAGCCGCGACATCAGGGTCGCAACCCGGTTGCGCTCGCTGCGGCTGTATTGGCTGGCGGTCAGCTGGTCGACCGAGACGCCTTCGGCTAAGTCCATCGCCAGCACGCGCGAGGTCGAGAGATCTTGGTGCACGGCAGGGACCAGAAAGTCTGGATCATCGCCGATTAGCGCGCGGTAGGCCTGCAGCGATGCCGCCTCGGCCTCATAATCGGCCTCCTCGTGCAACTGTAGCCGGGCTTCTTCAAGCATCGGCATCGGGTCAAAGCCTTCCGGCATCATGCCGAAGTTGCGGCTCAGGAACCCAAGATTGGCGATGTCGCTGTCGATACTCTCGCGCACGCCCGGGAACTGGACCTTGAGCGCCAGGCGCCGGCCGTCGTGGGTCTCGGCACGATGCACTTGGCCGATCGAAGCGGCGGCGATGGGCTGAAACTCGAAGCGCTTGAACTGTTTGTTCCAATCCGTGCCCCATTCGGCGGTGAGCACGCGGTTGAGCTGGCTCAGCGGCATCGGCTCGGCGCGATCGCGCAGGGTGGCCATGATCTCGGCGGCCTCGGGCGTGAAGACGTCGGAGCCATCCATCGACATCAGCTGGCCCATCTTCATCACTGCGCCGCGCATGCGGGCGAGACGGTTGGTTAGGCGTTCGGTTGCCGCTGGACTCAGGCGGATGCGCTGACCATCACCCTCGCTGCTTCGGGCGAGGTCGATCATCCCGCGCAGGCCGATGCCGCTGGCGAAGTCGGTGGTCGCACGCCCCATATGCCAGAGGCGGCTTAGGCGTTTGCTTGGGACAGCCAGTCCTGTTGTCGATGTTTTGCTCGCCATGGTTGGCCTCTTGATTGATCGCTATCGAGACTTGTCGTAGTGGGTGCTCGACAATTAATGCACAAGACTAACAGCGCCCATCATCGGTTGTAGATGACAGATCGCAGAGTGCAGAGCGTAGACCTGCCGCAAAGAGGAATCCCGTCCCAATGACTATGAGTACGATGATGGCCGTGCTACTGAACGGCGTAGCTCAGATCGAGTACGACCGCACCAAGGCGCTGCCCGACTACCAAGGCGCCTACCTCGACAAGATGGATCAAAAGATGGAGGCTGAGGGCATCGATATCGACGCTGAGCGCATCCAGATGCCAACGTTGGCGCAGAAGGCGCAATTCGTCGCTGCGAACCTGGCCAACGCGATTGTCACCAACGATGAGGCCCAGGTCGCGGCGATGACCACCTGGCTCGCGGTGAGACTACCTGAACTCAAGCAGGTCAAGTTGCGCGAGGAAGAGGATGGCTTCGCGATCGAACTCGATTTCGATGAGGCCTACATCAAGCAGCATCCGGTTCAGATCACGCCTCGCCGGCACTGAAAGGGCATTTAGTCAAACCCCACGGATGGCGCGGTCGATCCGCGCCTTGGCCTCGGTCCAGGCGGGATCACCGATGCCTTCAACCACCGAGCGCTCCATCAGGGCATAGGCAATCTGCCGCTGCTCCGGCGCTAGATCGCCGAGCTTACTGAGTTTGAACAGACGGCCGGCGCGATCGTATTCCAGGGTGCTCACCAACGCATAGAGTGTGAGTGCAGCAGCCGATTCCGGGGCGGCCTCGATCGCAGCGATGGTCTGCTCGATGGCTTGACTCGGGTCAATCATGTCACTCACCGGCGATGGTCATCTCATCGAGCAGCCAGGAGCCAGTGGTCGTGCTGCCGACGAAGTCGCAGTCGTTGCCGATGGCAACCAGCCCTTTGAACATGTCCTTCAGATTGCCGGCGATGGTGATCTCCTCGACTGGATACTGGACCTCGCCATTCTCGACCCAGAAGCCGTTGGCGCCGCGCGAATAATCGCCGGTGACGTTGTTCACGCCCTGACCCATCAGATCGGTGACGAACAGCCCGGTGCCCAACTCGCGCAGCATCGCCGCGCGATCGCGATTGCTCATGCCGACGCTCATGTTGCGCACGCCGCCGGCATTGGCGGTGGTGGTCATGCCGAGCCGACAGGCCGAGTAGTGATCAAGCAGATAGGTCTGCAGCACACCGTCGCGCAGGAGGTCTTTCGGTGCGGTCGCGACGCCATCGCCATCGAAGGGCGCGCTGGCGAGACCGCGCGGACGCAGCGGGTCTTCACTGAGCTGGACGAAGTCCGGGAAGATCGGCTCGCCGAGCTGATCGAGCAGGAAGCTCATCTTGCGGTAGAGGCTGGAGCCATTGATCGCGCCACACAGGTGACGCAGCAGCCCGGCTGCCTGCTCGGCGCGAAACAGCACTGGCGCGCGTCGAGTACCGAGCCGTCGGGCGCCAAGCCGAGCGACGGTGCGCTCGGCAGCGCGGCGGCCGACGCTCTCAGCGGATTCCAGGTCCTCCGGCGCGCGAGCCGAGGTCCACCAGTAGTCGCGCTGCATATCGTCGCCGACCTTGCCGACTACGGCCACGCTGAGCCCATGACGGGTGCTCGGATAGCCGCCGACAAAGCCATGGCTATTGCCATAGACTTTGAGTCCAGCATGAGTGCTGAGGCTAGCGCCCTCGGAGTTGACGATGCGTGCATCTTGGGCGCGCGCGGCGTCCTCGCAGTCGGTCGCCATGCGCACTGCGTCCTCGACGCTGATGCCCCAGGGATGCTCCAGGTCGAGCGCTGGGATCTCGGTCGCCATAAGCTCGGCTGGCGCGAGCCCAGCGCAGGGGTCTTCCTGGGTGTGCTTGGCGATGCTGCAGGCCTGAGCGACGGCGTCGCTGATGGCACCTGAGCTTAGGTCAGACGTGCTCGCCGAGCCCTTGCGCTTGCCGAAGTAGACGGTGATGCCGAGCCCGTGATCGCGGGTATGCTCGACCGTCTCGATCTCGCCCATGCGTACCGCGACCTCAAGCCCGGTGCTAGCGCTGACGCCGGCCTCGGCCGCGCTGGCGCCGCAGCGCTTGGCCTCGCTGAGGAGATGATCGATGGCTGCTTCGAGCCGTTGGAGCTGGGTGCCGCTATCCGCGGTGGCCAAATTCGCCATGATGTGTTTTTTAGTGCCTCTTGCTGAAATGCTTTGTCGCGTGATCCATGCTGTGGCCTTGCGTTTCGTGCCAAAGTCCGACACTGCTCACGAGCCGATGGCTGGTTGCAGGCTCGACAGCGCCACTATTGAGCGGTAGGCCCGTCGTCGCGAGTGCTGCGACTAGACCGAGGCGCGCTTGTGCCAGCCCCTAGTCTGTAACGATTGCATGTACCAAAATGGTACCTGATGACCCGAGATTGCAACATAATCCCCAGGATGTTGCGATCTTTTAGGTATCGGTGCTTTTTGGCCATGCCATGAGTAGCCCCAGGCACTTTTCTGGTGCCCTATCCGCGATCCTGGTTGGCGCTGCAAGCTGACGATCGCCCCAGGATGCGGTAATGCAATCCTGTTTGTCAGGATGGGTGATACAAATTGCAGTTTTAACCTTCAATTTGTAAGGTCAGCGCAATGATCGCCCGCCAAGCTGCCCACACTGCTCATCGTCTCGCGCAGGGCTTTCCTGTGCTGCGGATCACCGGACCACGCCAGTCCGGAAAGACCACCCTCGCGCGGGCGCTGTTCGCCGAACGGCCCTATGCGTCTCTCGAGAACCCGGAGACCCGTGAATTCGCGCTGAACGATCCGCGCGGCTTTCTAGCGCGGTTTCCGGATGGCCCGGTGATCGACGAGGTGCAGCGGGTGCCCGAGCTGGTGTCCTACCTGCAGGGGCATCTGGATGAGCGCCACCGCATGGGCGATTTCATCCTAACTGGCTCGCAGCAGTTCGGTCTGATCGCCGGGATCATGCAATCACTGGCCGGACGCGTCGGGCGCATCGAACTGTTGCCATTCTCGATCGGCGAGCTGAATGCGGTTAGCGCGCTCCCGCCGACGTTGGATCAGATGATGTGGTAGGGCGGCTATCCCCCGCTCTACGATCGTCCGCTCTCGCCACAGGACTGGTTCCCCAACTACATCGCGACCTACTTGGAGCGCGTTGTCAGCCAATTGCTAGCGGTGCGGGA